>NZ_JAIUIC010000017.1:0-155620 GCF_020165455.1 Mesorhizobium sp. BR1-1-3
GTACGGGGCGCGCAAGGGCGCCGCTTTTTTGTTATCGGGGATTTCGGTATCAGGCGATCAGCTGGCCAAAACGGTCGACCTCATCGGCCGTCGTCGCGAAGCTGGTGACGAAGCGATACAGCAACTCGTCCTCGCTGATGTGGCCGTCAAAGCCGTGCGGCTTGTGCCAATCATAGAACGCCGCACCCGCTGCCTGCAGCTTTTCAGCTTCGGCTTTCTTGATTACTGCGAAAACCTCGTTTGCCTGCGGCAGCCATGCCAGCTTTGCCGTGGCCGAATCCTCGATCGCGGCGGCAAGGCGTGCGGCCATGGCGTTGGCGTGGCGGGCGGTGTCCAGCCACAATCCGTCTTTGAAATAGGCCTCGAACTGCGCCGCGACGAAGCGCGATTTCGAAAACAGCTGGGCGGCGCGCTTGCGCAGGAACGCCAATTCCCTGGCACGATCAAGATCGAACAGCACGATCGCTTCGGCGCACCAGCAGCCATTCTTGGTGCCGCCGAAGGACAGGATGTCGACGCCGCGTTTCCAGGTCATTTCGGCTGGCGACGTGTCGAGCGCGACCAGCGCATTGGCAAAGCGGGCGCCGTCCATGTGCAAGGGCACCGAATATCGTTTGGCGATCGCCGCGATCGTCTCGATCTCATCCAGGCCGTAGATAGTGCCGACCTCGGTCGACTGGGTGATCGAAACGGCCATCGGCCGTCCCCAATGGACGATTTCCGGTGCGAAACGGCCGATGGTCCTTTCCAGATTGTGCGGATCGATCTTGCCCAGCGCGCCATCGATCTCATGCAGGCGTGAGCCGCCGGAAAAATACACCGGCGCGCCGCATTCGTCCTCGATGACATGCGATTCGCGATGAGCAAAGGAAATGCCGCCCGGCTTGTTGTAAGCGGTCAGCGCCAGCGAGTTGGCGGCCGTGCCGGTGGCGACGAAGAACACCGCGACCTCGCGTTCGAAAATCTCGCTGAAGCGCTGGTAGACTGCCTGGTCGAGCGCTCCGTCGCCATAGGCGGTGGAAAAGCTGCCGGCATTGGCCGACAGGCCGGCGGCAATGTTGGGGTGGGCGCCTGCCCAATTGTCGGAAGCGAAGAACATGCATCTGCCTATGTCTTGGGAGAACGGGGGGTTGGGGAAAATCAGACTGAAGTTGACCGGTTTCGCGTGCTGATCGCAAGGGCCAGGCGCCGGAAAAACGGTAAAGCCAGCCAACGGGCAAAGCCCAAGCCGACGACTGAAGCTTACGTTTTTCCTCAGCTTCACGACATTTTCTGTCGCGAATGCCCCAAGTTTTTTGCAAATCGGTCTTGTGTGCGTCCGGGATTTCTGCCATAAAAATTTAGGACAGTAGTGCTGTCTTATTTTGTCGCACAAAACGAGCTGGATTGGCGTATCATTTGGGCCTCTCCGGCTGTTGCCGCGAGCGACAGGTGGACAGCCAGACTCTGGCCTGTACGATTACCGGATGCGATCCATGCGGAAAGCCGCCTGGTTCGACAGGATTTCGCAAGACGTGCCACAAGGATCAGGGTGAGCCAAGCGCTTGCCGAGGCAAACCAGCGCCTGAATGGCTGGGAAGGAGGACAGGAGATGACGGACATGACGCACTCTGCGACGAACGGCCAGGCCGCGCAGACGAAAGCGGCAACCGTCAAAACCACCTTGCGATCCAATATTGGCCGAAGCGCCAACGGATTTTCCGCCCAGGGCCTCTACGATCCGCGCAACGAGCATGACGCCTGCGGCGTCGGCTTCATCGTCAACATGAAGGGCGTGAAGTCGCATCAGATCGTCGAGGACGGGCTGGCTGTGCTCGAAAACCTGACGCATCGCGGCGCTGTCGGCGCCGATCCGCTGGTCGGCGATGGCGCCGGCGTACTGGTGCAGCTTCCCGACCAGTTCTTCCGTGAGGAGATGGCAGCCCAGGGCGTCGAGCTGCCGCCGGCGGGCCAGTACGGCGTCGGACACTGGTTCATGCCGCAGGACGCGGCCCTTCGCGCCCATATCGAGGACATCATTGCCGAATCGGCGCAATCCGAGGGACTTCCGCTCATCGGTTTCCGTGACGTGCCCGTCGACAATTCGTCGCTGTCGAAGGCGCCCGACATCGTGGCATCCGAGCCGTTCCATCGGCAGATATTCATCGGCCGCACGCCAGACATTACCGATGACGAGGAATACGAGGCCAGGCTCTATCTGCTGCGCAAGGTCATCTCGGGCCGCATCTATGCCGAGAACGACAACATGGACGTCGGCGCCTATTGCGTGTCGCTGTCGGCGCGCACCATCGTCTACAAGGGCATGTTCCTGGCTTATCAGGTCGGGGCCTACTACAAGGACCTCAAGGACCCGCGCTTCGAAACCGCGCTGATCCTCGTCCACCAGCGCTTCTCGACCAACACGTTCCCGTCATGGAAGCTGGCGCATCCCTACCGCATGGTCGCCCACAATGGCGAGATCAACACCGTGCGCGGCAACAACAACTGGATGGCTGCGCGCCAGGCGTCGGTCGATTCCGAACTGTTCGGCAACAACATCTCGAAGCTGTGGCCGATTTCCTATGACGGCCAATCCGACACCGCCTGCTTCGACAATGCGCTCGAGTTCCTGTTCCAGGGCGGCTACAGGCTCAGCCATGCCATGATGATGCTGATCCCGGAAGCCTGGGCCGGCAACAAGCTCATGGATGCCGATCGCAAGGCCTTCTACGAATACCATGCGGCACTGATGGAGCCGTGGGACGGACCGGCGGCGGTGGTCTTCACCGATGGCCGCCAGATCGGCGCCACGCTCGACCGCAATGGCTTGCGCCCGGCGCGCTACATCGTCACCGACGATGACCGCGTCATCATGGCCTCGGAAGCCGGCGTGCTGCCGGTGCCGGAGGAGAAGATCGTCAAGAAGTGGCGGCTGCAGCCTGGCCGCATGCTTCTGATCGACCTGGAGAAGGGGCGCATCGTCTCCGACGAGGAGCTCAAGTCGGAGATCGCGACCAAGCATCCCTACAAGACCTGGCTCGCCAACACGCAGCTGATCCTCGAAGATCTGAAGCCGGTCGAACCGCGCGCGTTGCGCAAGGATGTCAGCCTGCTCGATCGCCAGCAGGCATTCGGCTACAGCCAGGAGGACACCAAGCTGTTGATGTCGCCTATGGCGACGACAGGCCAGGAAGCGGTGGGCTCGATGGGCACCGACACGCCGATCTCGGCGATGTCGGACAAGTCGAAGCTGCTCTACACCTATTTCAAGCAGAACTTCGCCCAGGTCACCAACCCGCCGATCGACCCGATCCGCGAGGAGCTGGTGATGAGCCTGGTGTCCTTCATCGGGCCGCGGCCCAACATCTTCGACCTTGTCGGCAATTCGCGCCGCAAGCGGCTCGAAGTGCGCCAGCCGATCCTGACCAATGGCGATCTCGAGAAGATCCGCTCCATCGGCCACACCGAGGACCGTTTCGACACCAAGACGATCGACATCACCTATGGCTCCGCCGAAGGCGCCGCGGGCATGCAGGGCGCCATCGATCGGTTGTGCGAGCGGGCGGAGGCGGCGGTTGCCGGCGGCTACAACATCATCATCCTGTCCGACCGCCAGGTCGGGCCCGACCGCATCGCCATCCCGGCGCTGCTGGCGACGGCGGCGGTCCATCATCACCTGATCCGCAAGGGGCTGCGCACCTCGGTCGGCCTCGTCGTCGAATCCGGCGAGCCGCGCGAAGTGCATCATTTCTGCTGCCTCGCCGGCTATGGCGCCGAGGCGATCAATCCCTACCTCGCCTTCGACACGCTGCTCGACATGCACAAGCGCGGCGAGCTGCCGAAGGAAGTGGACGCCTACGAAGTCGTCTCGCGCTACATCAAGTCGATCGGCAAGGGCATCCTCAAGGTGATGTCCAAGATGGGCATCTCGACCTACCAGTCCTATTGCGGCGCGCAGATTTTCGACGCCATCGGCCTGAAGACCGATTTCGTGCAGCAATACTTCACCGGCACCGCGACGCTGATCGAAGGCGTCGGCCTGGACGAGATCGCGGCCGAGACGCTCAGCCGCCACAATGACGGTTTCGGCAACGACCCCGTGCTGCGCAACAGCCTCGAGGTCGGCGGCGAATACATGTTCCGCATGCGCGGCGAGGCGCATATCTGGTCGCCCGATGCTGTCGCCACCTTGCAGCACGCCGTGCGCCAGGGATCGTGGGAAACCTTCAAGGACTATTCCGCCCAGATCGACAGCGAGACGGCCCGCGCCCAGACCATTCGCGGCCTGTTCAAGCTCAAGCTGGCCGGGGAAACCGGCCGCAAGAAGGTGGCGCTCGACGACGTCATGCCGGCGGCCGACATCGTCAAGCGGTTCTCGACCGGGGCGATGTCGTTCGGCTCGATCTCGCGCGAAGCGCACACGACGCTGGCGCGCGCGATGAACCAGATCGGCGGCAAGTCGAACACCGGCGAGGGCGGCGAAGAGGCCGACCGCTATCTGCCGCTGCCGGGCGGCGGCAAGAACCCGGAACGCTCGGCGATCAAGCAGATCGCCTCGGGACGTTTCGGCGTCACGGCCGAATACCTCGTCAACTCCGACATGATGCAGATCAAGGTGGCGCAGGGTGCCAAGCCCGGCGAGGGCGGCCAGCTGCCCGGCCACAAGGTCGACGCCACCATCGCCAAGGTCCGGCATTCGACGCCGGGCGTCGGCCTGATCTCGCCGCCGCCGCATCACGACATCTATTCGATCGAGGATCTGGCACAGCTGATCTACGACCTGAAGAACGTCAATCCGGCGGCCGACGTGTCGGTCAAGCTGGTGTCGGAAGTCGGCGTCGGCACGGTCGCGGCGGGCGTCGCCAAGGCGCGCGCCGACCACATCACCATCTCTGGCTATGACGGCGGCACCGGTGCCTCGCCGCTGACCTCGCTCAAGCATGCCGGCAGCCCGTGGGAAATGGGCCTTGCCGAGACACACCAGACGCTGGTGCTGAACGGCTTGCGGTCGCGCGTTGCGCTGCAGGTCGATGGTGGCTTGCGCACAGGGCGCGACGTCATCATCGGCGCGCTGCTCGGCGCCGACGAGTTCGGCTTCTCGACCGCACCGCTGATCGCGGCCGGCTGCATCATGATGCGCAAATGCCATCTCAACACCTGTCCGGTCGGCGTCGCGACGCAGGATCCGGTGCTGCGCAAGCGCTTCAAGGGCACGCCCGAGCATGTCATCAACTTCTTCTTCTACGTCGCGGAAGAGGTGAGGGAGCTGCTCGCCGAGATGGGCTACACCCATCTCGACCAGATCATCGGCGACACCGATCTTCTGGAAAAGCGCGACCTGATCGTGCACTGGAAGGCGCGAGGGCTCGATTTCTCGAAGATGTTCTTCAAGCCGGATGCGCCGCATGAAGCGGTGCACTGGACCGAGCGGCAGAAGCACCCGATCGACGACGTGCTCGACCGCAAGCTGATCGAACTGGCCAAGCCGGCGCTCGAGAGCAAGCTGCCGGTCAAGATCGAGGTCGATATCCGCAATGTCGACCGCTCCGCGGGCGCCATGCTGTCGGGCGAAGTGGCCAAGCGCTTCAAGCACAAGGGCCTGCGCGAGGATACGATCCAGGTGAAGCTGACCGGCACTGCCGGCCAGTCCTTTGGCGCCTTCCTGGCGCGCGGCATCTCGTTCGAGCTTGTCGGCGCCGGCAACGACTATGTCGGCAAGGGCCTGTCGGGCGGACGCATCGTCATTCGGCCGCCGGAAGAGGCCAAGATCGTCGCGGCTGAATCCATCATCGTCGGCAACACGGTGCTCTATGGCGCAACCGAGGGCGAGGCCTATTTCGCCGGCGTCGCCGGCGAGCGTTTCGCCGTGCGCAACTCGGGCGTCGCCGCCGTCGTCGAAGGCGTCGGCGATCATGGCTGCGAGTACATGACTGGCGGCATCGTCGTCGTCATCGGCAAGACCGGCCGCAACTTCGCCGCCGGCATGTCTGGCGGCGTCGCCTACGTGCTCGACGAGGCGGGCGATTTCGCCGAGCGCTGCAACATGGCGATGGTCGAGCTGGAGCCCGTTCCGGAAGAAGACGATCTGATGGAAAGGCTGCTGCACCATGGCGGCGACCTCGACCACAAGGGTCGCGTCGACGTCTCCGGCGACATGACCAGCCATGACGAGGAGCGGCTCTACCAGCTGATATCCAACCATGTGCACTACACCGGGTCGGTACGTGGTCGCGAGATTCTCGACGACTGGGCGACGTTCCGGCCGAAGTTCCGCAAGATCATGCCGGTCGAATACCGCCGCGCCCTGATCGAGATGGAACGCATGCGCATGGGCGTTGCGGCGGAATAGGCTTTGCAATGGCCGGGGAGCCCAGGCTTCCCGGCCCATCTTCATCGACAGTTTGACCTCCGGCGCAAGGTTGCCATGGCTGCCTCAAGGGGTTAACGGGTGCGGCGAAAACCGCACCATCTGGACAGCAGGAACTGGACTATGGGCAAGGTAACAGGCTTTCTCGAAATCGACCGGCAGGTGCACAAGTACCAGCCGGCCTCCGACCGCATCCGGCATTTCCGCGAGTTCACGCTGCCGATGTCTGACAAGGAGGTCGAAAAACAGGCCGCGCGCTGCATGGATTGCGGCATTCCGTTCTGCCACGGGCCGACCGGCTGCCCGATCCACAACCAGATTCCAGACTGGAACGACCTCGTCTACAATGGCGACTGGGACAACGCGATCCGCAACCTGCATTCGACCAACAATTTCCCGGAGTTCACCGGCCGCATCTGCCCCGCGCCTTGCGAGGAAGCCTGCACGCTGAACCTCGAGGACATTCCCGTCGCCATCAAGACGGTCGAGCAGGCGATTGCCGACAAGGCCTATGAAACCGGCCATATCAGGCCCTATCCGCCGGAGAAGAAGACCGGCAAGCGGGTCGCCGTCATCGGCTCCGGCCCGGCCGGCATGGCGGCTGCCCAGCAGCTTGGCCGCGCCGGTCACGACGTCCATGTCTACGAGCGCGAAAGCCGGCCCGGCGGGCTGATGCGCTACGGTATTCCCGACTTCAAGATCGAGAAGCACTATATCGACCGGCGCATCGAGCAGATGCAGGGCGAGGGCGTGACCTTCCATTGCGGCGTCAATGTCGGGGTCGACAAGCCGGTCGCCGAACTGCTCGCCGAACATGATGCCGTGCTCTATTGCGGCGGTTCCGAAACGCCGCGCGCGGCCGGTATTCCCGGCGACGATCTCGGCGGCGTGCATGACGCGATGCCCTATCTGGTGCAGCAGAACAGGCGGGTCGGCGGCGAACCGATCCAGTCGGTGGCGTGGCCGTCGCATCCCATCATCGCCGGCGGCCAGCATGTCGTCGTCGTCGGCGGCGGCGATACCGCGTCCGACTGCGTCGGCACGGCCTTCCGCCAGGGCGCGGTGCGCGTCACACAGCTCGACATCCGCCCACAGCCGCCGGAGAAGGAAGACAAGCTTTCGGTCTGGCCCTACTGGGCGACGAAGATGCGCACCTCGTCCTCGCAGGCCGAAGGCGCCGAGCGCGAATTCCAAGTGGCGACGCTCGAATTCATCGGCGAGGAAGGCCAGCTGACCGGCGTCAAGTGCTGCGAGGTCGACGACAAGCGCAAGCCGATCGCCGGTACCGAATTCGTCATTCGTGCCGATCTCGCTTTCATCGCCATCGGCTTTGCCGGGCCGGCCGCGGCCGGTGTGGCGAAGGAATTGGAGGGTGAGATGAAGATCGCCACCGACAGCCGCCGCTCGCGCAATGTCGAGGCCAATGACCGCGACTACAAGACCAGCGTCGACAGGCTCTATGCGGCCGGCGACGTGCGTCGTGGCCAGTCGCTGGTCGTCTGGGCGATCCGCGAGGGCCGCCAGGCGGCGCGCGCGATCGACGAGGCGTTGATGGGGTCGAGCGTTCTCCCGCGCTGAGCCCGGCCTCGGAGCCGCGCTGCGACACTAACGATTGATCGCGGTCGTGGTGTCGGTCGCGGCTGCGGCCTTCGGCGGCCAGGAGAAATCGTCGGCGCGGCCGGGCGATGCAATCGGTGCCTTGCCCTCGACCACAAGCTTTTCACCGGGCAGGTCCGGATTGGCCTTTGCCGGCGGTGCCGCGCCAAGCAGCTCCGAGCCGCCGTCGAGTGCCGGATCGCTGAGCAGCATCGGCGCGGTGCGGTCGATGACGATGGGGGGCGCGGCCGGCGCCGGCGTCTCGACAGGGGCGCCCGCCGGAGCGGACGGTGTAATCATGCTTCCCGGCGCGGTCAGGCCGAGGATCTTCAGCAGCGGTTTTTCGGTGTAGAAGGCGAGCTTGCGCTTGCCCGCCTTCGAGATATTGATGCCGTCATCGGCGCGCAGCCGCACCGGCTGGCCGTTGATGTCGGGGCCGCTGGTGACGAAGGCGCCGTTCTCGTCGACAAAGCCGTCCCAGATATCGACGAATTCGCCGCCATGGCTTTCTGCGGCCTGATGGTAGATGTCGTTGAAGGCAAGCATATCCGAGGTCATCTTCGGCACCCGGAACGCCGGCATGCCGACCCAAAGGAAGGGGACCTTGGCCGCGGCGATGGCTTTGCCCAGCGCGTCGGTCCTGCGTTCATATTCCTTGGTCCAGTTCTCGGAACGTGGCTGTTCGCGCACGTCGCCCACCTTCATCGACTGGCGGTCGTTGGAGCCCAGCATGACGATCACGGCGGCGGGTTTTTCGGTCTCGATCAGCGATTTGATCTGTTCGGGCCAGTTGTAGAAATCATCGCGCACGAAGCCGGACGAGCCATTGCTGCGAACGACGATCCTGACGCCGGCATTCTCTGCGAAAGCGGTGTCGAGGCCTTCGGCGAGGCCGGCGGCCATGAAGTCGCCGACCACCAGGACGGTGCGCGCGTCCGGCGCCTTGTCGACCACCGGGATTTCCGGTTCCGCGGACGGGCGCGGGGCGCGGGGTTTTTTCGCCTTGGGCCTGGGCCTCGGCTTCTGGATATCCAAGGGCGGCTCAATGCGCTCGCTGCGGCGCGGAAACAAAAGGTCGCGCAACGACCAGCCGCGGTTTTGCTGCTCCTGCGCCATGGCCGGCGCATGAAAGGCGCCAGCCACGCCGACGGCAAGCATGACCACGGCCAGGACGAGCACCGGCATGCGACGAACAAGCCCTGCGATGCGCGCAGCCGAAGCCAATCGTTTCCTCCGTCCCTTGGCGCAGTCCTGCCGAAAAACCGCATCGGTTTCTCGGCAAATGCCGCCCAACCAGATTGCTACAGTGTCCTTTGCGCGCCTGGAAGGCCGCGCGGCACCGCAGGCGGCTCTATTTCTGCCGGAGCCACTTCAGCACTTCCATGCTCGGATAGCCGTCCTGGGTCAAGCCGGCCTTGGCCTGGAAGGCCATGATGGCAGTCTTCGAGCCGTCGCCGATCTTGCCGTCGAACTTGCCGTCGTAAAGGCCATGCTGGGACAGCCGCTTCTGCAGCTCCTGCCTTTCCTCGAAAGTAAGCTTGGTGAAAGGCCGCTTCCAGTCCTGCACCAGACCGCTCGAGCCGGCGATTTCGTCGGCAAGAAGGCCGACGGCCAGCGCATATTTGTCGGCGTTGTTGTAGGCCTTGATGACCGTGAAATTCTTGATCATCAGGAAGGCCGGCCCGCTGCGGCCGTCCGGCACCTTCAGCGTCGCCTTGTCGGAGCCGTTCTTGAACGGCTTGCCGTTGGCCCTGGCGACGCCGAGCGCCTGCCACTGCGACAGCGTCTTGGAACCGCCGGGAAGTTTTCCGGCTGGCAAGGCGACCTCATAGCCCCAGGTCTTGCCGGCCTGCCAGCCATTCTTCTTCAACAAATTGGCTGATGTCGCCAGCGCATCGGGGATCGAATTCCAGATGTCTCGCTTGCCATTGCCGTCCATGTCCACGGCATAGTGCAGATAGCTGGTCGGGATGAACTGGGTGTGGCCCATGGCGCCGGCCCAGGATCCGCTCAGATGGCTTTCGTCGATGTCGCCGGTCTGCAGGATCTTCAGCGCGGCGATCAGCTGTGTGCGGGCGAATTTCGCCCGCTTCGGATCGGCGTAGGCCAAGGTCGCCAGCGAGCGCACGACGTTGCGCATGATGTCGTCGCGCTTGAGGATCTCGCCATAATTCGATTCCATCGACCAGATGGCCAGCAGGATGTAACGGTCGACGCCGAACCTGGCCTCGATCCGATCCAGCCACGGCTTCCATTTCCTGGCCATCTGCTGGCCGACGGCGACGGACTGATCATGGACGCGGTTGTCGAAATAGTCCCAGGCAGGGGCCGTGAATTCAGGCTGCGTGCGCGTCTTTTCCAGCACCACGGGATCGATATCCCTGATGTTCCTGAAGGCCTGGTCGTAGAGGGCGCCGGAAACGCCGCTCTGCACGGCGGTGGCGCGGAAGCCGGCGACCCATTGCCGGAAACCGGCATCGGCGAAAGCGGGGCCAGGCATCAGCAGAGCGAGCGATAGGCTGGCTGCCGCCATGACGCTGGTAAAAATTTTTGCGGCATTGCGAACGGACATCTTTTCCTCCTTCTCTGTCTCAGGAAAGACCATTCATCGCCGAACCAGGTTAGGAATTAGTTTACCATAGGTGCCACCGGGAACGAAAAGACGCTTCGAAGCTTTACCGGTGGACGTTCCCCTCAGTTTCCCAGTAATCCTCAATTCCGGCGTGAAAATGTCTTGAAACGGGGATTGCGGAGCTGGCCCTCAAACGGATAATTGAAAGCATGAAGAGAGTTCGCAAGGCAGTCTTCCCGGTCGCCGGTCTCGGCACACGGTTTCTTCCGGCCACCAAGGCTGTCCCCAAGGAAATGCTGACCGTCGTCGACCGGCCGGTGATCCAGTATGTGGTGGATGAGGCGCGCGAAGCCGGCATCGAGCATTTCATCTTCGTCACCGGTCGCAACAAGGCCGTCATCGAGGATCATTTCGACATCCAGTTCGAACTCTATGACACGCTGGCCCAGCGCGGCAAGGACGACCAGCTCGCCCGCCTGCAGCGGCTGCAGCCGGCGCCGGGGCAGACCAGTTTCACACGCCAGCAGGTGCCGATGGGACTTGGCCACGCCGTCTGGTGCGCCCGCGAGCTCGTCGGCGACGAGCCCTTCGCGCTTTTGTTGCCCGACATGATCATGCAGTCGGAGAAGAGCTGCACGAAGGCAATGGTCGAGCTCTACGAGGAGACGGGCAACAACATCATCGCGGTGCAGGAATGCGATCCCGCCGAAACCCACAAATACGGCATCGTCGGCCGCGGCGAGGACACGCATCACGGCTTCCGTATCACCGAGATGGTGGAAAAGCCGAAGGCCGGCACCGCGCCGTCCAACCTCTACATCAACGGCCGCTACATCCTGCAGCCGGAGATCTTCAAGATCCTAGAAGGTCAGGAAAAAGGCGCCGGCAACGAGATCCAGCTCACCGACGCCATGCTGAAGCTGGAAAAGCAGCAGCCTTTCTACGGCTACCACTATCGAGGCCGCACGTTCGACTGCGGATCGCCGGAGGGTTTTGTCGAGGCCAATGTCGCCTTCGCGCTGTGGCGCAGCGACATGAACGAGAACATGGCGGGCGTCATCCGCACGCTTCTCGACGAGCTGAAGCCGTCAGAGCGCCGTGGCGCTGCGTTTTAAAACATCCTAGCGAGCGGCCGGATGTCGTTGGTGCGGCCGTTCAGCGCTGCACCTTGACGCCGAGGAAGATGCTGTTGGCGGTGTAGTCCCGGCCCGGCAGGTTGCTGGTCAGTTTCTCGGTCCTCACTCTTGTGGTCAGGCCGGCGTAGCGGTTCAGCCACCAGGTCAGGCCGGCCTCGGCGCTCAATACCCTGTCATGGCCGTCGATGCCGATGTAATCGCGCCAGTCGAGACCCAGAGCCGCGTTGGCGGTGAGGTTGGCGCGAATCTGGCGTTCGCCTGTCAGGCGGCCGGAATAGAGAATGTCGCCGCTTTCGCCCGATGTGGTCGTGGGCTCGACGGTGGTCCGCCCGGTCAGGCCGATCATGGTGCCGCGCTCGGGTGACCATTTGAGGTCGGCGTTGACGGTGGCACCCGAGATCGCATCAAGGTTTTTGTCGTCGATCGCTTCCCTGAGCCAGCCGGCCGAGAATTCGCCCGACAGCTTCTCACCCATGTCGAGTGCAAGGCCGGCGCGGGCGCCGAGCCGCGTCGACGAGCGCTCGAAGCCTTCATTGTCGATGCGTTGATCATAGGTCCGGCGGCCGACCTCGATTTCGGTGAAGGGGGTCAGGGCAGGGGAGATCTCGTAGCCGGTGCGCAACGTCGCCGTGTAGAGCGTCGAGTCCTGATCCTTCTGCGACAGCGAGGTGCCGTCCGATAGCTTGGCGTCGCCGTAGAAGTCGTGCGAGACCGCGCCGGTCAACGTGTACTGCATCTTGCCGAGATGCTTTTCGACGGCCAGGCTGCCATCGATGGTCTGCCGCAGCGGCTGCTTGCTGACGCCGGCAATGGCGTCCGGCGATGATGCCGATTCCGGCACGGCCTCGTAGCCGAGCTTGGCGATGGCGCGCAATTCATTGTCGAGGTCGACATTGAGCTGGCCTTCGATGCGGCCTTGCTCGTCGTGAACCGGGTAACCCGAGACGGTCTCGCGAAAAAGGCCATAGCCGTCGATCGTAGCGGAGTTCTCGCGCCAGTCGGAGGCGGCGGAAAAGCGCAGCGCCGTCTCGGACAGCAGCGCCGACTTGCCTGCACTGCTCGAATCGCCGTTCGAGGTGGCGGTCAGGCCCTGTTCGATCGTCGGCCGGATGACGAAGGAGCCCCATTTGACGCCGGTGGCGGCAAACGGATCATCCTCCAGCTTCTTCTTCTGGCCTTCGATGGCGTCCGTACGCTCCGCTCCTGGGTCGAGCTTCTGCCTGTCGGCGCTGTCGATGGTGAGTGCGCGGCGGTTGGCCGTGTCCGCATCGGTCTCTGCAGCATCGGTGGCGTCCGGCGTGGAGGCGGTCGTGGAAGCGGTGATGTCGGAGGTGTCGGCCGTCGATTTCTTCTTCTTTTTCGACTTGTCGGCAGCCCTGTCCTTGGCCTGGTCAGCCGCATTCTGCCTGGCGCTCGATGAGCGGCGGCGAGGCTTGGGCGGCGCCGCCGTGTCGGCGGACGTGTCGTCAGTGGCTGCCGGCGGGTCAAAGAGGCTGCCGGTCGCGGTGGCGTCGCCAGTGTCGGCGTCGTCAGGCACGGCACCGGCGCTGGCCGGCAGATAGGTGCGGGCCGGCGCATTGTCCTGCGCGGCGTTGGCCGGCTGTTGACCCTGCGCTGCCAAGGCCAGCTGTCTCGCCTTGCGCTGCTGGTCGGACAGGATCGCCGATTCCGAAACTTCGCCGCGCAGTTCGGTTTCCTGGGCATGGAGCGCCGTTGGGCGCAGCAAGGCAAACATGCTGGTTGCCAGCAGCAAGGCGCAGACCGCCTTGCCCCCACGTCCCGTCGAATTTTCTGGCTGGACCCCGGACATCGCCACCACTGCTTGCGCGGCGCACGCGCGCCATACTTACCGAACCGTAAATGGGGATGGTTAACGGAGGGTTGAGGCAGCGGCCCGTCAGCTGCCTGAAGCGCTGATTTCCAAAGGGATTCATACCGCGTGCGTTTCTCGCCTGCCGTCGTCTGAAACCACCGCACACGTTTGGGCGATATGCCTGGGGCCATTTCCGTTGGACAGCGCGCCGGCAAAGCGCTAATCGCATCAGCCATGCATGCGGGATCCCTGGATAAGAAGCCTTTGGACAGGCAAGCCTCGATCGCTTCGGCGCTGAGGACGGTGGCGACAGAACAGGCTGGTGTCGCAGCCCTCGCCGAGGCGCTGGAGAATGGGCTGGCCGCGCCTTTCGCCCAGGCGGTCGAGATGATCTCGGGGATTGAAGGCCGGCTCATCGTCACCGGCGTCGGCAAAAGCGGCCATATCGGTTCGAAGATCGCCGCGACGCTGGCCTCGACCGGCACGCCGGCTTTCTTTGTCCATCCCGCCGAAGCCAACCACGGCGATCTCGGCATGATCGCCAGGGACGACGCCATCATCGCCATGTCGTGGTCGGGCGAAAGCAAGGAACTGATGGGCATCGTCGCCTATTCCAGGCGCTTTTCCATTCCGCTGATCGCCGTCACCGCCGGAGAGACATCGGCGCTGGCGCGGGCGGCGGACGTGGTGCTGCTTTTGCCGCGCGCTCCGGAGGCCTGTCCGCACGGCCTGGCGCCAACGACATCGACGCTGCTGCAACTGGTGATGGGCGACGCGCTGGCGATCGCGCTGCTCGAAGCACGCGGCTTCACGCCGGACCATTTCCGCACCTTTCACCCGGGCGGCCAGCTCGGCGCCAACCTGACGCAGATCCGCGAGATCATGCATGTCGGCGACAGGCTGCCGCTGGTGGTTGCGGGCACCGGCATGCAGGACGCGATCCTGGAACTGTCGCGCAAAGGGTTTGGCTGCGTCGCGATCACCGATGTCGACGGTGCGCTGGTCGGCATCATCACCGATGGCGACATCCGCCGTCACATCGGCAGCAATCTGCTGGCGATGACGGTGGATCAGGTGATGACAAGAGGTCCGAAGACCGCGACGCCGGACACGCTGGTGGCAACGGCGCTGCAGACGATCAACAATTCAGCCATCACCAGCCTGATGGTGGTGGAGGGCCGGAAACCAGTCGGCCTCATCCACCTGCATGATCTGCTGCGTATCGGCGCCGCCTGAACGTTCAGACCGCCTCGACGGTCAGTTCCAGATCCGTATCGGCCGCACCCGTCACGCGCACTTGCGTGCCGGCCGGCAGGTCAGGGCCGGAGACACGCCACAGTGTGTCGCCCAGCTTGATGCGGCCGCGCCCGTCACGGATCGGTTCGGCAAGTGTCGCCATCCTGCCGACCATCTGCGCGCCGCGCCGGTTGAGCAGCGGCTGATCGGTCGGGTCGTTGCGGCTGCCGACCAGCTTCTTGCCGACATAGGCCGAGACCAGCGACAGCGCCAGGAAGGCGAGGACCTGGACCTGCCATGTCCAGAAGCCGGTGTCCCAGATCAGCAGCGACACAGCGCCGATGATCAGCGCGGCGATGCCGATCCACAGCATGAAGATACCCGGCGCGATGATTTCCATCACCAGCAGGACGAAACCGAGAACCATCCAGTTCCACGGGCCGAGTTCGGAAACGATGCGGTCGATCATTGGTTTCGACCTCAGTTGTCGGTTGGGCGAACGACCGGCGGGCGCGCGGCCTGCCTCTGCGAGCCGGTCGTGCCTTCGCTGCGGAAGACTTCCTTGGCGATCTCGCCAATGCCGCCGAGCGAACCGATCAGCGACGATGCCTCGAAGGGCATCAGCACGATCTTGCTGTTGGTCGCGGTGCCGATCTTGCCCAACGCTTCGGTGTATTTCTGGGCGACGAAGTAGTTCAGCGCCTGCACATCGCCTTTGGAGATCGCTTCCGACACCACCTGGGTGGCGCGGGCCTCCGCCTCGGCCGAACGCTCGCGCGCCTCGGCATCGCGGAAGGCGGCTTCCTTGCGGCCTTCGGCCTCGAGGATCTGCGACTGCTTGAGGCCTTCGGCGGCAAGGATCTGGGCGCGCTTGTTGCGTTCCGCGGTCATCTGCCGGCCCATCGATTCGATAAGGTTGGCCGGCGGGTTGATGTCCTTGATTTCGACGCGGGTGATCTTGATGCCCCACGGGTGGGCCGCTTCATCGACGACGCGCAGCAGGCGCTCGTTGATGGCGTCGCGGTTCGACAGGAGTTCATCGAGATCCATCGAACCCATGACGGTACGGATGTTGGTCATCGTCAAATTGAGGATGGCGTTCTGCAGGCCGGAAACCTGGTAGGCGGCCTGAGCGGCGTTGAGGATCTGGAAAAAGGCGATGCCGTCGACACCGACAATGGCGTTGTCGCGGGTGATGATTTCCTGGCTTGGAACGTCGAGCACCTGCTCCATCATGTTCATCTTGGCGCCGATGCGGTCGATGAACGGGTAAATGAAATTGAGACCCGGGCTCAGTGTCTTGGTGTAACGGCCAAAGCGCTCCACCGTATAGTTGTAGCCTTGCGGGATTGTCCTGATGCCTTTGATCAGCAGCACCAATACCAGAAGGGCAAGTGCACCAACCGCAATATCGAAACCACTGAAATCCATTTGGCTCTCCCTCAGACGAAGGCCGCACAAGCCATTCTCGCGCGGCCGACTTCACCAAAGACTTAAGTGTGTTTCAGATGCGTTACAATCAGGTGATGACGGATTGTTTGCGGGTGCGATCAGCGGTTGAAGGCAAACAATCTTGCATCCGTGTCCTCCAGCCCGTTGATCGAAGCCGGGACAATCTCGGAAGCGATCTGCGAGAAGGTGATGCCGTTGCCGCCGTAGCCCATCACTGCATGGATGCGCGGGTGGCGGGGAATGGCGCCGATATAGGGCAGGCCGGTGGTTGTGGTGCCGAACGAACCGGTCCAGGCAAAATCGGGCCTGGTGTCGAGATGCGGAAATACCAGGCCGAGCTTCTCGGCGATGCGTGTGCTCTTGTCGGCGATCAGCTCGTCGCGCCGCGCTTCGTCGACAAAATCCTCGTCCTCGCCGCCGCAAATGACCCGGCCGTCGATCGTCGTGCGCATATACAGATACGGCTCCGACGCTTCCCAGATGAACGCTGCGTCCGGCCAGAGCTTTCGCGGTTGCGGGCATGTTGCGATCGCCCATGTCGAGATGATCCGGTGGGCCGCGGCCGGCACGATCTCCACAAGTTCGTAGCCGGTAGCCAGAACAACATGTCGCGCGGTTATGGTCGGGCCATCCCTGGTCGCGACGACAACAGCTTCGGCGCTATCCTCGATCACTGTCGCTTCGACGGGGGCGTAGAAGCGAGCCTTGCGCTGAAGGGATTTCAGCAGCAGCCCAGCCGTCAGCTTACGCGGGTCGAGCGCGATGTTGCCGTGGCTGAGAATGGCGCCTTCGCGGTCGATGCCGAATGTCTCCGCCAGCGGCGCCGGCGTCAGATAGGTCGCGGCGATGCCGGCTAGCCGCCGTGCCTTGGCCTCGTCGCGCAGTTCCGACGGACCAAGTATCGTGCCAGACAGATAGAGCGACGGCGCCCGGCTCAGGCCACAGTTGATGCCGAGTTCGGCGATGCGTCCGGCGAGATTGGAGACGGCGAGCCGCGAGCGCCGCCAGGCCTGCTGCGCCGAGGCTCTGCCGACCATCTTCGAGAGCGTGGAGAGAGGCTGGTCTATTTCGAATGCCACCAGTGCGGTGGTTGCGGCCGTCGAGCCCTTCAGCGGACCGCGCCGGTCGATACAGATCACCCGATGGCCATCGGCCGTCAGCGCCTCGGCCATCATGGCGCCGCTGATGCCCATGCCGACGACCAGCACATCTGTCTTGACGTCCCGGGTCAGGCCGTCCGTCGGCACCGCAGGCGCGCGATAGGCTGACCAGACGGGCTGGCCAGTTCTGAGGTCGAGTTTGCGGGGCATCGCATTCTCCGGCGGCGCGCCTTAACGCCCCGGAGCTTGTGTTGTTCCGGAGTTAGAGCGGCGAGCCGCTCTAACCCCGGTTGACGAAATTCCCAAGGGAAAGCGCTATTCGCTTTTCCCGGGAAAACCGTTTCACACTTTTCCTGGAATTTCTCCTAGACCCAGCCAGACAGTTCGCGCCGCACCATCGCCTCGATCACCGCCATCCCCTCCGCGCTGTCGTTGAGGCAAGGGATATGGGCGAAATTCTTGCCGCCGGCATGGTGGAAGGTTTCGGCCGCCTCGCGGCCGATCTCATCCAGCGTCTCGATGCAGTCGACGGAAAAGCCGGGATTGACGACGGCGATCGACTTGACGCCGTCCTGTGCGAGTTTCTCCACCGTCTTGTCGGTATAGGGTTGCAGCCATTCCTGCGCGCCGAAGCGCGACTGGAAGGTGATGATCAGTTTCCTGTCATCCCAGCCGAGCCGTTCGCGCAACAGCCGCGTCGTCTTCTGGCAGTGGCAATGATAGGGATCGCCCTTCTCGAAATAGGGTTTTGGAATGCCGTGATAGGAGGTGATGACCACCTCCGGCTCGAAATCCAGCGTCGCCAGATGCCGTTCGATCGAACGCGCCAGCGCCTCGATATAGACCGGCTCGTCATAGTAGGGCGGCACGCTGCGGACGGCCGGCGCGCGGCGCATCTTCATCAGCGCGCGAAACAGCTGGTCGTTGGCTGTTGCCGTGGTCGTCGCCGAATATTGCGGATAGAGCGGAAACGAAAGAATGCGGTCGCAGCCCTGGTCGGCCAGACGCTGGGCAATGCTGGCGGTCGAAGGATTGCCATAGCGCATCGCCCAGTCGACGACGACATCAGGCAGGTCGCGCAGCGCTTCGGCCAGCTTTTCGGCCTGGGCACGGGTGTAGGTGCGCAGCGGCGACTCGTTCTTTTCCCGGTTCCAGATCCGGGCGTAATTGGCGCCCGACTTCTTGGGGCGCGTGGTGAGCACAAGTCCATAGAGGATCGGATACCAGATCGCCCTGTTGAGCTCGATGACGCGCGGATCGGACAGGAATTCACGCAGATACCGCCACATCGGCTTGAAATCGGTGCCATCGGGCGTGCCCAGATTGACCAGCATGACGCCGATCTTGCCCGCCTTGACCGGCGGATGCCCAGCGGGCAACGGGCCGAGCGCTTTTGCAACCTTGGGATCGGCGGGGGTGGGAAGCGTCATAAGGGTTCTCCGGGAGACGCGAACCTAACCATCTTGCGCGCGCATTCAATGCAGCGTCTGGCCGCACCTTACAGCGGATTGTCCGAATGGATTCAGACGACCCGCTTTAAGTCTCTGTTTTATGCATGTCGTTCTCCCAAAACCGAGGTCACTTTTGGGTTTATGCATGTCGTTCTCCCAAAACCGAGGTCACTTTTGGGCGACATGCATTAGCCCGAAAACAGGACGCCCGTCCGGTTTTCGGACGGGCGGTGTCATTCAGGCATATAAGCGAGCTATTTCGGCGGGATGGTCAGCGTTGCGCCGACAGGAAGCCGGCGGGGTTCGTAGCCCTTGTTGGCGCCCGATATGACCTTCCACATGGCGCCGTCGCCATAGGCCTTCTTGGCCAGATCCCAATAGGTGTCGCCGGCAACGATGACATGGCTGGCTTCCGCTGGCGCGGCCTCAGCAGGTTTTGCCGGCTCGGCCGGTGCCAGCGCGGCTGGTGGCGCTGGCGGGGGAGGTGCTCCTTCCGTCGATATGGCCGGTGGTGTGTTGGCGATATCGCCCGAGTTGGCCGGCAATTCAGGCATTGCCGGTGCCGCTTCGGCAGGCTTGGCGGCTTCAGCCGGTGCGGGCGCCGGGGTGGCCGGTGCCGCTTCGGCTGGCTTGGCCGGATCGGTTGCCGGGGCCGCAGGCGCCGCGGCGACGGTCGCGGCTATTTCGGTGATGCGGCCGTCGAGCTTCGGCGTGTAGGGCCGGTGGGCGCCGAGATAGTCGGCAACCACCTGTTCGAGGCCGGGGCCGTAGTCGTAGGCATTCCTGGCCTTGTCGGCAAAGACCTTGTAGCCGTCGCCGCCCTGGCGAACATAGTTGTTGGTGGCGACCAGATAGTCCTTCTCCGGCTTGATCGGCGTCCAGGCACCGCCTTCCATGACCTCCACCGATTTGACCCGGCCGGCATTGGGCGCAACGGATTTGTCGAAGGAATATTTCAGGCCGGCGACCTGGGGGAAGCGCCCGGCGCCGTCCTCGACCTGACTGAGACCGCCCTCGAGGCCGGCCACCAGATCCTTGCCCGAAATCTGGAAGGTCGCCAGCGTGTTCTGGAAGGGCAGCACGGTCAGCACCTCGCCCATGGTGACGGTGCCCTTGTCGATCGAGGCGCGCAGGCCGCCGCCATTGGAGATGACGATCTCGACGCCCTGTCCCTTGACGCGGTCGAGGATGGCGTCGGAGACGAGATTGCCCATCGCGCATTCGCGGGTGCGGCAGCTCTCGCGACTGCCGTCGATGACGTCGGTGGTTTCGGCCACTTCCTTGTTCTTCAACGCCTCGATCGGCGCCCCAAGCTCCTTGATGCGGGCGAGCACGGCCGGGTCGGGGGTGATCGACTTGTCGAGATAGATCGGGTCGCCGCTGGCCGATTTGACGACGCCATTGTCGTCGAACACCACCTTGAACTCGCCGAGATATTTCGAATAGGAGGCCGCCTGCACCACCGGCACCTTGTAGCCGTCCGGATTGTCGACCATCGTCGGGTAGGGGCCTTCCGCCTTCGGGTCGGTGTTCGACAGCAGGGAATGGCTGTGGCCGCCGACGACGACATCGACGCCCGGGATCTTGGCGATGACGTCGCGTTCGCGCTTGTAGCCGATATGGGTCACGGCGATGATCTTGTTGACGCCTTCGCCTTTGAGCTTCTCGACTTCGGCAGTGATCGACTTGACGTCGTCCTCGATGGCGACGTTGGGACCCGGCGAAGCGAGGTCCGGCGTGTCGTTGGTGATCGCGCCGATGATGCCGATCTTCTGGCTGCCGACCTCGACGACAACAGATGGCTTGACGCGGTCGCCGAGCTTGGATTGCGCGTTGGCCTTCACATTGGCGCCGAGCACGGGGAACTTGATCATGTCGAGGAACGGCGCCAAGGCGGCCTCGCCGTCGTCGAATTCATGGTTGCCGAGGGCCATGGCATCGAACTTCATGTCGTTGAGGAATTCGCCTTCGACCTTGCCCTTATAGGTTGTGTAGAACAGCGAGCCCTGGAAATTGTCGCCGGCGCTGAGCAGCAGCACGTTCTGGCCTTCCAGCTTCTTGCGTTCCTGGGCGATCGCGGTGATCAGCCGGCCCGCGCCGCCGATGCACTCGCCCTTGGTCTCCTCGTCCGCCGAGCAGGTCGATTCATATTTGTTGTTGCCTTCGATGCGGCTGTGCCAGTCGTTGATATGCAGGATGTTCAGCGTGTAGTCGGCAAAGGACGCGCCGGCCGACAGGCCGAGGGTTGAGGCTGACAGGGCTGCAATGGCGGCAAGCTTCTTCATCTTCGTCTCCCGGAAAGCTGATCAGAGGCCATTAGCGCTCTTGCTTGACTGGAACATAACAGCCGGCGCTTTGGCCATGTTCCCATCGCGTTCCGGATGACGCAAGCGGAATCCGGGACCCTTTGCCGGCACAAAAAAGGACGGCGGCCAACCGGCCGCCGTCCTTGGAAAACGAATGGTCGTGGGTTCAGACGCGCCTTGTCAGCACGAAATTCTGACCGCTGGAGCTCGTGCAGTTGAGCTGGCTTGTCGACACCATCAGGCAGTTGAAGCTGACCGCGGTCTGGCGGATCAGCGAGGTGCCGTTGATCTGCACCGATGTGGCGCCGGTCATCGTGTAGCTGCCGTCGGCAAGCTTCTGGCCGGTGTCGGTGGCTACCGTCGTGAAGGTGCCGCCGGTGAAGGTCGACAGGCCGGTGCCCTTGGCGTCGATCCACGAGCCCTCGACGCCTTTCGGCGCCGCTGCCATCGGCGGTTGATCGGGGCCGCTGGTCGCACAGGCGGCGAGCATCGCCGCAATGGCACCCGCCACGCTCATCGAAAGAATTTTGCGCGCAATGATCATGTGAAAATCCTCTCCTCTCCGCATCGGCCCAAAAATCGGAAATCGATTTTCGACAAGCACGAGGCGTGCATCCAAGTTTCCAGAGCGACGTGCGTCCAGATGAATACGTATCGCTATGGTCCGCATCCCTTCAATCGCCCGATTTCCGGGCGATTGCAAGGCAGTGAGGCAGGTGGGCGGTGCTGCTATCGCACAAGGATGTTGCGGAACTGCCACGGGTCGTTCCGGTCGAGGTCTTCCGGGAACAGGCCGGGACGGTTATCGAGCGGCGTCCAGTCGGAGTAGTAGCCCTTGACCGGTCCGAGATACTGGGACTGCACTTCCAGGCACCGCCTGTAGTCCATCTCGTCGGCTTCGACGATGCCGGCCTCGGGATTCTCCAGCGCCCAGACCATGCCCGAGAGCACCGCCGAGGTGACCTGCATGCCGGTGGCGTTCTGGTAGGGGGCCAGCTTGCGCGCCTCGGCGAGCGACAGCTGCGAGCCGTACCAGTAGGCATTCTTGTCGTGGCCGTAGAGCAGCACGCCGAGTTCGTCGACGCCGTCGATCAACTCGTTCTCGTCGAGCACATGATGCACCGGCTGAGGCTTGCCGGCGGCGCCGAACATCTCGTCAAGCGACAGCATCGCGTCGTTGCAGGGATGATAGGCATAGTGGCAGGTCGGGCGGTAATGCACCTTGCCCTTCTTCGAACGCACGGTGAAGAAATCGGCGATAGAGATCGCCTCGTTATGCGTCACCAGCAGGCCGTATTGCGCGCCGGGCGTCGGGCACCACGAGCGCACGCGCGTGTTGGCGCCCGGCTGTTCCAGGTAGATGGCTGCCTTCGAGCCGTGCTTGTGCTTCTTGGCGTTCTTCGGCATCCATGTCTCGTGTGTGCCCCAGCCAAGTTCCGCGGGCTGCAGGCCCTCGGAGATGAAGCCTTCGACCGACCATGTGTTCCAGAACACATCCATCGGTTTCGGCTTCTTGGTGCGCTGGGTGTCGCGTTCGGCGATGTGGATGCCCTTGACGCCGGCCTTCTTCATCAGCTTGGCCCAGCCCTCGCGGTCGTCCTGCGCGGGCTCCGAGAACTCCAGGCCAAGATCGGTGGCGAGATTGACCAACGCCTGCTTGACGAACCACGAGACCATGCCTGGATTGGCGCCGCAGGTGGAGACCGCCGTGGCGCCGCCGGGCTTGTCGTGCTTTTCCTTGAGCAGCGACTCGCGCAGCGCGTAATTGGTGCGGCTGGCGTTATCGGCCTTGGCGTCGAAATAGAAGCCGAGCCACGGCTCGACGACGGTGTCGATGTAGAGCACGCCGAGCTTGCGGCAGAGCCGCATCAGGTCCACCGAGCCGGTATCAACCGACAGGTTGATGCAAAAGCCCTGGCCGCCGCCATTGGTCAGAAGCGGGGTCAGGAGCTTCTTGTAGTTCTTCTCGGTCACCGCTTCCTGGACGAAGGTGATGCCGCGCTCGTCGAGCAGCTTGCGGTCGGTGTCGCGCGGATCGATAACCGTCATGCGCGACTTGTCGAACTTGAAATGGCGTTCGATCAGCGGCAGCGTTCCCCGGCCGATCGAGCCGAAGCCGATCATCACGACAGGGCCGCTGATCTCACCGTAAACGGGCCAGTTTTCATTCGCCATTTTATCGAGCACTCCTTCAAAGCCCAGGAAACTGGGAAAACGCGCACACAAAACCGGGCATCTTTGCCCGGCGGCCATGCGCTACATCACAGATCATTGTCACAAACCAGCGAAAAGCGCCAACCAGCGATCAGTCGTCATTGGCCATGTGGTTAAGGACCGTCATCAGCCGATCACGGTCCGATGTCAGGCCCTTGTAGTCGAGCTGGGCGAGATCGAGTGCTTCGAGCTGGGCGGCGAAAGACACCGCGAGCTTCGCCCGATCAGGGTGCCTGGCCAGCACGGCGAGCGGATCGAGATGGATGCGGATGGTGAACAGGATATCGCGTGAAACAGGCAGTTTGCGTAGGGTTTGCCGCTCGACGCGAATGAAGGCACGGGCGTCGATGTCGCCATCGGGAAAGCGCGACGGCCGGTTGGTGGCGCGGTCGATGCGCTGCAGGTCGGAGAGCGGATGGTAGAGCGCGTTGTCGGCCTGGATCGACCAGTTGTAGCGCTCGACGGCCTGCCCCTGAAGGCCATCGAACATCCGGTTTATGAGTTCCGCCGGACGCGTGCCCGGGCCGAAACCCGGCACCGGCGCGTGGATGTCCTGCAGCGGCTTGCAGAACTTTTCCAGGAGCGACCAGGAGGAGGGAAAGCAGAGCGAGCCGGCGACCAGCCGCCAGCCGCTGTCACTGCTGCGCATCAGGATCAGGTCTTCCTGGACGAGCAGTGAGGCTTTGGCCAGCGGCGCATCGGCGAGGGAAGCAGGCAGACGGCTCGCCGCGCCCGCCACCTCGACGCCTGATCCGCCGAGCCGATGGGTTTCGGGGAACCTCTCCGGGAGATGCGCGGCGAGCAAGTCGAGCACTTCCTGCTGGGCGTCCCGCGTGCCGTCCTCCTCGACGAAAATGCGCTCTGGGATTTCGGCATAGAGCCGGTGCTTTTCGGCGAGATACGGCAGCAGATGGCCGTCGACCTCGATCCAGGCCGCCGGGTCGAGCGGCTTCAGCCCGATGCTGAACAGTTTCGACGAGCCGTCATAGGGCGTGTGGGTGGGCAGCGTATGTTTTGGGGGTGTGTGAGTGGGCACGGACGTCATGTCTCAGGTCAGTCTTGCGGGGATCAGTCCGCGCAGCGAATTGCCGACGAACAGGGACTTGGCGGATTTCAGATCGTCCAAGCTGTAGATCGCTTCGCGGGCGCGGCCTTCATCCAGAAGCTGCGCGCGCAATACGCCAGGCAGCAGGCCGCAATCGAGCCGGGGCGTCGCCAGCACGCCGTCGCCGAGATCGGCAAAGACATTGGTGATCGTGCCTTCACAGATCTCGCCACGCTCGTTGGCCATAAGCACCTCGTCGGCCTGCGTGATGAGGTGTCCGGCACGGGCACGCGTGTAAAGCTGTCGCCGGCTGGTCTTGTGGCGCAGCAGCGTGTCGTTCGAATCGAGCCTCGTCCGCGCCAGCCGCAGCATCCAGACCTTGTCGGCGGCGAGCGGTTCATAAGGCTGCGCCGAGGCCGTCACCTCGCCATCGTGCGACAGGACGAGGCGCGTGCGCATGGCAACGCCGGAACCGCCGACCGCGCTGCTCAGCGCCTCGCCGACCGTGCCTGGATCACAGCGGAAGCCGAGTTCCGCCGCCGAGCCATAGAGGCGCGCAAGATGACGATCGAAGCGCAGGAAGCCCGAGCCGGGTTCCCAGCGCATGGTCTCGATCAACTGAAAGTCGGCGGTGTTCCCGTCGCGAAGCGCGCTTTCAGCAGACACTCCTGATACTCCTCCTGCGCCGTCGAATCGAAGACGACGCCGCCTCCGACATTGTAGACGGCCTCGCCGCCCGAAAAGAGCGAGATGGTGCGGATCGCCACGGAAAAGCGCATCGGGCCGCCGGGCGCGATCCAGCCTATGGCGCCGCAATAGGCATCGCGGGGCGTGCCTTCCAGGTCGCGCAGGATCTCCATGGCACGGATCTTAGGCGCCCCGGTGATCGAACCGCAAGGAAACAGCGCCGCGAAGATCTGGCGGATAGAGAGACCCGGCAGCAGTTTGGCCCTGACGTCGCTCACCATCTGATGCACGGTCGGGTAAGTCTCGATGCGGAACAGCGCCGGCACGTCCAGCGTGCCCACCTCGCTGATCAGCGAGATATCGTTGCGCAGGAGATCGACGATCATCCGGTTTTCGGCCTGGTTTTTCTCGTCATTGCGCAGGAAGATCTTCTGCCGTTCGTCTTCGGCTTTGGTGGCGCCGCGCGGCGCCGTTCCCTTCATCGGATGCGTCTCGATCATGCCCTCGGCGTCGATCTCGAAGAACAGTTCAGGCGAGCGCGACAGCACGATGGGTTCACCGAGCGCGATCAGCGCGCCATATTTCACCGGCTGACGTTCAGTCAACGCATCGAAGGCGGCCAGCGGCTCGCCTGACCATTGCGCATGCACGGGAAAGGTCAAATTGCCCTGGTAGCAATCACCTTGCCGGATGTGCTGGTGCAGCCGCGAGAAGCGTTTTTCATAATCCTCGGGCGACCACGTCGCACGGGCGTCGAAGATCGGGCCATTGGTCGCCGCCGTATTGCGCGGCGGCACCGCCTGTTCGACCGGGGCATCGAAAACCCCGAGGCACACGAGTGGAGCGCGGCGTCCGTTCGGCAGCAGGGGAACGAGCTTGGGTTCGAGCAGGTAGCCCGCCTCATACGAGAAATAGCCGGCAAGCCATTTGCCTGCATCATGCGCGGCTTGTGCTGCTTCCAGAGCCGGCCCGAAATCGCCTGCGTCGTGCGCCACGATGATATCGGCCGGCCGGTCGAAAACGAGCTGGCGCGCGCTTTTGTCATTGCGAAAAATTGCGGCGGGCAGGGACATGGGCACCGAATGCTGCGGTCAATGAAGCCATCAACCGCTCTATATGGGGTGCCGCCCGCGCGCAATCGAGGGAACGGCACGCTGCCTCTTAAAGCCGACCTTTGGGCCAACTCAGGAACCAAGAGCAAACGGCGACGCCGATATGGCGCCGCCGCTTGCAATCTTCAGGTCGTGCCTGGCGATCAGCTGTTGCTGGAGGTTCCGGCTGTTGGAAACTGCTTGGCGAATTCCTTCTCGTTGCCGGCGGCGAGCAGCTTGGCCTGCTCGATCCAGCGTTCGCGCGCGATGCGGCCATCGAAATTCATGACGTCTTCGATCCGTTTGATATCGGCCGCTGTCCAGGACGCGATCTGGGCGAAGCTGGTGACGCCTTGTGCCTTGAGCAGTTTCTCATTGACCGGACCGATACCGATCAGCCGACGCAGATTGTCGGGCTTTCCGGATGCTGGCTTGGCTGTTGCAGGCTTGACTGTTGCAGGCTTGCTCGTTGCGGATTTGGCTGGAGCCGAGGTTTTGGTGGCGGCGGGTTTCGCCGCCGGCTTGGCAGGGACCGCCTTGGCAGGGACCGCCTTGGCAGGGACCGCCTTGGCAGAGACCGCTTTCGCAGCGGCCGGTTTGGCCGTCGCGGGCTTTGTGGTGGCGGATTTGGCCGTCGCGGGGGTCGACATCAGGGCCGCCGGCGCCTGGCTTGCCGGTTTTGCCGCGCTGCTTCCGGCGGCAGGTGCGGCCGACGCTTCGCGCAGCCGGCGCTCAAGGTCGGCGCGGGTCTTGCCGCATGCATCGAGTTCGCCGGTCAGGCGGTCGCTGTCGGTGCGCAGCCTGTCGCGTTCGCTGCGTGTACGGTCGAGATCGCCGCGCAAGCTGTCGAGTTCACCGCGCAGGCGCCCCCAAAGGAACCAGCCGACCAATACGCCTATCAGGAACGCCAGGACCACGTAGAAAAAAGTGCCCATTGTCTCTCTCCAGTCAGATCCGTCTGCCGTGGGTCATGATCTTCGGCGAAGGACTACTCTTGGTGGTTCCGCGGTAAGCAGAACAGCCGGCTTCGGTTCGAGCTGTCGGCGATCGGCTTTGCTTGCCCATGGCCAACGGCCGTTGTCGCGTTCGCCTGAGCGCCACGGCCGGCTGAGATTTCTCCTCGCCGATCCGCATGCGCTCCGGCTGAGCTTGGAGCGAAGGCTATCATAGAGCTTGTGGAAAGCTATCGGAAAACTTCGGTGGAGAGTACTTCAAGAACAGATATTTAGGGCGATAGTAGAGCTGTCCCAACATGCATTCCGGCTAAACTGTTAGAGCGACGCCTGGGGGCGCATTTCAAGTGTCGAGCGCTTCCAGCTCGTCGATCAGGCCACCGATGACGCCAAGTCCGATCTGCCAGAAGGCGGGATCGGTGGCGTCGAGCCCGAAGGGCGCCAGAAGCTCGGAATGATGTTTGGTGCCGCCGGCGCGCAGCATTTCGAAATACTTGTCCTGAAAGCCGCGCTCGGCGTTCTGGTAGACCGCGTAGAGCGAGTTCACCAGGCAGTCGCCGAAAGCATAGGCATAGACATAAAAGGGCGAATGGATGAAGTGCGGGATGTAGGTCCAGAACACCTCGTAGCCTTCGCGCAGCTTGATGGCGGGACCCAGACTTTCGGCCTGCACTTCGAGCCAGAACTGACCGAGCCTGTCGGAGGTCAGTTCGCCGTTCTTGCGTTCGGCATGCACCTTGCGCTCGAATTCATAGAAGGCGATCTGGCGCACGACCGTGTTGATCATGTCCTCGACCTTCTGGGCGAGCATGGCCTTGCGCTCGCGCCGGTCGGTGGTCTGGTCGAGCAGCGAGCGGAAGGTCAGCATCTCGCCGAAGACCGATGCCGTCTCGGCCAGCGTCAGCGGCGTCGAGGCCATCAGCGCACCCTGGCCGCCGGCCAGCACCTGATGCACGCCATGGCCAAGCTCGTGCGCCAGCGTCATCACATCGCGCGGCTTGCCCATGTAGTTGAGCAGGACATAGGGATGCGCCGACGGTACGGTCGGATGCGCGAAGGCGCCAGGCGACTTGCCGGGCCGCACCGGCGCGTCGATCCAGTTGCGGTCGAAGAAGGTTCGCGCGATCTCGGCCATGTCGGGCGAAAAGCGCTGATAGGCGGACAGCACGGTGTTCCTGGCCTCGTCCCAGCCGATGATCGCCTGGGGCGTATCCGGCAATGGCGCGTTGCGGTCCCAATGGTTCATCACCTCCATGCCCAGCCAGCGTGCCTTCATCGCGTAGTAGCGGTGCGAGAGGCGCGGATAGGCATCGCGAACGGCGGAGGCCAAGGCGTCCACCACACTGCGCTCGACGCGGTTGGCCAGATGGCGTGAATCGGCGATGTCCTCGAAGCCACGCCAGCGGTCGGATATCTCCTTGTCCTTGGCCAGCGTGTTGGTGATCAGCGTGAAGGTGCGCAAGTTCTTGCGGAAGGTCGTGGCCAGCGCCTCGGACGCCCGGCGGCGCACCTCGCCGTCGGCGTCCTGCAGACGGTTCAGCGCCGGCTCCAACGTCAGTTCCTCGCCGTCGATGTGGAAGCGAAGGTCAGTCATCGTCTCGTCGAACAGGCGGTTCCAGGCGCCGCGTCCGGTGATCGACTTTTCGTGGAAGAGCTGCTCGACGCGGTCCTCGAGCTGGTAAGGCTTGTCCTTGCGCAGATCGAGCACCCATGGCCGATAGTGGCCAAAGGCGGGATCGCCGGCGAGCGCGCCTTCGATCGACGCATCGTCGATCAGGTTGAGTTCGAGCGCGAAGAACAGAAGGTGCGCGCTGGCGTCGGTCATCTTCTCCTGGATGTCGCCATAGAGCTTGGCGCGCTGGGGATCGGCGGTGTTTCCGGCATAAACCAGTCCCGCATAGGAGACGATGCGGCCGATCAGTTCCTCCAGCGCCTCGTAGGCGACAAGCGCCTCGCCCAGCCTGCCGGCGCCGCCGCGCTCGGCTTCGGCGGCCAGCGTACCCTTCCAGCGGCTCTCGAAACTGGTGGCATCGGTGGCGGCCTTGGCGATGTCGCGCTTCAGCTCCGGCGCGTCCATGCCGGCATAGAGGTCGGCAAGGTTCCATTCCGGCAGGTCGCCCAGCTCGGCCGCGCCTTGACCCGACGCCGGCGCCGCCAGCCGCCGTGCGGAAACCATGTACCCAGAATCCCTATGCATTGCCGACACCTTCCGTGGCCAAGGTTCAAGGAGAAACGAGAAGCCGGTCAAATCCTAAGGAATTCATTCACCGGGTTTTTTGAAACCTTATTTAGAACCCTGTGCCAAGATGGTCCACAGGGCAGAATTCCTCGGGCGGGCAGTCACACCAGTCATGACAGGTTCCATACTCATAGTCGATGACGATCCGGTGCAACGCCGGCTGCTCGAAGCGGCGGTGACGCGGTTCGGCTACAGCGCAATCGTGGTCGACGGCGGCGCGGCCGCTCTCGACATCCTCGATGGACCCGGCGCCCGCGAGGTGTCGGTGGTCATCCTCGATCTGGTCATGCCCGGTCTCGACGGTATCGGCGTGCTGAAGGCGATGCGCGAGCGCGACATCAACGTGCCGGCGATCGTGCAAACCGCGCAGGGCGGAATCGAGACCGTGGTTTCGGCGATGCGTCATGGCGCCTTCGATTTCGTCGTCAAGCCGGCGTCTCCCGACAGGCTGCAGGCGTCGATCGGCAATGCGCTCAAGGTCGAGGCCGTCGAGGGCGAGGTCAAGCGCACATCGCGCCGGCGCGGCGGCCTCCTGACCTTCAAGGACATGATCACGCACAGCCCGGCCATCGACAGGGTGATCCGTCTTGGCCAGAAAGCGGCGGCATCCAACATTCCGATCCTGATCGAGGGCGAGTCCGGCGTCGGCAAGGAACTGGTGGCGCGCGCCATCCAGGGCAGTGGCGACCGCCGCACGAAGCCCTTCGTCACCGTCAATTGCGGCGCCATTCCAGACAATCTGGTCGAATCGATCCTGTTCGGTCACGAGAAGGGCTCGTTCACCGGGGCCACCGACAAGCACACCGGCAAGTTCGTCGAAGCGCATTCGGGCACGCTGTTTCTCGACGAGATCGGCGACCTGCCGCTCGACGTGCAGGTCAAGCTGTTGCGTGCGGTCCAGGACGGCGAGGTCGACCCGGTCGGTGGGCGCTCGACCGTCAGGGTCGACATCAGGCTGATTTCGGCGACGCACCGCAACCTCCTGCAGCAGGTCAAGGACGGCAAGTTCCGCGAGGATCTGTTCTACCGGCTGAACGTCTATCCGATCTTCGTGCCGCCGCTGCGCGACCGCCGCGACGACATCCCATATCTGGTCACCCATTTCATGGAGAAGGTCGCGCCGGCCGACCCGCACCGTCGCCTGCAAGGTATTTCGGCGGCAGCGCTCGCGGTGCTGCAGGCCTATGACTGGCCCGGAAACATCCGGCAGCTCGAAAACGCCGTCTTTCGCGCCTCGGTGCTTTGCGAAGGCGATATGTTAACCGCGGAGGACTTCCCGCAGATCCGGGCGCAAGTGGAAGGCACCGTCAACCTCGATATGGATGGCGACGCGCCGTCGCCGTCCTTGCCTTTGCAGGCGCGCGATGACGAAGCCTTGCTCGGCGAGGGCGGCCCGGCAATCGCGTTCGATCCGCCGGCAAGGCTGCAGCCTCGCTTCGGCACGTTGCGGGCGCTCGACGAGCGCGGCAATGTGCGGGCACTTGCCGATGTCGAACTCGAGATGATCAAGCTTGCCATCGATCACTACAACGGACAGATGAGCGAAGTCGCCCGCCGACTCGGCATCGGCCGCTCGACGCTCTATCGCAAGCTCAAGGAACACGGCATCGATCCGGAGACAGGCCGCGTCGATCGACTAGCCTCCTAAGGGCGATGCCGGGCTGAGCTTTGGCCCGGCTTCCGGCTTTGCCACAAGGCCGGCGCCAGCTTGCAATGCCACAACGGGCCTTGTATCGCCGTTTCGGCGGCATTGTGGCTGTCTCGTGGACAGCTCTGTTCACGCATTAAGGCTAGCGGTAACAGATCGTGTTCGGGGCGAAGGCGAAAATCTGATCTAAACCAGCGGTTTACCAAGAAACCTTGTGAACAATTTTTGACGGGATATCGCCACGGTGTTACCGCATTTCGGCTTCAATAAGCGATGATTAACCATTAGGATCGATATTCGGGTGTGCTAATGCCACATCCGTTTGGACAAATCCGGGGACAAACGGCAGCCTGCAAGGCCTTTTGATTTGAACAGAATCGAACGACACACAAACAGGCGGCACCATCATTTGAGCGTCTGGCCGAAGTGGCTGGCAGTGTTGGTTGTCGCTTTTGGTTTTGTTGCCGCGGCTGCGAGCGGAGCCAGCGCCGAAACACGGTCGCTGAAGCTTTATCATCTCCACACCCATGAGAAGGCCGAGATCGTCTACAAGCGCAACGGCCGCTACGTCCCCGAAGGTCTCCGGAAGATCAACATCATTTTGCGCGACTGGCGTCGCAACGAGCCGACCAAGATGGATCCGCGCCTGCTGGATCTCGTCTGGGAGGCGTATCGGGAAGCAGGTGCCACGGACTACATCCAGGTCGTCTGCGGCTATCGCTCGCCGTCGACGAACTCGATGCTGCGCAGCCGCAGCAGGGGCGTGGCCGAGAAGAGCCAGCACATGCTCGGCAAGGCGATGGATTTCTATATTCCCGGCGTGCCGCTGAAGAAGCTGCGCAACATCGGCCTCAAGATGCAGGGCGGTGGCGTCGGCTACTATCCGTCATCCGGTTCGCCGTTCGTCCATATGGATGTCGGCAATGTGCGCCATTGGCCCGGTATCAGCCGCCAGGAACTGGTCTCCCTGTTCCCCAATGGCAAGACGCTGCATGTGCCGAGCGACGGCAGGCCGCTGCCCGGCTTTGAGCAGGCGCTCGCCTCCTACAAGGCGCGCAAGGGTTCAGGCTCGCCGGCCATCGAGATGGCCAGTGCCGGCGGCAGCAGCAAGAAATCGGGTGGATTCCTGTCGGCTTTCTTCGGTGGCGGCGGCGACGACGAGGCCGACGACAGCGCCGATGTCGAGACCGCTTCGGCCGCCCCCCCGCCCAAGGCGAGAAACCTGAAGCCGGCAGCGGCGGCCAAGACCAGCAACCTCCCGGGCATCGCCATCGTGGCGCCGGAGAATGCGCGGCGCGCCGAGATTCCGCAGGTGACCGAACAGCAGGCTCGGGAGCCGGAAGAGGACACGCCGGAGACGATCATCGCGGCATTGCCGGCCCGAAGCATTCCGCTGCCGGATTTCGCACCGCGGCCGAAAGCCGATGTCGGCGCGCAGCAGCCTGAGAATGTTCCCTTCGCGATGGCGGAGGCGACAGCCACCACCGAGCAGGCCGTGGCGACCGCGCATGCGCCGGCGAGCGTTCCTTTCGGCATGGCCGATGCAACGGCTTCGGCTGATGCGACCCAGGTCGCGGTCAACAACATACCGTTGCCGACATGGCGTCCCGACAATTCGCTGCCGGCCGCTCTGGCTGCGCCGCCCAGCAAGGATGTGCTGATGGCGCTGGCCGAGACGGCCGACCAAGGCAAGACCGCGACCGATGCGTTCTCGGTGCTGCCGACGGCGCGGCCCGAGATGGCCAGGCCGGACGCGGTCAAGGCCGTGCTCGACGAGGCCAATGCCCAGGTCGGTGCGGCCGATTACCAGCTTGCTTCCTTGTCCGGGTCCGAGCCGCGTTCGGCGTTCAACGATCCGGGCACCAACACCGCATCGCCGCGCGATGCTGTCGTGGCCCGCCCAGTCGGTTCCGATCCGGCCGCCGCGATCGGCGCCGGCGTCAAGACGACGCGCAAGGAATCGAGAGCCACCGCCCGCGACCTGAAGCCAGGCCCCAAGGCCATGGTGGTCGCAGCCGCACCGCAGGCCGCCCGTTGGGCCTTGACCAGCGGCGAGCAGGTCGCCACCGTTTCAAGCGCGACGACGGCGCCGGGTTACGCCTACAGCATCGTGCACACGCCGCCGAGCGAGGTCTACACCGCTGGCTTCCAGCCGAGCAGCCAGGTGGCCGATGCCAATCGCTTCACCGGCAACGCCGTCAAGTTCATGTCGGTAGCCCGCTTCCAGACCAAATGACGGCAAACCAATCGACAAAGCCGCGCCGGGCAACCAGCGCGGCTTTTTGCTGCGTGGCCGGATCCGGTCGCGCGGCCCGCCGGCTTCCGATCACACCGGCCTGACATTGCCGTGATCGTGGAACGCCTCGGGCCGTCAACGGTTTCTCCCTCGTTCGTTCAAACCCGGGGATACCCATGAAGAAGATTCTACTGGCATCGGTCATCGCGTTGGCAACCGCTTCGGCGGCCATCGCCCCTACGCAGGCCGAAACCATTGTCGTCAAGACCCACGATCACATGCACATGAAGAAGCACTGCCGGACCAAGGTTGTCACGACCTGGAAGCATCATCATAGGGTGGTCAGGGAAGTCAGGGTCTGCAACTGATCCAGCCAAGGCAGGCCTGGAAAAAACATCCGGCGGAAACCCGGTCGACGCAAGTCGGCCGGGTTTTTCCATGCCGCCATGAAAGCCTTATTTTGCGAGCTTGCTCGCCGCGCGCGCCAAGGCTTCGATCTCGTCCCATTTGCCGGCCTTGACGAGGTCGTCGGGCGCCACCCAGGAGCCGCCGACGCAGACCACGTTGGGCAGGCTGAGATAGTCAGCTGCGTTCTTGGCCGAGATGCCGCCGGTCGGGCAGAATTTCACATCGGCGAGCGGCGAGGCGAAGGCCTTCAGCGAAGCGATGCCGCCCGACTGCTCGGCCGGGAAGAATTTCAGGAAGCGCAAGCCGGCTTCGCGCGCGGCCATGATCTCGCCGGGGGTGATCGCACCGGGCAGCAGCGGAACATCGCTGGCGGCGGCTGCCGACAGAAGCTCGCGGGTGATGCCGGGGCTGACGATGAAGCGCGAGCCCGCGGCGGCAGCCTCTTCGAACTGCCTGGCATCGAGAATGGTGCCGGCGCCGACGATGGCTTCCTCGACTTCACCAGCGACCCGCCGGATCGCTTCCAGCGCGTCGGCGGTCCTCAGCGTGATCTCGATCGCAGGCAGGCCGCCGCGCGCCAGAGCGCGGGCCAGCGGCACGGCATTGGCGACATCGGAGATCTTCAGCACCGGGATGACGGGCTGGCCGTTGAGGAGCGACAGAAGTTTTTCGGTCTTGCTGGGCATGTGTCTCTCCGTGGCGTGGGACAATTCAACCGATTAGCAGAAGGCCGTTTTCCTGTCCACGAAACCGGCCGTGTCGCGATGTCACGCGTCACCCATGCTCGCCAAGCCCAAGTTGACAAGGGTGGCTGCCGGCTCGATGGTGCCGACAGCTTTTGTCCCGGTGGCTTTTCAGGATAGGAATTTTTTCTTGACTCCCTGATCTCAGCTATGGTACAAATTCGCCCATGGTGCAGATTTGCGCCAGTGACCCGCCGAACAGGATGCCTGCTTTGCCTTGAATCGGCTTGCTCGAGCGTCTAGTGGCTTCGGCAATGACATCACTTCCACTCCTTCGCGTCGCCGCGCTCTACCGGTTTGCCCGGCTCGACGCTTTCGAAGAACTGCGCGCGCCGCTCGCCGCATTCTGCTGCGGGCGCGGCATAAAGGGCACGCTGCTGCTGGCGCATGAAGGCATCAACGGCACCGTCGCCGGCAGCGAGACGGCAATTGCCGAACTGATCGCGTATCTCGAAGCCATCGAAGGGCTTGCCGGACTCGAGGTCAAGTACAGCGCGGCCGCGGACATGCCGTTCCATCGCATGAAGGTGCGGCTGAAGCGCGAGATCGTCACCATGGGTGTCGATGACATCGATCCTTCGAAAAGTGCCGGCACCTACGTCGCGCCGGCCGACTGGAACGCTCTGATTTCGCAGCCCGGCACTGTCATCATCGACACGCGCAACGCCTATGAGGTGTCGATCGGCACGTTCAAGGGTGCGATCGACCCGGCCACCGCAAGCTTTCGCGAGTTCCCGGCCTGGGTGGAAACGCACCGGGCGGAGCTCGAAGGCCGCAAGGTTGCGATGTTCTGCACCGGCGGCATACGCTGCGAAAAGGCAACCGCCTATGTCAAATCGCTCGGCTTCGAGGATGTCTTCCATCTCAAGGGCGGTATCCTCAAATACCTCGAGGAGGTTCCGGCCGAACAGAGCCTCTGGCAAGGCGAGTGCTTCGTCTTCGACGAGCGGGTTTCGGTGTCGCACGGCCTTGCCGAGGGTGACGCGGAACTGTGCCGCGCCTGCCGCCACCCGCTGACGCCGGGCGAGCTGACGTCGCCCAAATTCGCTGCCGGTATTTCGTGCCCGCATTGCTTCGATGCGCGTTCGGACGAGGACCGCCAGCGTTATGCCGAGCGCCAGCGCCAGGTCGAGCTTGCGCAGGCGCGGGGCAGGGGGCCGCATATCGGCTCCTGATCCAGCATCGTGCTGCTGCAAAGCGGCTGCCTGTCATTGCAATGTCAAGTTTCGGGACCTACGTCTTCGACGTTCGAAACCCGCCCGTTCGGCCGGGCAAATCCTGGAGGCACTGAATGTTCGATCCCAAGAAGCTTCTCGACGATCTGCTCGGCTCGCAAATCCCCGGCACCAGCGGCACTGTTCGCGACAAGGCGGGGCAGGCCGTGCAGATGGCCAAGGACAATCCGCTGGCCGCCGGTGCGCTGGCCGCGGTGCTGCTCGGAACCGGTACTGGCCGCAACGTGACGGGCGCCGCGGTGAAGCTTGGCGGACTGGCCGCGATCGGCGGCCTCGCCTACAAGGCCTACCAGAATTACAAGGCCGGCAACGCGCCCGCGGAAGCACCGGCGGCCGGCGAACCGGAATTGCTGCCGCCGCCCAAGGATACCCCCTTCCACCCGTCGCAGGCGCCGCAAGGCGAGGACGAATTCACGCTGACCCTGGTGCGGGCGATGATTTCGGCGGCGAAAGCCGATGGCCATATCGACGATGAAGAGCGCCAGAAGATCGCCGGCAAGCTCAGCCTGGCCGGCATAGGCTCCGATGCCGAAAAGTTCCTGATGGCGGAGCTGGCAAGCCCGCTCGACCTCGACACGCTGGTGGCCGGCGCCAAGACCGATGCGCAGAAGCTCGAACTCTACACGGCGTCGCGCCTGACCATCGATCCCGACACACGCGCCGAGCGCGGTTATCTCGACCTGCTTGCCGGCCGGCTCGGCCTGCCGGACGCGCTGGTCGACCATGTCGAGGCGACGGTTTCGGCGGCCAAGGTGCCGGCCAAGGCCGGGACGTCACCCAATCCGCGCTGGTAGGCCAAAACGGCACAGGGGGGCACTTTCCGGGTTAACCGCTCATTAACCCAGCAAGCGCATCATTCAACACAGTCGGATCGGCTTTTCCTCCTCCCAAGCCCGGTTCAGATCAGGGGCGGTCGCCAATGGCCGCCCTTTTTGTCGGTCCGGCCGGATGGACACGCTTGCCATCGCCGCCGTCATTTGCGATGCCTTCCTTTTCGAGCCAACCCCCCAAAATCAGTCGAGCAAGCGCAGCGCTGCCGGAGGACAATAGCCATGACCGAGCAAAGAACCGCCATCGTCACCGGGGCCGGCACGGGCATCGGCAAGAGCGTCGCCACGGCGCTGCTCAGGGCCGGCTGGAACACGGTATTCTGCGGACGCCGCAAATCCGTGCTGGATGCAGCCGTGGCTGAGGCCGGGTCCACCGACGCCAAGGCCCTGGCGGTTGCCTGCGATATCAGCAAGGCAGGCGAGGTCGACGATCTGTTCGAGACCGTGGCGGCGGCCTTCGGCCGTGTCGACCTGCTCTTCAACAATGCCGGCATGGGCTACAAATCGACGCCGATCGACGAGATACCGGTCGAAGTGTGGAACGATATCGTCGGCGTCAACCTCACCGGTTCGTTCCTGTGCGCCCGTGCCGCCTTTGGCGCCATGCGCAAGCAGAAGCCGATGGGTGGCCGCATCATCAACAACGGTTCGGTGTCGGCCTATGCGCCGCGCCCAGGCTCGGTGCCCTACACGGCGACCAAGCATGCCATCACCGGACTGACCAAGACGCTGGCGCTCGACGGTCGGCCCTATGACATCGCCTGCGGCCAGATCGACATCGGCAATGCGCTGACCGACATGGCGCAGCCGATGACGGTCGGTGTGCCGCAGGCCAATGGCTCGATCGCAGCCGAAGCGGTGATGGATGTTCAGCGCGTCGCCGACGCCGTCGTCCACATGGCCAGCCTGCCGCTCGACGCCAACGTGCTGTTCATGACCGTGATGGCGACCAAGATGCCGTTTGTCGGGCGTGGGTGAGCAGCCCGGTTCGCGTAAGCGAATTCATCGTGCCAGTGGCACGATGAAAGGCCGGCGAACGCTGGGACGCTGCGAAGCAGCGGGGACCCAGCCGGATGGTTTTATTTCCCGGCCAGCGGCACGCCGGGCTTGAACAGCAGAATGGGCCTGATCTCGTGAACGGCGGTGGGATTGACGCGGCGAAGGTCGCGGGCGATCGCGATGGCCTCGTCTCGCGTGGCGCAGTCGACGACATAGAGCCCGAGCAACTGTTCCTTGGTTTCGGCGAAAGGACCGTCGATGATCACACCGTCGCCCGGGCCGCGCAGGGTGATGGCATCCTGTGTTGCGCCCAGACGCGCGGACGGCCCCAGCGTGCCTTCCTCATGAAGCCGGGTGTTGATCTTCAGCAGGTCGGCCATAAGTGCTGCATCTTCCTGCGGCGTCAGCGCCTTGATCGCATCTTCCACGTGATAGGCAAGGATTGCGTAGAACATTTTATGTCACCTGCTTCGATCCTGATCCAGGGAGCGTAGCGGTTCCCGACACGCCCGCCCAGCCTTGGCCGTGCGTGTCCGGACAGATCATGACACCATCATTGTCGCCAGCCGCAACCACCCGGAAAGAGGCCACCGGCCCGCTTTCAAACCTCACTTCGCCAGAAACGCTCCGATCCGCTCCAGCGCGCGCAGGATGTTCTCCTCGGAATTGGCATAGGAGAGCCTGATATAGCCTTCGCCGAGAATGCCGAAATCGGGGCCGCCGATCAGCGCCACGCCGGCCTCGTCGAGCAGTGCCGAGGCGAGCTTCTTGGCCTTCCAGCCGGTCTTCGAGACGTTGGGGAAGGCGTAGAACGCGCCCTTGGGCGTGATGCAGGATATGTTGGGCAGGGCGTTCAATCCCTCGACGACGATCTTCCGGCGGCGGTCGAAGGCGCGCATCATCTCGTCGACGTCGTCCTGCGGGCCGTCGATGGCGGCGATGCCGGCAAACTGGCTCGGCGCGTTGACGCAGGACCAGCAATTGACCGCCAGCTTGCGCACCTTGTCGTAGAGATGGGCGCCCTTGTCGCCATTCGGCCAGATCGACCAGCCCATGCGCCAGCCGGTCATCGCCCAGGTCTTCGACCAGCCATTGAGCACGATCAGCCGGTCGCGGATTTCGGGAAAGCCGAGCAGCGAGCAATGCGTCTCGCCATCATAGGTCATGACGTCGTAGATCTCGTCGGAGAGGATGGCGACCTGCGGATGCGCCTCCAGCCCCTTGACCAGTTTCTCGATCTCGGCGCGAGGCGTGACGCCGCCGGTCGGATTGGCGGGCGAGTTGAGAATCAGCAGCCTGGTCTTCGAGGTGATCAGCGCCAGCGTCTCCTCGGCCGAGAAGGCAAAGCCGTTTTCTTCGCGCATCGGCACGGGAATGGGTGCCGCACCCGTGAACTCGATCATCGAGCGGTAGATGGGGAAGCCGGGGTCCGGGTAGAGGATCTCGGCGCCGGGCTCGCCGAACATCAGGATCGCGGCGAACATGGTCGGCTTGCCGCCGGGCAGGATCATCACCGTTTCGGGCGATATCTCGACACCGGTGGTAGTCAGCGTGCGGCGCACCACCGCCTCGCGCGTCGCCAGCAGGCCATTGGCCGGCGTGTAGCCGTGATGGCCGTCGCGCAGCGCCTTGATCGCCGCCTCGACGATGTGCTGCGGCGTCTTGAAGTCGGGCTGGCCGATGCCGAGATTGACGATGTCGCGGCCTTGTTGGGCAAGTGCTGTGGCCCTCGCAAGCACGGCAAAGGCGTTTTCCTCGCCAAGGCGGTCGAAGGCCGAAATCGTGTGGAGCATTTTTCCCGTCCGTGTGGTTCTTGCTGTTGGGTCGCGTTTTTGTGAGCCTCAGCCCGCAAAAGTCAAACGGATTGGAGCATTCGGTGTCGGAAAATCTGAAGGATTGGCAACCGCGTCCGCGGCCCGAACGCAAGACCATCGACGGTCGATACGTCCGGCTTGAACCGCTAAGCGCTGCAAAACACGGCGACGGCCTCTATGAAGCGTCCTCCGTGTCCGATATCGACGACCGCTTCGCCTGGTTGCCCGACTATCCGCCGGAGACCCGCGCCGCCTTCCAGCCATGGCTGGACAAAGTCGAGGCCAGCGAGGATCCGCTGTTCTTCACCGTCATCGACAAGGCCAGCGGCAAGGTCGCCGGACGCCAGACGCTGATGCGCATCGATCCGGCCTACGGCGTCATCGAGATCGGCAACATCTATTGGGGACCGCTCATCTCGCGCAAGCCGGGAGCAACCGAAGCGCAGTTCCTGTTCATGAAATACATCTTCGACGGGCTCGGCTATCGCCGCTACGAATGGAAGTGCAACAACCGCAACGAGCCATCGAAGCGGGCGGCCGAGCGGTTCGGCTTCAAGTTCGAAGGCATTTTCCGCCAGCATCTCATCGTCAAGGGTGAAAACCGCGACACTGCGTGGTATTCGATCATCGACAAGGAATGGCCGGCGCTGCGCAGTGCCTATGAGGCGTGGCTCGATCCGGCCAATTTCGATGGCGACGGCCGGCAGAAGCGACGGCTCGAGGATTTTCGCGCGGAATTCGGCGCTTAGGAGTTCACTGTTGGCACATACCCACGATCACACCGGGCACGGTCACGGCCCTGGTCATGTGCATGGCTCGACCGACAAGAAACGCGTTCTGATCGCAGCCTGCCTGACCGGCGGCTTCATGGTCGCCGAGGCGCTTGGCGGGATCCTCACGGGCTCGCTGGCGCTGCTGGCCGATGCCGGCCACATGCTCGCCGATTCGATCGCGCTCGGCCTTGCCTGGTATGCGTTTCATCTTGGCGGCCGGCCGGCGACCGTTCGCCTCACCTATGGCTTCGGCCGGGTCAAGACGCTGGTGGCCTATACCAACGGCATCGCCATCTTCGTCATCGCGCTGTGGATCGTCTATGAGGCCTGGGGACGCCTGCAGGCGCCGGCGCCGGTGCTTGGCGGGCCGATGCTGGTGGTGGCGATCCTCGGCCTGCTGGTGAACCTCGGCTCGTTCTTCGTGCTGCATGGCGGCGACCGCGAGAGCCTGAACATGCGCGGCGCCATCCTGCATGTGCTTGGCGACCTGCTCGGCTCGGCGGCGGCCATCGCGGCGGCGCTGGTCATCCTGGCGACCGGCTGGACGCCGATCGACCCGATCCTGTCGGTCCTGGTTTCACTGCTGATCCTCTACACGGCGTGGTCGCTGATGCGGGAGGCCGCCCATGTCCTGCTCGAGGGCGTGCCGCCAAGCCTCGACCGAGATCTGATCGCCAGGGATATCCAGACGACGATCCACGGCGTACGCGAAGTGCACCACATGCATGTCTGGTCGCTCGACGGGACCAGCAATATGGCGACGCTGCATGCCTGTCTCGACGAGGGCGTCGATGCGCATCAGGCGGTGAGTGCCGTCAAGAAGCGGCTTGCAAGCGAGCACGGCATCAGCCATGCCACCGTGGAACCGGAATTCGGCCAATGCGCCGACGATGGCGACGAGCACGACCACGGGCACGAGCATGAAGCGGCTGCATACCACGACCACCATCACTAGGACCGGATCGATCGATGTCGATCGTCCTGCCTCAGGAGTTGCAAAACCTTGAAAACCAGCTTGACGAACGCCCATCCTCCGGACGCGGCATGATGGACCGCGACACCAGGAACGCGGTCATCGCCGCCGCGTGGATCATGCTGCTGTTCGGAATAGGCGCCTACTATCTGCCGACCGTGATGCTGGCACTCGGCAGCCTTTCCACCGTGCTGGCCGGCGCCTTTGGCATCGTCTTCGTGCTGGCGTTCTTCTCGGTGTTCTGGCTGCGCGCCCGCAACCAGCGCAAAAACCAGGGTAAATAGGCAAGGGATCTTCGATATGCGCATTCTGATCACTGGCGCCGCGGGTATGGTCGGCCGCAAGCTCATCGCCCGGCTGGCCAAGGACGGGACGCTGCGCGGGGGCAAGATCACCGCGCTCGATCTCCACGATATCGTGCCGCCACAGGCGCCGAGCCTGGATGGCGTCAGCGTCACGCTGCACACCGGCGATCTCGCCGAAGCGGGTGCCACCGAGCGCCTGGTCGCATCGCGCCCCGACGTCGTCTTTCATCTCGCCGGCATCGTATCGGGCGAGGCGGAGGCGAATTTCGAACTCGGCTACCGCGTCAATCTCGACGGCACGCGCGCCCTGTTCGATGCCATCCGGGTGGCGGGCTTTGCGCCGCGCGTCGTCTTCACCTCGTCGATCGCGGTGTTCGGCGCGCCGTTCCCGGACGTCATTCCCGATGACTTCCATCCGACGCCGCTGACCTCTTATGGTACCCAGAAGCAGATGAGCGAAGCGCTGCTGGCCGACTATTCCAGGCGCGGGTTCTTCGACGGTATCGGCATCCGGCTGCCGACCATCTGCGTGCGGCCGGGCAAGCCGAACAAGGCGGCGTCCGGCTTCTTCTCGGGCATCATCCGCGAGCCGTTGAGCGGCCATGAGGCGATCCTGCCGGTGCCGCGCTCGGTCGTGCACACGCATGCCAGCCCGCGCTCGGCGGTCAACTTCCTGATCCATGCGGCGGGGATCGACGGCAGCGCTGTCGGGCCACGCCGCAATCTGACCATGCCCGGCGTCGCCGTCACCGTCGGCGAGCAGATCGAGGCGCTGGAACGCATCGCCGGGCCGAAGGCGGTAAGCCTGATCCGCGAGGTTCCGGATGACACGATCTGGGCGATCGTCAAGGGCTGGCCGACGCGCTTCGAGGCAAAGCGGTCGCGGGAGCTCGGCTTCAGCGCCGAAAAGAGTTTTGACGAGATCATCCGCGCTCACATCGAGGATGAGCTCGGCGGCAAGATCGCGGGTTAAACTCCGACCCTCGTGGCGTCGGGCATCATCCGCCGCTCGCCAGGCTTGCCGACAGCAGCAGCAGTCCGAACAGGAACACGAAGGCGGCGCCGCCGATCTCGACGATCGAGTGGATGCGGTTGCCCATGCGGCCGTCGCCGGCGAAATAGACCGCCCAGTTCTTGGCGGTCACCGCCAGCGTCGCCAGTGCCGAAACGGTGATGGCGGTGCCCAGCGACATTGCCAGCACCGACAGCAGGCCGCCGAGCCAGAGGCCGTTGAGCAGGGCGAAGCTGAGCACGATCAGCGCGCCGGAGCAGGGGCGGATGCCGACCGCCGCCACCGCTGTCCAGGCCGTGCGCCAGTCGAAGCGGTCGCCTGACAGCAGCGCCGGATCGGGTGCGTGCGAATGGCCGCAGGTGTCGCAGACTTCGCCGGCCGCGTGATCGTGATGAGCATGATCGTGTTCGGCATGATCGTGATGATCGTGATGATCGTGCGAAGGGCCGTGCACATGGTCATGCGCGTGCAGCGCGTGCGAATGGGCATGCGCCGAATGGCTGTGAGCTGCATGGGAATGGCCGGCATGCGAATGCGCGCCGTGCGAATGACCCCCATGAGAATGACCCCCATGAGAATGACCGGCGTGAGAATGGCCGGCATGAGCCGCCGACAGGCTGTAGGCCGGGCCCTTGCCGAACAGACGCAGGACGGCGGGGCCGAGTTTGCGCCACAGCAGCCAGGCGCCGAACAGGGTGACGAAGACAAAGCTCATGATCTCCATGAACCAGGCTGCGTCCGTCATCGAGACGGAGGTGCCGCGCAGGACGAAATAGGCGACCCCCATCACCGCGACCGCGGTCAGGCCCTGCAGCAGCGCCGAGACGAAGGACAAGAGGATGCCGCGCCGCAACGCCACTTCATTGGCCACCATGTAGGACGAGATCACCGCCTTGCCGTGACCGGGGCCGGCGGCATGGAAAATACCGTAGGCGAAGGACAGGCCGACGAGTATCCAGATCTTGCTGCCGTCCTGGCGCATCGCCTTCATCGCCGTTGCCAGCGCGCGGTAGAATTCCTGCTGCCTGAGATTGATCCACATCAGGATATGGGCGAACGGGCCGGTGGTGGGCGCCATGCCGTCATTGACGCCGATGCCGAGCGAACTCTGGGCATGAGCCGCGTCGGCGAAATGCATCATGGCGACTGTGAGGGCCAACAGGCCGAATGCCAAACGCAGGGACGGTTTCGTCACCGGCTTCATCCTTCTGGCTGACAGGTCAGTTCGAGCTTGGTGGCGAAGATCTTGCTCATATCGGTGCCGGTCGGGTCATTGAAAAAGGCATCGGTGAGGGTCTTCTGGTTTTCCTTGATGGCCTCGTCGGGGTCGGGACGGACCACCTTGCTGGTGCAGTTCGAGGGCAGGCCTTCGACCGTGATGTTGGAGTCCTCGGTGAAGTCGATCGCCGTGTAGAATGTCGGATCGTAGACGCCGATATCGATTTTGCCGTTGAGCTTGATCGGCACCTTCGGTTCGGACTCGAACAGGATGATCAGCTGGTCGTTGTCGAAATTGGCCATCAGATGCGGCGGCGGCGTCATCGCCACGTCCTTGCCGTCGACGGTGACGAGCTGGAAGTAATTGAACTCCGCCAACGAGGCATGAACGGTGTCGGCGACTTCCTTCAGCTCCTTGTCGTCGAGCTTCAGGTCGGAGTTCTTGTCGAATTCCATCATCACCGTCGAGGAAAACAGATCGTCGAAGCGCCAGAGATGACGCAGAGCCTTCACGCTTTGGTGATCCGGGGAGAGGATCACATCGAGGCGAGCCTCGGCGAAGACGTGTGGATGCACGTAAGCGGGTCCAGTGGCGGCAAAGCTAGCCGCCAAGGCCGAAGCCAGCATAATTGCGTGCCGTTTCAGGTGCATTCTCGGTCGCGATTCCCTAGGCTTCGGAAGAGTTGCCGAGAGTTACCAGAAAGGGGGCGAAATTGGGACCGCTGCTCGACTGAAGTGGGTCAGGCAACTTCACGCGTCCTGAACCACTGCACCAGGAAGTCGACGAAAACGCGGACCTTGGCCGGCAGATAGCGGCGGTGCGGGTAGACGGCGAAGATGCCGCCGCCCGACAGGATACGGTCATCTATCACCGACACCAGCCGGCCGCTCGCGAGGTCGGGCGCGGCAATGAAATCCGGCAGGACGGTGAATCCCAGCCCGGACACGGCCGCGGCTCTCGCCGTCATCGGGCTGTTGACCTCGATCGGACCCGACACCGAAACGCTGACCGGATCGCCATTGTCGCCCTTGAACGGCCAGTTGTTCAGTCCGCGGCCATTGGTGTCGACGATGCAAGGCATGCGGCTGAGATCCTGCGGCCGTGTCGGCGTGCCGTGCTTGGCGATCAGTTCGGGGGAGGCGCAGAGCTTTATCGAAAATGGCGCCAGACGCCTGGCGATCAGCGACGAGTTCTCCAGCCGCGAGATGCGCACCGCAAGGTCGAAGCCTTCCTCGACCAGATCGACGAAGCGGTCGTCGAGCTGGATGTCGAGCACGATGTCTGGATGCTGCTTGGCGAAGTCGATCAGCGACTGGCCGATCGGCGCGTCGGCGAAGGTGCGCGGCGCCGACAGCTTGATCCGGCCGCGCACGTCGCCGGAGGATTCGCGCACCGCGTCGGCCAGGCTGTCGACCTCGCGCACGATCTCCGAGGCGCGCCGGTAATAGGTGTGGCCGGCCTCGGTCATCGAGAACTGGCGCGTGGTGCGGTTGAGCAGCAAAGCGCCGAGTTCGTCCTCCAACTCGCGCACATATTTCGACAGCAAGGCCTTGGAGCGGCCGATCTTGCGCGCCGCCGCGGAAAAGCCCTCGGCCTCGACCACGTCGATGAAGGCACGCATGCGCGTCAGTGTGTCCATGGTCAGGCCTTTCGTGCCGCGTCGAGAAGTTTCCGGCCGAGCCGTATCAGGGCAATGTCGCTGCCGGAAGGGCCAAGCAGCGACAGGCCGAACGGGGCGCCGGCGACCGATCCGACGGGCAGTGTGATCTGTGGAAAACCGGACAGGCCGGCCAGGCACAGAAGCTGGAGCGCCCGTTCGCGATAGGCCTGGAACTGCTCCGGCGTGCTGTCCACGTAAGGCGCCGGACCAGGCACCGTCGGCAGGACAAGGAAGCCGTCCTTGCCGAGCAGGGCGCTCAGTTCGCCGCGAAAGGTCAGACGCCGCACCTTCTCGGCCTGGGCCGTCTTGTCGTCGACGGCGCGGCCGAAGCCGAATCGCTCCTCGACGCCGGGGCCGAGGTCGCGCTCGCCGCTGGTGATCCATTCGCCATGCACCGCCCAGGCCTCCCTGGCCTGCAGCCGGCGAAAGCACCAGTAAAGTTCATCGGGAGATGAGGAGAAGCGGATTGCCGGCGTCGCCGGCGCGCCGAAAACCGCGCCCGCCAGCCCCTTCATTCCGGCATATTCGGCCAGCGCCGGGCGGGCGACCAGCCCGTCCAGCCAATCCAGCGCCAGCGGCCGGTCCAACACGTGCTGGTGCGGATCGCGGCCGAGCAGCAGCTTGCCGACGGTCTCGTAGGTCTCGATGTCGTCGGCGAACCAGCCGAACGTGTCGAGGCTCGGCGCCAGCTTCATCGTGCCGTCGAGCGAAATGCGGCCATGCGTGGTGCGCAGCCCGATCAGTCCGCAAAAGCTCGCCGGCGCGCGGATCGAGCCGCCGGTGTCGGAACCAGTGGCGATATCGGCCAGCCTGCCCGCCACCGCCGCCGCCGACCCCGATGAGGAGCCGCCGGTGACGCGGTCGGGTGCCGCCGGGTTCACCGGAAACGAGAAATGCGCATTCTGACCGAACAGCGCGAAGGCGAGCTCGTCGGTCTGCGTCTTGCCGACGAAGCGTGCGCCGGCATCGAGGATCATCTGCACGGCGGGTGCGGTGCGCGAGGCTGCGTGGCTTTCGGCGAATTTTTGCAAATTGCCGCAACCGGTGCGGTAGCCGGCGACGTCGTATATGTCCTTGACGGCCAGCCGCAGGCCGGCCAGCGGGCCAAGCTGGGCATGTGCCACGGGCATCTGGCGAAGATCGAGAAAGGCGTTGAGAGGGCCGTGCGTGCCTGTCATCGTTCGATATCCGGATACGGTTGCCGCAACATTGTTCGACGCCAGAAATTTTACAACCTGCGATACGATTTTTATTGATTGTGAAAGTCTTCGCCCTTATATCGCGCTTGCCCAAAGTCGCACGTGCCTGTGGGTGTCCGCCGATCCTCGAATGGTGAGGGAAATCGGTAAGGTAACTGGAGCCAACCCCTCCAGTCGGTCTAGCGGCCAACCGCCAGCCCGAGGACACCTTGAAGCAACGACGGTGCGGGCCTTTCTGGTGTTCTGCCGGTTGTCCAAAAACCGGGGTTACTGAAGAGGCACACCTTCATTGCCGGCAGTGCGGACGGGTCTCCCATCCAAGCCAAGGCAGACAAAGCGAACCGAGGCCGGGCAAGGCCAAGGTTCACCGCCGCGAGACGGCGCTTCATGGTTCCGGGGTCTCCACCGGCTGGTTCCATGGATTTCCGTCCCGCCTTTGTCCACCGCGAGTTCGCGAGGCCGACAGCCCGCGTCCCGCAGCCTTATTGCGCGCCGAAAGGCGCTGATGGAGAGACCCCGATGGCCACCCAGCGCATCCTTGACTTCCTCGCCACCCGACGTCCGACCGGCCCCTGCCTCGTCGTCGACCTCGATGTCGTGCGCGACAATTTCCGCGCCTTCGAGAAGGCGCTGCCCGATTCCAGGATCTACTATGCGGTGAAAGCAAACCCGGCGCCGGAAATCCTGCGCCTGCTTGCTGCGATGGGCTCGTCCTTCGACACCGCTTCCGTTGCCGAAGTCGAGATGGCGATGGACGCTGGTGCGCCGGCGGACCGCATCTCCTTCGGCAACACCATCAAGAAGGAGCGTGACATCGCACGCGCCTACCAGCTCGGCATCCGCCTGTTCGCCGTCGATTGCGTCGAAGAGGTCGAGAAGATCGCCCGCGTCGCGCCCGGTGCGCGCGTGTTCTGCCGCGTGCTGACCGATGGCGAGGGCGCCGAGTGGCCGCTGTCGCGCAAGTTCGGCTGCGTGCCGGCGATGGCCGTCGACGTGCTGCGCCATGCCAAGGGGCTCGGCCTCGACGCCTATGGCGTGTCGTTCCATGTCGGCTCGCAGCAGACCGACCTGACCGCCTGGGACCGTGCGTTGGCCGACGCCAAGGTGGTGTTCGCGACGCTCGCCGAGGAAGGCATCGTCTTGAAGATGGTCAATATGGGCGGTGGTTTCCCGACGCGCTATCTGCGTGACGTGCCGGCCGCCCAGGCCTATGGCCAGGCGATCTTCTCGGCGCTGCGCAAGCATTTCGGCAATGCCATTCCGGAGACCATCATCGAGCCGGGCCGTGGCATGGTCGGCAATGCCGGCGTCATCAAGTCGGAAGTCGTGCTGATCTCGAAGAAGGCCGCCAACGACAATGTGCGCTGGGTGTTCCTCGACATCGGCAAGTTCGGCGGCCTGGCCGAGACGATGGACGAGGCGATCCGCTACCCGATCGTCACCGCGCATGACGGCACGGAGACCGCACCTTGCGTGCTCGCCGGCCCGACCTGCGATTCGGCCGACGTGATGTACGAGAAGACGCCCTATCCGCTGCCTTTGTCGCTGACCATCGGCGACGAGGTGCTGATCGAAGGCACCGGCGCCTACACGACCACCTACTCGGCGGTCGCCTTCAACGGCTTCGAGCCTCTCCGATCCTACGTGATCTGACGGCGCTTGCTCAGCGCATTTTCGAACGGCGAACCGGACACAACTTCGCCTGAAAATGCGCTGAGAGAGCCGATCAGATCATCCCAGGTGGGCGACTTTCGTCCACCCGGGCTCGCCTGTGGAACAGATCTCCGCTCGCCAGGGATTACGGAAATGGAAATGCCAGTTGAAATTGGGGGCCACGCACCGGCCTTTGTGATGGTTGCCGAAACCGCCGCCGATGTTGCGGCGCGCGAGGCGTTGCTCGATCGGGCGATGGGGCCGAAGCGCAGGAAAAAGTCGTCGGAGAAGCTGCGGCGTGGCCGGCGGCCCTCGGAAGGCCTGGTCTTCGTCGCCCGCGATGGCTCGGGCGGCGTCGCCGGCACCGTGCGGCTGTGGGACGTCAGGCTGGGCGAGGGCGGTGCGGCTGCGCTGCTGCTTGGCCCGCTTGCCGTCGATCCGTCGCTCAAGAACGCCGGCATCGGCTCGGCCCTGATGCGCCATGCCATCGCCGAGGCGGCACGTCTTGGCCATGCCGCGATCCTTCTGGTCGGCGATGCGCCCTATTACGCGCGCTTCGGCTTCTCGGCCGAGAAGACCGGTTCGCTTGCCATGCCGGGACCCTATGAGCGGCACCGCCTGCTGGCGCTGGAACTGGTGGAAGGCGCGCTTGACGGCGTGCACGGCACGCTGAGGGCGGCCGGCCGCAAGCTGAAGGCGCAGGAATTGATATCGGCGGCCTGAGATACGAAGCCGCCAGCATTTCATGCAAAAACGCCGCCCGAAAAGGCGGCGTTTTTTCGCGATTGGTGGGCGCCACCTTGGGCGCCTGCATGCCTTCAGCCGATCAGCTGGCTGAGCGCCATGGCAACGGTCATGTCGCCTTCGACCTTTATCTTGCCGGTCATGAACGCCATTGTCGGGTTCAGGTCGCCAGCGATCAGCGAATCGAGATCGTCGAGCGAGAGCTTGATGGTGCAGTCGGTGGGTGCATCGGTGTTCGAGACGGTTGCGCCGTCGATGACGATGACGCCGTCGCTGCCGGTGTCGAATTTCACGGAACGATCGAACCCGCTGCTGGCCACGCGCGACTTGATCTTCTCGGCAATCTCCTGAACGCTCACGCTGTTCTCCTTGTCTGGTTGCATCTGTCTCGCAACGGCGCTTCGATCCAGCCGAAGCCCGTGCCGCGGTTTCGCGATCACGGTCGCTGCCGCATATATCTTTGGGTTGACGTTTACGTCAACGCGAATTCAGGCGGTTGGTTCCTGCCGTTGCGGCAGGCGAGCCTAGAGGAGGCCGGGAATGCGAGCCCGGCAACTCAGTGTTCCTTGAACGCCTTGGTCATTTCGCTCGCCGTCTCGCTTTTCTTGCGGCGCAGCCAGTTGTCGCGGATTTCGTCCTTCGACAGGAAATTGACCTGGTCGATCAGAACCTCATGCACCAAAGGCGCCCCGACACGCGTGTTGACGGTATCGCGGATCGCGGCGCGGAAGGCATCGAGATCGATCGTCGCCTTGTTGGTGAAGTCGATCTGCGGATTGGAATAGAGGTAGGAATAAACCTGGTCGGTGATCAGCGCTTCGGCGGGAATGGACAGTTTCTTGATCTGCTCGGGTTCGACCGTGTAGACAAGCTTGGTCAGGAAATAGCCGCCGATCTCGGAATCGCGGATCAGCGGCACCGAAATGATGTCGGTCTTGACGTAGTCGAGGCCGCCCAGCATCGGCTTCGGCGTTTCGCCGACACCGCGCTCGCCGGCCGCCTGGAAAGAATAGAATACGGCGCCCAGCGTTGCGGCGCAGATCCAGACGGCGATGGCGATGACCTTGATCATCGGGCCTTGTCAGTCCCTTGGTCAGTCCCTTGCAATGGCAACGCGGCACGGCGCCGTTGCCGAGGCAGGATCTCCGATGTGTCGCCTGTGTTCGCCATCACGCCTTTATCCAGCCGAACTCGCCGGCGGAATAGGTGCCGTCGGTCTCGGCGCGCTGGATGGCGTGCCGCAGCAGGCTGGCGACTTCGTTGACCGCGCTGAGATGCGCCAGGATCGCCGCTTCGTTCTTCGCCAGCTTCTGGCGCAGCCGGGTCAGGCCCTCGCGGTGCTGCTCGAGGAATTCGGCTTCGCTGCCGCCCTTCATGGCGCGGGTCAACTCGTAGAGGTAGCGGCTCTTGCGGGCGTTCGATGCCTTGAGATCATAGTTGGTGGCGTTGCGGATGCCTGCCGTCTCTTCCTCGACCACTTCCTCGATGCGGCCGATGATGGCGGCGAGATTGCCGGGCCGCGCGAACGGGATCGGCGCTTCCGACGTGGTCGTGCGTGCTGGCAGGTTGGGGGTGGATTCCGAAAAGTCGGCCATGGCGTTTCCCAGTTTAGATCTTGATATTTGTTTTTATGGTCGTCTCGTCACCGGTCATCGATCCCGCAGCCTTGCGCTGCAATTGATGGACCAGCGAGGTCGACAGGCTGTTTTGCTGGTCGACCTCGGTCTTTTCCGGCCCGCCCGAAACCGGACCGACGGGCACGACGCGCTTGCCTTCGAGATAGTGGTCGGCGAGCATCGATTTGGCGATGCCGATGCCGCCGCGTTCGGCCATTACGTCCGCCACCCGCTCGGCAAGCTGCGATTTCCACATGTCGCCGGCCAAGCCCTTGCCGTAGACGCCCTCGGTGTCCTTGGGCAGCATGTTCTGGATGAAGGTCTGCAGCACCATCGCCTCGAACTTCTTGAATTTCTTGGCCGGGTCGGTTGCGGCGGCGGCCTTGTCGGCTGTGGCGCGCGACAGGATCGAGCCGGCATCGACGGAAGCGGCTGTGTCGAGTGAAAACGTGCCCGTAGCGCCGCCGGCCCGCTTTGCCAGCGCGGCGCGGGCGGTCTCGATATCCGCCGGGTCGACGGCTCGGGCCACATCCATAACGATGTCGCTGGGTGGAGAAATCGCCAAGAAAGTCCGCCTTTTACCGGTTTTCCCTGACCAGACCATGCCTCAACAAGCTTGTGGCAGGCTTGCGGGAAGGAGAGGGAGCGGAGTGCGGGGATCGGATCGAAGCTGCCGGCCGAGGGTGGGATTTGCGCCTCAGCCTCACTCCTTGACCGCCCCCGTCATCGAGGAGACGTAGTGCTCGACAAAGAATGAATAGAGCACCACCACCGGCAGGGAGCCGATCAGCGCGCCTGCCATCAGGGCTCCCCATTCATAGACGTCCGAACGTACCAGCTCGGTAAGCACGCCGACCGGCACGGTCTTGTTTTCGGACGACTGGATAAAGGTCAAGGCGTAGATGAATTCGTTCCATGACAGGGTGAAGGCGAAGATGCCGGCGGAGATCAGGCCGGGCACCGACAGCGGCAGAACTATCTTGGTCAGGATTTGCCAGCGGCTCGCTCCATCGATCAGCGCGCATTCTTCCAGTTCGAAGGGTATCGAGCGGAAGTAGCCCATCAAGAGCCACGTGCAGAATGGAATGAGGAACGTCGGATAGGTGAGGATCAGTGCGAACGGCGTATCGTAAAGGCCGAGGTTGAACACCATTACCGACAGTGGAATGAACAGAATCGAGGGCGGCACGAGATAGGCCAGGAAGATCGCCAAGCCGACCTGCCGCGCCCCGGAAAACCGCAAGCGCTCGATCGCATAGGCAGCGAACACCGCCGCCAGCAGCGACAGGAAAGTTGAGGCGGTCGAGATGATGATCGTGTTGAGGAGCCAACCCGGATAGGACGTCTCGAAGAGCAGATACCGAATATGCTCGAGCGTCGGATGGACGACCCAGAACGGGTTGAAATTGGCATAATCCGTCATCTCGAGATTGGGTTTCACCGCCGTGATCGTCATCCAGTAGAACGGGAACAGCAGTACGATGACGAAGATCAGGAGCGGCAGATAAACGGTCACCACGCGCCGGGGCAGGCTCTGAAGATAGCCCATGCCGCCTTCATCCGTGTTCGGACGGTTGCTCGTTTCGATCGCGGCCATGTCAGTCTCCACCGCCCTGCTGCCATTTACGACGTTGCAAGCCGAAATAGCTGAAAAGGATCGCCGCAAGCAGGAACGGGATCATCGCCACCGCGATCGCGGCTCCCTCGCCAAGCTGGCCGCCGGAAATGCCGCGCTGGAACGAGAGCGTCGCCATCAGATGGGTGGCATTCACCGGCCCGCCGCGAGTCAGCACATAGATCAGCTGGAAATCGGTGAAGGTGAACAAGACCGAAAAGGTCATGGTGATGGCGATGATCGGCGTCAGCAGCGGCAGCGTCACATAGCGGAACAACTGCCAACGGCTGGCGCCGTCGAGCGTCGCGGCCTCGTAAAGCGACTGGGGAATCGTCTGCAGGCCGGCCAGCAGCGTGATGGCCACGAAAGGAATGCCGCGCCAGACATTGGCAGCGATCACCGAGGCGCGCGCGTTCTCCGGATCGCCAAGGAAATTGATGCGGTGGTCGATCAGTCCCATTTCCATGAGCGCCCACGACAGGATGGAGAACTGCGAATCGTAGATCCACCAGAAGGCGATGGCCGAGAGCACCGTCGGCACCACCCACGGCAGCAGGACAATCGCGCGGAAGAACGATTTGAAGGGAAGGTTCTGGTTGAGGAGGAGCGCCAGCCAGAGGCCGAGCGCGAATTTCAGGATCGAAGCGCTGATCGTGTAGAGCAAGGTGTTGAAGACGGAGAGCCAGAAGACGGCGTCGCTCCACAGATATTCATAGTTTTCGATGCCGACGAAGATGCCGGGGCGGCCGATGCGGGCATCGGTGAAGCCAAGCCAGACGCCGAGCCCCAGCGGATAGGTCAGGAAGACAAGCAGCAGTGCAGCCGCCGGAAGCATGAAGCCGAAGCCAAGTGCGTTCCGGCTTTCGCTCCAGCGCGATAGAATCCGTGAGAAGATCGAAGATCGCGGCTGGATAGCAGCTGACGGCACGGCCATGGGTCGGCTCCTGCTGAGGTCTCATTGATCGGCCGGATCGGCCACGATGCAATCCGAAGCCAGCCGGGCAGCCGCGCTGCCCGGCTGAACCGGCTCAAACGCGATAATAGCGATTTGCCCGCTTCTCGGCCTCTTCCATTGCCTCTTGTGGCGTCGCCTGGCCGGTCACCGCTTTGGCGAACATATCGACCAGCACGTAGTCGGCCATGGTTGCCGCCGAAGCATAGCCGAGCGGCCCGGCATAGCCGTTAGGCCGCAGAGTAGCCGAAGCCTTGGCGTAAGCGGCGTTGTTGGGATCGGCAGTCCATACCGGGTTGTTGTCGAATGCCTTCAGGGTCTGGCAGCAATATCCGGCCGAGGAGGTGATCCAGTCCTTCATTTGCGGTTCCTCGAACATGAACTGCAAATACGCCTTGGCCGCGTTGGGGTAGGGCGTGTAATTGAAGATGACAGCCGTGGTCACCTGGAACAATTCGACGGATTTGCCGACAGGGCCGATGGGCAGGTTGGTGGTGCGTATGTCCTTGGCGATTTCAGCCAGCTTCGGATCATTGTCCTTATTGATTTTGGCGGTGTTGTAGGCCGAGATGCCGTTGGCGATGACAGCCAGTTCGCCGGCCAGGAAGGCGCGGTTGTTGTTGACGTCGAGCCAGCTTTCCGTGCCTGGAATGAAGGTCTTGTAGAGTTCCTGCGCGTATTCGATGGCCTTGAGGGTCTCGGGGCTGTTGATCGTTACCTTGCCGCTCTCGTCGACCATCTGGCCGCCATGGCTCCACAGCAGCCAATGAGCATAGTTGTTGCCGTCGCCGACGCCATGGCCATGCGTGAAGCCGGCCGGATGGCCCTTCGCCTGCAAGGCCTTGCAAAGTTCCAGGAAGCCTTTCGTGTCCTTGGGAAACTCCGAAAAGCCGGCCTCTTTCACCCAGCTTTCCCGATAGACGATGGCATTTCCGATCGTGGCCAGTGGCAGGCCGATGAATTTGCCTTCCCGGGTCGCATATTGCTTTGGTCCATCATGCCAGCCGCCGTATTTCGAGCCGAGATACTCGCCCAGTTCGCTCACGTCGTGCAGCTTGTCGGGATATTGGTGCGGGTCATCGAACCAGACGAACATCAGGTCGGGGCCGGAGCCGACATTTGCCGCGACCGCCGCCTTGGGGCGAATGTCCTCCCAACTTTCCTTGTCGACGCGGACCGCGACACCGGTCGCTTCGGTGAAGCGCTTGGTGTTGGCCAGCCATTGGTCCTCGTCGCCCTGGACGAAGGGCGACCAGCGCAACAGCCTAAGCTTTGCGCCATCCTCGGGTTTGTATTTCGGTCCGTCCTGGGCAAGGGCCGGAGAGCTGATGAACCGACTTCCCAAGGCACCCGCCGCCGCGCCGGCGGTGGTGCGGATCACGTCACGTCTGGTGAACTTCATGCTCGTTTCCTCCTGCTTGTTGTCCTTGCCTGTGGTCCTACTGATCGGTACGTGTTTGGAACCTCTGTCCGGTTTCTCCGTGAAAGAGATGGATGAGGCCGGGCTCGGCCGTAAGCCGGATGGTTTCGCCCGGCGTGAAGGAATGTCGTTCCCGGAAATTCGCGACGATCTCTTCGCCGCCGGCTGTCCGGCCGATGAGCTGCACTTCGGACCCGGTTGGTTCAACCACCGCGACGGTGACCGGAATGCCCTGGTCGTCGGACAGCCGCAAATGCTCGGGCCTTATTCCCAGCACCACAGGCTCGCCATTGGGGATGGAAAGTGCCGAGGCCAACGGGACTGAAATCCCCCCGGCGCCGCGGAACGAGGGTGAGCCGTCAATAGCGATCTCGCCCCTCAGCAAATTCATGGCCGGCGAGCCGATGAAGCTGGCGACAAAAAGATTGTTCGGCCGGTCATAGAGTTCCAGCGGCGGCCCTATCTGCTCGACGATGCCGTCATGCATGACCACGATCTTGTCAGCCATGGTCATGGCCTCGATCTGGTCGTGCGTGACGTAGACTGTCGTGGTCTTGAGGCGCTGGTGCAGTTCCTTGATCTCGGCGCGCATCTGCACCCTGAGTTTGGCGTCGAGATTGGACAGCGGTTCGTCGAAGAGAAAGACCGCCGGATCACGCACGATCGCGCGGCCCATGGCGACGCGCTGGCGCTGGCCGCCGGAAAGCTGCCGAGGATAGCGCGCCAGCAACGGCACCAGCCCAAGGATTTCGGCCGCGCGGCGCACGCCTGCATCGCTCTCCGGCTTGGAAACTCCTTTGAGCATCAGCGAGAACGCCATGTTCTCGGCAACGGTCATGTGTGGGTAGAGCGCATAGTTCTGGAAGACCATGGCGACGTCGCGCTCCTTGGGCGCAACGTTGTTGACGACACGTTCGCCAATCGCGATCTGGCCGTGTGAAATCTTTTCCAGGCCGGCGATCATTCTGAGAAGGGTTGATTTTCCGCAGCCCGATGGTCCGACCAGAGTGACGAACTCGCCGTCCTCGATGTTCACGCTGACCCCGTGCAGGATCTCGACAGCGCCGAATGATTTGTAGACTTCGCCAATTGCGACAGACGCCATCGATCCTCCCAATAAATTCCCGCGACGTCGTCGAAGGAACAACGCTTCCGCCAGCGACAGCCCTGGCTCCTCCCAGGCTCACGCTAGGCCGAAACGGTAGCGCTACCAAACCGGGCTGTAAAGCGTTTAGGGGAAAGCCGAACCTTGGGAGGGTCCGCTTCGCGCCACACAATCCTCCCAGCTGCTCCTGCGTCCGCTTCTGCGCGATCAAGTCCGGCACCTGCGGTCGCAGCGTTCGCGTTCATCACAGTTGCGCACGTCCTTGTAGGCTCGCTCCGACCGGCGGCGATAAGGCTGGCTTCCTGCCTGGCGCTCGCGAGGTTCGCTTCCTGGCGTACGACCGCCTGGGCGATGCGACAAGCGGATTGAATAGCCCCTTTTCCGTCAGGGGCAGTCATTCCGGAACGATCCTTCCCGCTTGATTAGAATTCCACGTTGAGTTTTGCATTGAAGCCGTTCTGCTGGACGCCGGAGCCGAACTGACCCTGGTAGGCGACGCTGAGGGTTGCGGCATCGGTCAGGTTGAGATCGAACCCCGCTTCGATGGCGGCACTGTCCTTGGCGATCGGCACGCCAGCGATCGTGAAGGCATCACCGGCAGAGAAGGCATGTGTGCTGGTCGGTATGACGTCGCCATAGGCATGGCGCCAGCCCAGCATGCCGCGCGCTGTGGCATTGATGGCGCCGAGCGTGAAGCCGGCGGAGGCTCTGAGACCAAGCGTGGTGAAGGTGGCGTCGGTGGTCTGGCTTGCACTGGTCAATGCCGCCGCACCGCCCTTTTCCGTGAAGCCGTCCGTATGCAGGTTGACATAAGCGAGGTTGGCAAAAGGCTCGAAGGCCGCGACTGGCGTATCGATGCGATAGCCGAGTTCCCCGAACGCCTGGAAGGTGCCAGCGTTGTAGTCGCCGCTCAGGCTGTCGGCAAAGCCGGGCATGGCCACCGAGCGCGATGTCTTCATGTCATGCCACGTATAGGCAAGCCCGGAGCGGAAGGCGAGAGCGCCCCGCTGCGTGCCACCATAAAGGCCGAGATGATAATTGTCGCTCGAGCCTGACGAGGATCGGCCGTCGGCATCGAAGCTCGTGTGGCTGTAGCCAGTCATGATGCCAAGCCGCACATCCTCCGCGACAAGGCCGTCGACGCCGGTAAGAAAGCCGCCGGTGGAGGTATCGAGGCCCGCGGCATTGCCGTCGCCGTCGAAGGTGCCCCATGACCCGAAAGCCGTGCCCCAGGCGGCAAAGCGATCGGTGGTGGCAGGCGCCAGCATCGGACCGCCTTCGCCATAGGCCAGCACCGGCGTTGCCGGGATACCTACCCCCTCGAAGGCCGCACGCAGGCGGTCATTGATGGCATCGCGGACAAAATGGCTGTCCTCGATCAGCGCCGATTTGGCGGACGCATGGATCTCGCCAGATAACGCATCGAAGGCTTCGCGTGCGGTTTCATCGTCCGGAAGGCCGGCGATTGCATCGTAGATCGGGTTGCCCGGCCCGGCGCTTTCGGCGCCATTGGCGGTGGCACACTGGTTGCGGGTGCCGGCCACGTCGCAGAACGACACGTCATTGCGGGCAACGTCGAGATAGATATTACTGGCGTCATAGGCGAGTGCCAGGTCGACAAACGGGGCGTTCTGGTCGAACGCATCATAGGTGCCGGTCACGCCTTGATCCGCGCTCAGGATCGTGTAGCGGGTTCCGGCACTGTAGCCGCCCGGCGCCTTGAGCGCGAAGACGGTGCCACCCTGGATGGTGGCTTTGCCCGTCACGTCGATCAGGTCGGAATTGCCGGCCGGATTGATCTCGACTTCGTAGGTCGAGCCTATCTCCTGCGTGTAATCGCCTGACACATTCAGCGTGCCGATCGAATTGCCCGGCGTAATCGTGCCGCCAGAAGCGATCGTGGTCGTACCCACCGTTCCCAAACCGCCGAGCGTGCCGCCGGCTGCAACCGCAATGGCGCCAGCAATGCTTGCCCCGGAATGGCTGCCGTCGCCGACAACGAGCTTGCCGCCGCCGATGGTGGTCAGACCGGTATAGGTGCTGACGCCGTTCAGCGTCAGCGTGCCGGCGCCGGTCTTGACGAGGCTCCCTCCGATGCCAGTGCTGCCATCCTGGATGACGCCGCCGATGGTGTCGTTCTTATCCAATCCGCCAAGCGTCAGCACCTTCGAGCCGAGAAAGACGAGACCATCGCCCGAAAGCGAGCCAATCGCGATACCGTCCGACGTCATTTCGGAGATGTCGACCTTTCCCCCCGTATCGTTGATGATCGCGGCCCCATCCGCCGTGTTAGCGCCATGGAAGCCAACGAAGCCGCCCTTGTTAGTGATGGCGGCGCTGCCGGCAGACGCGGTGTCGTAGAAGTCGAGCGTTCCTTGGATTGTAACGCCAATCGTGGCATTGGCGGCGCTCGAATTGCCGTTGAAGGACGTCCTGCTACCATTGCCGGTGATCGAAGCCGCACCGGCCGATGTTTCGTCGTTGAAGTTGATGCGGCTTTGGGTAGTGACGATCGTCGCCGTTCCCGCCGACGCACTGCCATCGAAGCGCATCGTTGCGTTTGTTTCCATGACGATGTCGAGGCTCTCGGCGCTTGCATCATTGATGAAGCGGAGGTCACCGGCCTTGACATTCACCGGTCCGCTGCCCAGCGCGCCTGTCGTCGCCGCGGTGATGAATCCTGCCGAAACCGTCGTCCCACCGGCGTAGCTGTTGGCGCTCGAAAGCACCAGCCCGCCGGCCCCGGTCTTGGTGAGCGCGCCGGTCCCGGAGATGACGCCGTTCGCCGTCAGGTCGGCATCGGTCTGGAACGTCCCACCGCCGGCATCCAGGGTGACGTTGCGCGCCGTCGCGAACGCCGCCGTGTTCCGCAGCGTGCCGCCGTTGAATGTCAGGGCACCGCTTGCAGCGCCGAGATTGGCATCGGAAGAAACGGAAATAATCCCGCCTAGAAGCCGCGTGCCGCCCTGATAGCTGTTGCTGCCTTCCAGGACGAGCGTGCCGCCTTCCGTCTTGCTGAACCCGCCCGCGCCTGTAATCGTCGTCGCGATGGCGGCTGCCGTGCCTGCCAGCACCCGGATCTCGGCATTGCCGGAGCCGCCTACGTCAAGTGTGCCTGGGCCTTCCAGGCGATAGCCGTTGTCGACGAATTGCAGGCCCTTGAAGCTTTGCGCTCCCTCGACGGCGATCGTGCCGCCGTCGAAGCCGCCCGGTTCGTTCTTGAACACCGCATGGTTGCCTGCCCAGGAGACGAGAGTATCGCCGCCCTGGTTCAGCCATTTTTCGTTCGTGGTGTTCCAGGTCCCGTCGCCGCCCTGCCAGTGCTGCAGCGTGTCGTCTCCCGGCGTGCCCGAAGCGGGAACAAACAGATCGACATTGCCATTCCCGGCCTGGATTTCATAAAGACTGGCATCGCGATAGGGAACCGCACCGATCGTCAACCCATCGCCGGACAGCGTTCCGCCATAGGTCATCAGCCGGTAATAACCCAAGCCTGCCGACCCGTCTCCCGGGTTTCCGCTCTGTGCCAGGTTAATCGTGCCATTAAGCGTAAGGTTGTCACGCACTGCTATCTGGTCGCTCACGCCCGTGGCCGGATTTCCGGCCGTGCCGGGACTACCCAGCTCGTAATCGAGGATCGATCCGGCCGACAGCTCCAGATTGCCATCGACCGTCAGCGTACCCACGGAATTGCCTGGCCCGATATGCCCGCCATCGGCAACCGTTGTCGTGCCCACCGTGCCCGAGCCACCCAGCGTGGCGCCGTCCTCGACATTGATCGTGCCACCGAGGAAGCCGGCACTGGCATGGTCCCCGACAAGAAGCGTGCCGCCTGCAACAGTGGTGGCACCGGTGAAGCCGGAATTGTCTGCAGCCAAAACGGTCGTGCCGCTTTCATGGAGGATGGTCCCCAAGCCGGTCAGGGATGGCCTGAAAATCAGATCGGAGCCATCGGGATTTCCCAGATGATTGAACACAACCGTACCGGTGCCAAGGCCAAACGCTATCGACGCCGTATCAACCGTGCCGGCGGCCTTCGCCACTTCCCCACTTGCCGCACCGATGTTGAGCGTTCCGAATGATCCTGGCTGGGCCGCCAACCCAACGATAGCAGGCCCCCCCGCAACCGAAACCTGCCCGCCCTCCGACAGAGTCAGCGTGCCCTTGCCAACGAAGCCAACGGCAATGAAGGCGTTGCCTGTCCAAACCGACCCGCGGCCCGTAATATTCACAACTCCGGTGGCTTGAGCATCCGCACCAATAAGGGCGTTGCCGCTGGAAACCTGCCCGCCATCTTCAATGCTGAGCGATCCATTGCCATAGTGACCAACTGAGATGGTACCATCGAGTGTCCAACTCGAATCATTCCCGGAGATCACCGCGGAGCCAGTGCTGCCCGCGCCTTGCGCCAGAACTCCTCCCGCAGCGCTGAAAACCTGACCGCCATTCTCGACGATCAAGCTCCCTTTCCCTTTATCGTGATCTCCGACAATAAGGAGGTTGGTAGTCCAGGTGGACGACCCTGAAACTCTTGCGGTGGCCGACTCGTCCGGATCAGTTCCGTCAGTATCAATGATCCCGGTAGCTGAGGTGAGCTGTGTGTGGATGTCGAGCGTGCCTGCCGAGACGGCCACGTTGCCCGCGAGGCCGAAACTGTCGCCCGACAGCGTCAGCGTACCGGCGCCGGTCTTGGCGAAATGGCCGGGGCCGGTAATGGTCCCGGCATAGCTACCGTCGCTCGCCTGGTCGAAGACGACGATGCCGCTGCCCAGGCCTGAGAAGGTGAGATTGCCGCCGAAGCTGTTGGTGTCGCCGACCAAGGTGCCTTGATCGATGGTCCAGTCCTGCGCACCCGTGCCGGTCAGGGTCACGGTATTCGTCCCGGCCTTGTTAAAGCTCGTGAAGCCGACGAACTCGTCACTCGCACCTACCGTGGCCGTATTCACGAGCTTCGAGACATCGAAGGCCGGTGTGGAAGGCAGCGTGTCATAGTCCCCGAGCATCAAAGAGCCGGTCGCGCCACTCTCCACCACGACATTGCCGGTGATAATCGAGCCGTTTCGCAGGGAAAGCGTGTTGGCGCCGCCGGTGAAGGTGATGGCGTTAGCCCGGCCAAAGAAAGAATCTCCCCCAGTAATCTCCCCGACGTTAAGCACCGCCAAATTGGCCCCAATGATGCCGGTACCACCGTTTCCATTACTGGGCGTTAGGGGAATATAGCCGGGGGCGCCGCCACTGCCGGTTCCGCCAGCAGGGCCGTCAGAGCCGCCAGCATGGCCACCGTTGCCCTCGCCGCCGATGATCACTCCGCTGTTAAAAACCGTCCCGCCATTTCTGAGGTCGATCGCTGCACCGGCGGATGCAGAAACCCCGGCGCGGCCACCGGTAATGCGACCGTCGTTGACGATGCTGCCAGTATCTCCCATCACAATGGCTGTTCCGCCGGTGGCTAAAGCCCCGCCCGTGCCACCGAGGACATCGCCATGGTTGGTCAAGTCGCCGCCGGTGTTCAAAACAATGCCCGCACCACCACCACCGCCGAAATTGGCGCCAGGATTGCCACCGTTTCCGCCAGCAACGGTGGCCGAGCTTTCAACAGTGATGGCGCCGTTGTTCAAAAGCACCATGCCGGCGCCCCCGCCGCCGCCGCCGGCAAACGGGCCATTGCCATTGCCATCGCCGCCATCGCCGCCATGAACATCAGCCGTCACGGAAATTGCCGGGTTCGTCTCTGCATTACGCACGCCATCGCCACCAGCGCCGCCGCCGCCATAGCCTCCGTCCAAAAAGCTGCCGCCGCCGCCATAGCCTCCATTGCCACCATTGAGGGGCGCGGAAATATCGCCAGCAATGATATTGCTGTAACCACCGCCGCCGCCGCCACCGGAGCCGCCGTTGTCACCATTTCCACCGTCTGGAATGGCCTGCGTGCCGGCCGCCCCACCGGTCCCTGCATCCGGACCGTTGCCCGCGACGCCGGCGTCACCTGCATCGCCACCATCGCCACCGTTGCTGTCTACGTCACCATCACCCCCCGGCCTCCGGTCGCACCATAAAGAGCCTGTGCATGCGCCGGCGCCGTCAGGACGACTGGCAGCAGCAACGACCCCGCGAGCGCCGTGGAGCACAAAAGTACAAGCGGGCGCATAAGCGAGCGACGATCGCGAATTGTCATGGAATTCCTCCTCGTGTGCCGCAAGCAACGATTCCGCCGCCGGCCCGATCGCCGGGCGTCCTGCGAAAATCATCGCTTGCCGCAGCGTCGGTTCGCATGCGTCCGCCACGCACACCGCCCCGACTGCTTCCTCACAATCCGCCCGGCGAAACCACCACGACGATCGCGGTCGATGATAAAACGTCCTCTCCCGACAATTCCACCGATCAATTCTATTGAATTCTGACCAATTCTTGCACGCGCGGATCGCGCTTGCCTCCCTGCACAACTCCTGCGAGATTCAACATTTGGCGCATCGGGGGGTGTGGCAGGGGAACCCGTGCGAATACTCGACCATGCTTGATCTAAAGACCGTTCTGGTTGTCACGTTCGCAACCGCAAGCCTGCAGGCCGTCACCTGGTTGTTTGTCTGGCTGGCGTGGCGCCGTCTCTATGAGTTGAAGTTTCTTGCGGCCGGCTTCGTCGCTATCGCGGCGGGGGTGCTGCTGATTCTCCTGCGCGGGGAGCAGCCGGCGGCCTGGGCCATCGTGCTCCACAACACGATCATCAAGCTGGGCCTGGTGTTGCTGGCCGAGGGTCTGGCGCGCTTTCTGGGGCAGCCACGCTATACCTGGATCAGCATTTCACTGCTGATTATCCAAATTGTCGTGTGGAGTGCCGCCCTCGCGATGGATCCGGGCGACATTGCTATACGCATTCACGCATCGACCTTTTTTACGGTCGTCATGATGTCGGTGATGTGTCTTGGGCTGATGCGGGACCGGACGCAACCATCCCTCCTGCGCTGGATCACGATCGGTGTGCTAGCCGAGTATATCGCGGCTAGCGTTCTCCAGAGCATCATCGAATACCGGCTGCCGGTCGATTTTCAAAGCGCCTCGGTTCTGGCCGACCGCAACGCCTGGTATCTGCTGCAGGGCGCGCTGTTCCTGATCGCCTTTTTCGGCTGCCTGCTGTTCATGGTCAGTTCGCGGCTGTCCTCCGCGCTGCTCGAGAAAAACATCGCCCTGTCGCGGGAGGTACGGGAACGACGACGGCTGGAAGGCCGGTTGAACGCGAGCCTGGCGGCCGAACGCGTGCTTCGCGACGAGCAGGCGGACTTCATGCGCGTCGTCAGCCACGAGTTTCGCACCCCGCTCGCAATCATCCGCAACGCGGCCGACATGATCGGCCTTGTCGGCGACAAGTCGCCCGAAGCGACACGAGAACGGATCGCCGGCATTGGCGAGGCGCTCGATCGCCTGTTTTCCCTGATCGACCGCTTCATGGCCAATGACCGCGACAGCGGGTTTCAGCCGGAGACGATACGCGTCGGTTTGCTCGTTGCCGATGTGCGGTTGCATTTCGGGATGACCGGGCGCGGCGAGCGCCTGATCTTTATGGCCGATGACGACGCCGTTTCGCTTGTCGCCGATCCCGAGATGCTGGCGACCGTCCTGATCAACCTCATCGACAACGCGCTCAAATATTCGTCAGAGGACCAGCCAGTCGAAATCGATGTGCGCAGCGAAGGTCGAAGTGTGGTCATTCGGGTCCGTGACCGTGGCATCGGTATTCCACAGGCCGAGCTTCACAAGATCGGCAGGCGCTTCTTCCGGGCCTCCAATACGATGGCGGGAACCGGAACCGGGCTCGGCCTCTATTCTTCGCGCAAATTGCTGGCCTATCACGGCGGCAAGCTGCAGTTGCTCGCCAACGACGACCAGGGCATTACGTCCATCGTCAGCCTGCCTCTGGCAGGCGAGGCAACGGATCGACTTTCGCCGGAGGAACTGACCGCATGACGCATATTCTGATCGTCGAGGACGAGCCCCGGCTGCGCAAGGACCTGGCGGATTTCCTGGAACTGACGGGCTTCACGGCCGAAGGCGTCGGGACGGCAGGGGAATTGCGCCAGACGCTAGCCAACGGCAGTTCGCCCGCTGTCATCATCCTCGATGTCGGGCTGCCCGATGGGAATGGGTTCGATCTGGCAACCGAAATCCGCAAATCGCATGCCTGCGGCATCATCATGCTGACGGCGCTGGGAGACAGCGACGACCGTATCCGTGGCTTTGAGAGCGGCGCCGACATCTACCTGGTCAAGCACAGCACACTGCGCGAGATCGACGCTGCAATTCGTAGCCTGCTGCGACGGACGGGAGACCTGCCCGACTCTGCGAACGGCAGCAGCGATCAGTGGGTGCTGGACGGTACGAACTGGATGCTGATCGCGCCCAATCACCGTTCGCTTAAACTGACGGCGGCCGAGTTCGCCTTCATGAACGTGCTCTGCAACCGTAGCGGTGAAATCTGCCAGCGCGAGGATCTGGTGGAGCTTGTCGCCCGCCCCAGGTCGAACTTCGACAACAGGCATCTCGACGCCGTCGTCAGCCGGCTACGGCGCAAACTGGAGGAACACATCAGCTTGCCCGCGCCGATCAAGGTCGTCTATGGCGTTGGCTACATCTTCACGGCGGCCGCCGCCGTGCAATGAACGTCTGTTAACGGCCGCTTCCAGACCGAAGCATCGACTGTTCGTGGCGTGAGCAGGACCTCGATGCGCAGCCTGCAATGTCCGCTCTCAGGAAGCCACCATGCCCGCCATTCGCAATCTGGACAATGACGCTCACCGTTGGCCAGATAGCAGAACACCCTCAGCTACTCCTCCCCCTGCTTCTGCGCGATGATATCGAGCCGCTCGCGGTCGGAGCGTTCGCGTTCGTCGCGGTTGCGCACGTCCTTGTAGGCGCGCTCGACCATGTTGGTGCGGGCGGTCGCCGCGGCGATGAGGCTGGCTTCCTGCTTGGCGCTCGCCAGGTTCGCCTCCTGGCGCACGACCGCTTGGGCGATGCGGCGATGGTAGAGGTCGGGAAACAGGGCGGACAGCGAATCGGCCTGGTCGAAATGGCCGACCAGTTCCCTGGCTTCGGCCTCGGCGGCACTGGCCGCGGCAAGGAAGGTGGCGTGGCGGGTTTCGTGCAGCGCCTTCAGCTGTTCCTGCACCTTGACCAGTTTCTTGAGGCGGTCCTTGCGCGTGCTCATGGTCATCTCGCCAGCGTCAGGTCGACGAAGCCGTCGACGAACAGCGACAGCATGGTGCCGACGGCGAAATAGAAGATGATCATGCCGCCGGCGATGATGAAGGGCTGGGAGATGAAATAGATCGGGATCTGCGGGGTCAGCTTGTTGACGAAGCCGATCGTCAGATTGACGAGAATGGCATAGGCGACGAACGGGCTGCCGAGGCGGATGACCAGGAAGAAGGTGTCCGACACCGTGTCGGTGACATCGACGAGGGCTGCCTGCGGGTTGAAGAAGATGTTGACCGGCGCGACCGTGTAGGAGGAAACCAGCGCGCGTATTATCTCGTGGTCGAAATCGAACACGAACAGCATCAACAGCGCCGAGAACGAGATGATCGCGGCAAGGGCTGCCTGGGGTTCGGGCTCCTCGATCGCCGGTCCGCCGGTGCCGCCATAACCGACCAGCATGGCGATGGCCGAGCCCATGAAGCGCAGGGCTTCCATGTAGAGCCTGGTCATGGCGCCGATCAGGCCGCCGACCAGAAGTTCCGAGATGATCATCGGCACCAGGATCTGCGGGCGCGGGTCGACGAAAGGAAATATCTTGTCCCACAGGAAGGCGAGCAGGCCGCCGGTGGCGGCGACCGCCACGAACAACCTGACCTGGACCGGGACGCGGGCGCTGGACAAGCCCGGCATCAGCATGAAACAGGCGCCGATGCGGCAGAAGGCGAGGAACGCCGCGATGACGACGCCTTGCGACAGCACGCTCACGATATGGTTCCGAGTACCCTGATCTCGACGCCCTTGGCGATTTCGACGTGGCTGAGCACCGGCAGCGTGGTGAACAGCCGCTCGATGATCATGCGCACATAGGGGCGGGCGTCGGGCGCGGTGACGAGGACGAAACGTTCGCCGGCTTCCAGATATTTCTTGATCGCCTTGGTGGCGTCCTGGCCGAACTCCTCGAGCTGGCGCGGGTCGATGTCGAACTCGCGCACCTCGCCCTTGGCGTCGCGCTTGAGGCTCTGGTGGAAGGCGAGGTCCCAGCGGTTGCCGAGGCGCAGCACCTTCAGCACGCCGCCCTCGGACAGGTCGCCGCAGATCTGCTGGGCCATGCGGATGCGGACATGTTCGACGATCTGCTCGGTGCGGCGCACATGCGGCGCGATCTCGGCGATCGCCTCGATGATCAGGTGCAGGTTGCGGATCGAGACGCGCTCGGCGAGCAGCAGCTTCAGCACCGCCTGCAGGCCGGGATAGGAGATGTGGGTGGTGCAGATCTCGTCGGCGAGCTTGCGGTATTCCTGGTCCTGGCGTTCGAGCAGCGCCTTCATATCCTTGTAGGACAGAAGCTGCGGCAGGTTGTTGCGGATAACCTCGGAGAGATGGGTGAGCAGCACCGACATGTTGTCGGCGAAGGTGTAGTTCTCGCGCTTCAGATCCTCGGCGAAGGCTTCGACGACGGAATAGGCGCGCATGCCGAAGGCCGGCTCACGGATTTCCTCGCCCGGTATCTCGGGTACGTCGCGATTGCCGAGCAGCACCATGATCTCGCCGACGCGCATCTGGTATTCGGCCACCACGGTGCCGTGCACCTTGATCTGGTAGCTTTTCGGCGGGATGGCGAAATCGTCGGCGACACGCACTTCCGGCACGACGAAGCCGTACTGGGTGGCGAATTTCTTGCGCATCTTGCCCATGCGGAAAACCAGTTCCTGATGCGACGTCAGCAGCCTTGTCGACAGCTGCTTGCCGATCAAAAGCTCGATCTCGGCGGTGGCGAGCGAGGCCTTGACCGAGTTCTTCTCCTCCTCGACCTTGGTCGCCTTTTCCTGGTCCTTGATCGCCTCGGCTTCGGCGAGGACACGGTTGGCGCGCATCGGGATGACGTAGCCGAGACCGGCCATGCCGGCGGCGAGCGCAAAGAACGGGAACAGCGGCAGGCCGGGCATCAGGCCGAGCAGGACCAGCAGCGATGCCGCGACATAGAGGGCGCGCGGGTGGGCGCCGAGCTGGCCGAACACCGCCTGGTTGGTCGAGCCGCGGGTGCCGCCCTTGGAGACGAGCAGGCCGGCGGCGAGCGACACGATCAGTGCCGGGATCTGGGTGACGAGGCCGTCGCCGACCGACAGCTTGATGAACACGTCGGCGGCTTCGCCCATGCCCATGCCGTGCCTGATGTAGCCGATGGCAATGCCGCCGACGATGTTGATGGCGGTGATGATGAGGCCGGCGATGGCGTCGCCGCGGACGAACTTCGAGGCGCCGTCCATCGAGCCGAAGAAAGAAGATTCTTCTTCCAGTTCACGGCGGCGCAGCTGCGCGGTCTTGTCGTCGATCATGCCGGCCGAGAGGTCGGCGTCGATCGACATCTGCTTGCCGGGGATGGCATCGAGGGTGAAGCGCGCGCCGACTTCGGCGATACGCGTGGCGCCCTTGGTGATGACGATGAAGTTCACCACGATCAGGATCATGAAGACGATGAGGCCGATGACGAAGTCGCTGGCCATCACCAACTTGGAGAAGCCGGCGATGACGTAGCCGGCGGCATGCGTCCCTTCATTGCCATGCGACAGGATCATGCGCGTGGTGGCGATGTTGAGCGACAGCCGCAGCATGGTGGCGATGAGCAGCACGGTTGGAAAAGACGAAAAATCGAGCGGCCGCTGGATCCACAGCGCCACCATCAGGATCAGCACCGAAAGCGCGATCGAAAAGGCGAGGCCGACATCGATGAGAAAGGCCGGGATCGGCAGGAACAGCACGGCAAGTATGATGACGATGCCGATGGCGAAGAAGACGTCGCGGCCGTTCTTGGCGGCCGCGCCGGGCTGAATGCTTTCGCTGATCGCCATATCGTCCCCAAACCCCATAGACTGCCGAGCGCGCGACAGCCCTGTGAGGGTAGTCCGCCAAGCTTGCGCGAGGGTGGGAGACTGGCTAGTTCGAACGATCATGCGCAGGTCGCCGTGTCGGCTAGCCTCGCCAGGAAAGGGAAACCCATGCTTCTGATCATCGGCACCATCCGCTTGCCGCCAAACAAATTTGAGGAAGCCAAGCCCGCAATGGAACGCATGGTTTCAGGCAGCCGCGCCGAGGTCGGCTGCATCCAATATTCCTATGCGCAGGATGTTTTCGATGCCGGGCTCATCCGGGTCACGGAAGTCTGGAGCGACAGGGCAGCGCTCGACGCGCACTTCGCCTCGCCGCACATTGCGGACTGGCGTGCGAGCTGGCCGGCGCTTGGCATAGGCGAGCGCAACCTCGTGCTCTATGAAGCCGGCGAGCCCATGTCGACCTGAACGGTCCATAGGCCGATCGATATCGCGCTGTCGCCAACATGGTGTCTGTCGGCATTGTGGTTGCCATGCCGTGCCGCCGGGCGTATCAGGCTGGTTTTCCACTGCCTTTCGATATCGGCGAGCCGCCCGGGTGCTTTCCAGAAACCACAGCGAAGTCTATGCCCGCCGGCTGCGCGCGGTGCTGATCAGGTCGTTGCCCCTGCTCGAGGCACGCGGCATCGTGGTGGTCATCCTCGCCGGTGTCGTAGGCGTCATGGCTGGCATATTGGTCACGGCGATGAGCCAGATCGTGCAGGACCTGCACGGGCTGCTGTTCGGCGTTCAGCCAGGCGGCCGGCTTTCCGGCATGTTCTCGCTCGCCAATCCGATGCAGGCGCTGATACCGGCGATCGGCGGCATACTGCTGGGGCTGACGGTGGTCTGGCTCCGGATACGGAAATTCCGCACACCGATCGACCCGATCGAAGCCAATGCGCTCTATGGGGGGCGCATGTCGCTGACCGACACCTTCATCATCGCCGGCCAGACGATGATCTCCAGCGGTTTTGGCGCCTCGGTCGGGCTGGAAGCCGGCTATACGCAGGTTGGCTCCGGGCTGGCATCGCGGCTGGCGGGCATCTTCAGGCTGCGCCGCAACGATGTCCGCATCCTGGTCGGCTGTGGTGCGGCCGGCGCCATCGCCGCTGCCTTCGATGCACCGCTGACCGGCGCCTTCTACGGCTTCGAACTGGTCATCGGCATCTACTCGGTCGCCAATGTCGCGCCTGTCATGACCGCCGCGATCTCAGCCTCGCTGACCGCTGAAATGTTCGGCGGGGTGCCTTTCCCGCTCGAGCTTTCGGGTCTGCCGGCGCTCACCGCCAGCCAGTATGTGCCGTTCCTGCTGCTCGGGCTGCTCGGCGGTGCCGCCTCGATCGCCATCATGCATCTGGTGACGCTGATCGAGCGCGGTTTCGCCAGGCTGTCGATCGATGCGTCGCTGCGCCCCGTCATTGGCGGCGTCATCGTTGGCTTGTTGGGGCTGATCACGCCGCAGGTGCTGTCCAGCGGCCATGGCGCGCTGCATCGCGAATTCTCGATGAATTACGGGCTGGCCGTGGTGGCCAGCGTCTTCGTGCTCAAGCTGGCGGCGTCGGCGGTCTCGCTGGGGTCGGGTTTTCGCGGCGGACTGTTCTTTGCCTCGCTGTTCCTCGGCGCGCTGCTCGGCAAGGCGTTCGCGGATGTGATGCTTGTTATTTCTCCGGCAACCGGCATCGACCCTGCCGTCGCCGCCGTTGTCGGCATGACGTCGCTCGCCGTCGGTGTCGTCGGCGGTCCGCTGACGATGACCTTCCTGGCGCTGGAATCGACCCGCGACCTGACGCTGACCGGCGTCGTGCTGGCCGCCTCGATCATGTCGGCCATCCTGGTGCGCGAAACCTTCGGCTACTCGTTCTCGACATGGCGCTTCCATCTGCGCGGCGAGACCATCCGCAGCGCCCACGATGTCGGCTGGATGCGCAGCCTCACAGTCGGCTCGATGATGCGCAAGGACATCAAGACCATCTATGCCTCGACGACGCTGGCAGCCTTCCGCAAGGAGGTGCCGCTCGGCTCTGCCCAGCGCGTCATCGCCGTCGATGCGGGCGACCACTATGTCGGCGTGCTGATCGTGGCCGAACTGCACAGCGATCCGTCCGATGGCGAGGTGCCGGTGCGCGATCTCGCCAAATACAAGGACGCGGTGCTGGTGCCGAGCATGAACGTGCAGGCCGCCGCGGAAACATTCCAGCGGGCGGGCGCCGAAGAACTCGCCGTGGTCGAGGATTTCACCGACCACATCGTGCTGGGCCTGTTGACCGAAGGCCATTTGATGCGGCGCTATGCCGAGGAACTCGACAAGGCGCGCCGGGACCTGTCGGGCGAGGGGTAGAGGGACAACCCGGAGTCAGTGCTCAATAGGTCCCTTGGCCATCACGAGGGCCGTGCCGGCGGTCGTCGGGCGCTCGATCACGCGGCGCACGCGGGGCGGCTCGTTGCCGCTGTGCAGTGCCCGCAGGCGCTCGCCGATGACGGCGTCGGCATGGGTGATGCGTCCATTGTGCCTGATATATTCGATCCAGGTCGGCGTGTGATAGTGCTCGATCCATATGGTGGGATTCTCGAGATCACGCGCCAGCGTCCAGTTGCGGGCGCCGTCACGGCGGCGGATGCGGCCGCGTTCGGCCATGATGGCGAGGAACTCCGGTTCGTCCTCGTGGCGGATCACATACTCGATCATGATGGCGATGGGACCACTGCGCGGCTTAAGGTCAAGCGCCAAATGCGGTTCCTTGAAGCGATTGAGCGGGTCGAGGTTGAGCACCTGCTGTTGCGGCAGCGGGAGCAAAAGACCGATGGCGCCGCCGGCCAGCATGGCGATGCTGGCGGCGATCAGCGCGGTTTCGGCGCCATGCGCGTCGGCGACGACGCCCCAGATCCAGCTGCCGAGCGCGATGCCGCCGAAGGTCGCGGTCTGGTAGACCGACAGCACCCGGCCGACCACCCAGCGCGGCGTCGCCATCTGCACCGTGACGTTGAAATGCGAAAGCGCGATCACCCAGCAGGCACCGCCGACAAGCAGGCCGAGCGATGTCTGCCAGGCATGCTGGCTGACGGCGGCATTGAAGGCGCAGACGGCGAAGCCGGCGAACGCACAGCGCACCATCGTCTCGCTGGAGAGCAACTGCCGCAGCCTGACGCTGATCAAGGCGCCGCCGACCGCGCCGATGCCGAAGGCGCCGAGCATGATGCCATAGGTAAGCGCATCGCCCTTGACGACGTCGCGCGCCACCAGAGGCAGCAACGCAAGCACAGCGCCTGCACTGAAGCCGAACGCAGCACCCCTGACCAGCACCTTGCCGATATTGGGCGACATGGCGACATAGCGCAGGCCGGCGCCCATGGCGGCCCCCAGCGACTCGCGCGGCAAGGTCGATACCGGCACGTTCGGCTTCCAGCGCGCCAGCACGACGATCAGGCCGATATAGCTCACCGCGTTCGCCGCGAAGGCGGCTGCCGCACCGGCGGCGGCGACGATGATGCCGCCGATCGCCGGACCGACGCTGCGCGTCAGGTTAAAGCCCATCGAATTGAGGGCGACGGCCGCCGGCACCTTGTTGCGGGGAACGATATCGCCGACGGAGGCTTGCCATGACGGGCTGTTGAGTGCGGTGCCGCTGTCGATCAGGAAGGTGAAGGCAAGCAGCGTCCATGGCGTGATCAGGCCCGAATAGGTGAACAGGGTCAGAAGCACCGACACCACCAGCATGAAGGTCTGGGCGACCAGCATCACCTTGCGCCGGTCGAAACTGTCGGCGATGGCGCCGGCGACCAACGCAAACAGCATGATCGGCAAGGTGGTCGAAGCCTGGACAAGGGCCACCTGATAGGGCGAGGTGGCGATCGTGGTCATCATCCAGGCGGCGCCGACACCCTGGATCAGGCCACCGAAATTCGAGACGAGACTTGCGCCCCACACGGCGCGGAAAATGCCGTGCCGGAAGGGCGCCAGCGCCGAGACGCTCTCGCTGTCCGGCTTTTCGTCAATCATTTGGGATTCCTGCCATGTCGTGCCTGCCCGTCAGACAATCCGTTTGCGCAGACCGTTTGCCGAAAGTAGGGCATGGCGCCGCAAAGGGCAAAAAAGCTCATGGTCCAACAATGGGATAGAGGCGGTCCAGGCTTGTCTGCCGTGGGTGCGGAGGCGCCGCGGGGATCGGCGGCGTCTGTCTTCGGACAATCACGAACGGCATGCCGCGGCACACCTTCCCAAAACAGGTTAGAACCCGTTCTGGATGCGCTCGAAGATGACGTTGGTGAAGGCCGATATCTGGCTGCCGATGAAGGGGCCGGTCAGCGCCACCACCAGCATGATGGCGACGATCTTCGGCACGAAGGTCAAGGTGATTTCCTGCACCTGGGTCAGCGCCTGGATGAGGGCGATGCCGATGCCGACCACCATGGCGACCAGCACCACCGGAGCGGACGCGACGAGCACCGTCCATACCGCGTACTGGACGATGTCGAGAGCGTCGGCCTCATTCATGGGACTGGCTCTCTGTCGAAAGCGTCAGCTTGCCGCCTTGACCGAAACTCCCGGACCGACCGCGACTTCGGTGCCGTTCTGCAGCACGGCGATGAGACCGTTGCTGGCGAGGCGCACCGAAGCCACGGTGCCCGTCGTCAGGCCGTCGGCGGAGGTTATCGAGCGCCCGATCAGTGCGTCGGCCTGTGACAGCGCCGAGGACTGCATGATCTGATTGAGCTTGGTGTTGGTCTGCACCGATTGCTCGACCTGCGAGAAGGTGGCGAGCTGGGCGACATACTGCGTCGAATCCATCGGCTTGGTCGGATCCTGGTTCTTCATCTCGGCGATCAGAAGCTTCAGGAAGGACTGGTAGTCGACTGCTGTCTTCGAGGTGGACGCGGTGGCCTGATTGGCGCCGGTCGGAATCGTCGTCGTCATGTCCACGTTCATCAGTATCGTGCTCCAACAGCCAACGGGCGCTCGGCACCCGAAACATCGTCATTGCCACCCAGCGCGCGGCGTTCGAGCGGATAAAGTGCGCGGATCGCCTTCAGCGCTTCGTAGATATGGTCCTCGCCGACCATGCGGTCGATCTGTTTCAGCGCGCTGCAGATCTGGCCGTCCTCGAAGCTTGCCAGAAGCAGCGGCAGCGAACGACGGAACATCTCGCGTGCGGCGGCGGCGCCGGCCGGGTTCATCAGCATGACCTGCAGGATGAAATAAAGCTGCTTGAGCGGTGTCGAGGCATCTTCGGCCTGGATCACGTGGTTTTCGAGCAGGAACTGGACGTCGTTCATCAATTCGACGGTGACCTTGCGGTCGACCCGGATGACGGCGCCGTTGATATAGATCTTTTCGTTCGGCTTCAGCGATATCTTCAGCGTGTTGGTCATTGAATGCCGTCCCTGATGATCTGGGACACCTCGATCAGCCCTTCGAAATTGTTGGTGCGGCCCTGACGGATGTCCTCCGCCTCGCGCAGCAGCCACAGGCCGATGGAAATGAGGTTGGCGCGCAGTTCCTTTGGCAGGGCGTTGTCGCTGGAGCCAAGATCCTCGACGAAGGCGGTCCAGACGCGGTTGGTGAAGTGAAGCGCCTCTATCGCCTCCATCGAACCGTGGCCGGCCACTGCTGCCGCCGCCAGCATGTCGATCGAGCGGGTCAGAAGCTCGCGCTCGCGGTCCTTCGCGTCGGCAACGGAGTTGCTCTGGATGTCGGCGTAAGAGAATTGGTACATCGTTGGGGCTCTACCGTTCCGTTAAGCGTTGTCAGGTCAGGTAATTCAACAGGCTGAGCTGCTGCAGGCGTGCGGTCAACGCGAAAGACGTTTCGATGTGCTGTGTCAGGTCCGCGACCCGTGTCGCGGCTTCGGCCGGATCGACAGCTTCCAGGTCGAGAATGTGCCGTTCGAAAAGGTCGACCTGCGTTTTCATCCGATCGTTGGCATCGGAAACCCGCTTCTGGACGATGCCGGTCTCGGATTGAAGCTGGCCAATGCCGCTCAGCGCTTCGCCAACCAATGTGGTGGAGCGGCTGACAACCGTATTCTTCGCCGCCTGGCTGATGTTGCTGGACATCAGGCTGCTGACCATGGCTGCCGCCATTGCGAGCTTCTGGATGCCGGCGCTGTTGGCGCTGGTCGACGTCGGTGTGGTTTCGTTGAGTGCGATGCGGCTGACGATCTGCTGGTCGGTGGCGTTCGACCAGTTGCCCTGCCAACCAGCGCCCGTGAACTGCGGGGCGACATCATTGGTGATGAAATCGTCCATCTGGGCAGCCGTGATGTCGGCCGCGAGCGGATCGTCCTGGGTGAAGCCGAAATTGGCGACGAAAGCGGCGTCGAATGCCGCCTTGGCGGGGGAGCCGGCAGCTGTGAAGTCGTTGATTGGCTTGACGTCGGTGTTGGTGCCGGCGAACAGGTATTCGCCATTGACGCTGGTGTTGAGGATCGAGGTCAGCTGCTGGATGGTCGCCTTGCCGGAGGATTGGGTGAGGCTGTTGGACGAGTCGCTTGAGGAGGCGGTGGTCAGGGCGGACAGGAACGTCTGAGCGGCGGTCGAGAGTTGACCAAGCGAGGTCTGCGTCGAGGAGAGCCGGGCGCCGACCAGGCCGTTGGAATCGATGATGACGTTGAGCCGGTCAAGATCGCGCTGGAAAGTGACGGCCTGGGTGGTGCGCCCGCCGAGAGCCAGGCCGACGTCGGCGACCCTGCCCGTCGAGGATTCTTTCGTGGCTTTGACGAGTTCGGCCTGCATGCGCATCTGCTGGGAGCGCATGGCATTGGAGATTGCGGCCGAGGAGACTGAAGTCATGGAATTATCCCACCGCGTTGAGCAAGGCCGTCATCATGTCGTCGACGGTTTTCATCATCCGGGCCGATGCCTGGTAGGTGTGTTCGAGGTCGAGCAGCAGCGACATTTCCTGGTCGACATTGACCCCGGTCGCGTTGGACAGCGCCTCGGCGCTGCGCGACGCCAGTGCTTCCTTGGCGTCGGAGGCGGTCGAAGCCTGCTGGCGCACGCCCTCGAACCAGCCGATCGAACTGGCGGCGTAGTCGGACACGCTGGACGTTGCCGAAACCCCGGCGGCGGGGTCGAAAGTCATCGGCTGGTCGAGCCGGTCGCCATAGGCAACCAGAAGGGTGGAATAGGATGCGCCACCGCCCGTGTTGGCGACGTAGGCCGCACCGTTGGCTCCGCCGTCGCGCAGCAGCATCGGGTTGCCGCCGGTGCCCGGGTCCATCGCTGCATTGACGCTGATGGACGCGGCAAGGCCGTTGACCAGCGTGCCGGCCGCCGGCACGGCCGGCGCACCAGACCAGGTGAACAGGCCGGCGGCGTTGGCCATCGAGGGTGCGGTTTCGGCAAAGGCTGTGATCAGGCCACGCGCGGTCTCGTCGAGCTGGCTCTGCATGGTCGAGGCGACGCCGTCGCGCAATTGCAGCAGGCCGGCAAGCGTGCCGCTGGCGCTGGTGTTGCCACCGGCTCCCGCCGAGATCGGCACATTGTCGATGTAGACGGCATTGCCGGCGGCACCCGCGGTATAGCCTGCCGACGCCGCGAAGGTGACCGTGCGCGGTATCGTCTCGAACAAGGTCGTGCCGTCGCCGGTGGTGATGACCATGTCATTGTCGCCTCGCGTGAAGGTCGACACCGGGACATAGTTCGAAATCTTCTTCAAAAGCGCATCGCGCTGGTCGAGCGCATCGGAAACGTCGGTGCCGGAACGGGTTCCGGACATGACGGCCGTGTTGGCATCCTGGAATTGGCCGAGCAGCGAGTTCAGGTCGTCGACGGCGGTGGCAATCTGGCCGTCGGTCTGGGTGCGGAAATCCTGGACTGCCTTGGAGCCCTCATTGAGCGAGCGCACGACCTGTTTGGCGGCGTCGATGACGGAGGCGCCGATGTTCTGATTCGACGGCGAGGTGGCGTAGAGCTGCAGCGCCTGCTGCAGGTTGGCGATCGCGGTCGAGGGCGAGGACGCATTGTCGACGCCATTGACCGCAACACCCAACTTATCCATGCCGTTGTAGAGAGCGTTCTGGCCGCTCCAGGCCGATAGCGCGGCGAGATTCTGGCGAAACAGAAGCTCGTTGGCTGCGCGCTGGATATCGACCGAGCGCGCACCCGGCGCCGTGCTGGTGACGACGGCCTGGCGCCGCGAATAGTCCGGGTTGGAGGCGTCGGCGACATTGCGCGAGACAACGCTGGTCTGTCGCGCGGTGTTCATAAGCGCCGACTGGGCGATACTCAATGCGGTAGACAGTGACATGCGGGTCTTTCGCGGGCGACGCCCGTCTTATCTCTTCAGGTTGACAAGGACGTCCATCAGATCGGAACCGGTCTGGAAGACTTTCGAATTGGCGGTGTAGCTGCGCTGTGCCGCGATCATGTTGGTCAGTTCTTCGGCGATATCGACGTTGGAATTCTCGAGCGCGCCGGAGATGATGGAGCCGAGCTTGCCTTCATTGGCAAAGCCGACACGAACCGCGCCGGACTCGGTGCCCTGCGAATAGACGTTGCCAGGCAGCGCCTTGAGCTGGTCCGGGCTCTGTACGTCGGCCAGCGGGATCTTGTAGAGCGGCTTGGTCGAGCCGTCCTTGTACTGGGCGTAGATGGTGCCGTCCTTGCTGATCTGGACCTTGTCGATGGTGCTCGGTGCGTTGCCGTTGACCTGGGCGTCGGAAACCGTGAAGCCGGTGCCAAGCTGGGTCAGCGCCGACAGATCGAGATTGAGGGTGGCGCCGTTCGGCACGGTAAATGAAACGTTGGTGGGCGTGCCGGTGAGCTTGCCGGTGGTGGTGTCGAAGGTCAGGTTGGCCGAGCCCAGCAAGCCGCCGGCGGTGTAGGGGAACGATGTTCCAGCGGTGGCCTTCGACTGATCGAAGACCGCCACCTGCCAGGTGCCGGCGCCGGTGTTGGTGAAATAGACGTCGAGCAGCTTCTTGTTGCCGAGATTGTCGTAGGCGACCATGGAGGATTTCGACGTGTATTGCGCGGTCGCAGCGTTGGCGGCGGGCAGATTGGCGGTCGCGACCGGGGTCGCACCCGCCGGCAGGTTGCCGGCAAAGCTGCCCTCGGTGCTCGGCGTTGCGGTCATGCCCTGGTCGGAGATGACAACCGGGACCAATCCCTCGAAGCCGTTGACCGTCGCTGCCGGTACGCCGTTCTCGTAACTGTAGGCCATCAGCTGGAAACCGGCCGAGTTGACAAGCCTGCCCTGACCGTCGGGAACGAAAGCGCCGGCTCGGGTCAGATAGGGGGTACCGCTCGGATCCTGAACGACAAAGAAGCCATCGCCGCTGACGGCAAGGTCGGAAACCGAGGTCGTGTACTGAAGCACGCCCGGATCGCTGACGGCCTGACGGATCGTCGTGGTGACGCCGCCGGAATTGTAGGCGCCGCCGGTCGACGGCATGACCAGCGTCGAAAATTCGGCGGAGGACCGCTTGTAACCCGTGGTATCTGAATTGGCGATGTTGTCGGCGACCGTCGACAGGCGGTTTGCCTGCGCGTTCATGCCGGAAACGCCGGTCCGCATCATTCCATAGAGGCTCATCGAAACGTCTCCGCTGTGTCCATGCTGCTGGCTGCGAGGCTACGCATGTTTTCTTGCGCGAGGCTGGCGCGGCGCTGCATCAGAAGACGAGCCGGTAGCCGAGGAAACGCTTGGAATCGATCGGGTCGGTGCCCAGCTTCTCGCGCAGCTTCTTGCGCAGTTTGCTGATGTGGCTTTCCACCACGTTCTCCTCGACCTCTTCGTCGAAGATGCCGTAGATGGCGTTGAAAACCTGGGTCTTGGTGACCCGGCGCCCGCGATTGCTCGCCAGATATTCGAGGATGCGGCGTTCACGGCGCGGCAGGGGGAGGGGCTGACCGTCGATCTCGGGGTCGCGGCCATCCATGAAGATGCGCATGGCGCCGATCTCGGTGTAGGCGACGTCTTCCTGGGCGCGGCGGCGGATGGCGGTGATGCGGGCCAGGATCTCGCGGATATGGACGGGCTTGCGGATGACGTCGTCGACGCCGCTCTCGAACAACCGCAGCGTGTTCTCCAGGGAATGTTGTTCACTGAGCGCAATCACCGGAGCGCCGGTGCGGTCGCGGATCTGGCGCGGAGAGATGGAGCCTTCGCGGCAGTCGCCGATGAGGAAGGCTCGGACCGAGCGCAGATCGGTGTCCGCGGCAGAGTTCACCCACTCACCGAATTCGCCGGATGCAAAGCCTGCACAGGCGATGCCCTCACGATCGAAAAGTGAATTGTATCCCTCTGTTACGAGCTCGCGCTCGTCAACGATCACAATCATCGGCCCCGCCTTCCGAATCAAATCATTTGCCCCGTGAAGAGAGGCGTATCCGCTGGCGGGAATCCTGAACAACCGTCATTTCTTGTAGCTAGTTTCTTGGGAGTCTGGAATCGTATCGGTTGCATTAGCGTGCAACCAGATATGCTTTCGGTGGCAAGCTCTAACCAAGTCCAGCCAACAATTCCGGGTTGTACGGTTTGTCTATTAGAAGCGGGAAATGCGCTTACGGGTTGCAGAAGCCACGGGCGTTCGCGGTCCATTTTCCAAAGCCGGTGGCGACCATGTTGGCAATGACACGGCAGACATAGATCTTCTGCGCCGGGTCGTTGTCGGGACCGGCATGATAGCGGGCCACGGCCATCGACCAGGTCTCGTGACGGGCATGAAGGCTGGCCAGGAAGCGCGCCGCATAGTCGACGTTCTGGCGTGGGTCGAGCATGTCCTCGACGCTGCGAAAATGCGACGCGTGGTAGTGGTGATTGATCTGCATGCAGCCCAGATCGATCAGGGTCTTGCCCTCACGCCGGGCATTGGCGAAGGCGGCCAGGGCCTCGGTCCGGCTCCTCGGAAAGACTGCTTTTCCTTCTATATTCAAGGCGTTGGGCTGAAGGCTGCCCTTGTTGCCGGTCTCCGTCAGGCCAACGGCATAGAGGATGCCGGCGGGCACGCCATAACGATCGGCGGCGCGCAGGATCTCCGGCTCGCAGGGGTTGGCCGCGGCTGCGGCGGCGTTTGCCGCGCTAGATAAAGATATCGCTGCCAGCGCGCTCGCGAGCAGGCGAAGTGCCGCGGCCGTAGTCCTGCGCGTCATCGTTGCGTTTCCCTGAGGATTGCTGGCCCGGTTGCTGGCCGCCGGCTCCACCGTTGCCGCTGCCCGAATTCCCCGGTTGAAAGGATGCTTGATCGCGGCCTGTTGCCGCCGCCAGAGGAGCGGTTGCATCCGTCCGGGTTGTAGCGGGAACTGCTACCGAAGGTTGCAGTATCGTGACCTTGTCAACCTCGAAGCCGAGGCCCCGCAGCGACTTGACGATGGCCTCGCTGTCGGCCGACAGCCGACGATAGGCGTCGTGTGTTTCAGGCTTCAGCTCAATCGAAAGTTGTTCCCCGGAGAGGCGAAGACTGGCCGTCACCATGCCGAGTTCGGCGGGGTGAAGTTCGATCTTCAGCACATGTGTCGGAACGGCAACAGAGCTGGCCAGATGGGCGGACGTGGGTGAGGCTGAAAGCGCCTTTTGCGGCCCGGCGTCGGCGGCTATGGCGTTGATCACATTGAGGGCCGCCTGGCTGATGGGACTTTGCGGCGGTGCGGGGAAACTCCGTTCCGACACCACGTCGATGCGCGCAGTGGACAGGGACTGTTTCCCCGCTTCTGGGCGCATCGAGGACTGCACATCCTCGATGCTCTTCATCGCATTCGCGGCGTGCTTCGACCGCACGCCGGGCACATCGGCAGCCGGCGCGTCCGACAGCTTCTGGGCCGCCGCTGTGACGTCGCGTTTGGGCGCGCTGGAGACAGCGCTCGGCGACTGACCGTCAAGCGCCGTCAAAGGTCCGTCGATTATCGACGCCTGCTCCGGCTTCGATACGGTTTCGAGTGCTTCGCGTCCGCCCGCGGATTTTGACCGGTAGGTCTTTGGCAGTGACGCCTGTCCGTCGAGCGCCGGGTCCGACGAATTCTCGCCAGTGGCAGCATTGCCCCCGGCTGCCTTGGCCGCTGTCGAGAAATGCCGCAGGTCATGAAACGCGATCAGCAGCGGCAGGTCGTCCTGAAGCGGCGCGGTATCCGACGCCATCTCTTCGGCGTCGGCCTTGTGGGCCTTTGCTTCCAATTCGTCCTTGCCGGTTTTCACGCTTGCGCCTTTGGCCGAGGTGGTCCTTCCGGGCTCGGCCGATGCCGGTTCGACCTTGGCGCCATGCCCGGCAAGGCCCGCAGCGAGCTTGCTCCAGCGCTGGTCGCGCGATCCCGCCTCTGTCGACGCCTGCCGTTCCGGGCGGGCATCGTCGCGCAGCATTTTGCCGAAGCCGGCGTCATCGTTCCTGCCGTTCGCGGCCGGCTGCTCCGACGTCGCGCGCGTGGAGGCAAATCCTGGCAAGGCCGAGCCGAGGCTGTTGGTCATTTGGGGGCGGCTCCAAGCATCTGGTCGATCAGGTCGAGCTGTCGACGTGTTCTGGTCATGGCCGCGTCGGTCGGATCGGCGGGCTCTGGACCGGCGGCGGGTGAAGGTGCCGACGCCGGCACGACGGTCGCAGGCTCGGCGGATGTGGCTGCAACTGCCGCCGTGTCCGGCGCATTGGCGGCCGATCCGCCGGAGGCCGCGGTGGCGGCGGGTTGCTCCGAGATGGCGCCTTCGACCGGTGGCAAGCCACTGTCATCGGCGTTTTGCGGCGTGGCGATCTCGGGAGCCGGAGGTTGCTCGGCCGCGACAGGGGCAGGCTTTTCCGCCGGAAGGGCGGTGGGCGGCGCGACGACCTCGCCGGCAATGGCCTGAGCGGCGTCGAGCAAGGCGCGGTCGCCCTCCGACAGCCGGCTGCGATCGATCTTGCCGAGCTTGGCACGAATGTCCTCGATTGTGCCCGAGGTGACGGTGGAAAGGCTGGCATAGAGCAGGGCGCGTGGATCGTCCTGATTGGTGTTGCCGTCACGGCCCTGCTCGGCCCGCGCCGAAGCGAAGGCCGAAAGGTCGTTCAGGCCGTCTATCGCGGCACGGCGGGCGATGCGCAGATAGATCACCTTCTCGCGCTCGGGATCCATCATCGAGGTGATGTCGCCCAGCTTGTCCTGGCTGATCGACATGTGCAGCGCGATGACGCCGGAGACAAAGGAGTCCGCGAACTGGCTGGCATAGGGCGAATAGAGGTAGCGCTCGACATACTGGGTGGAAGCAAGGGCGAAACGTGCCGCGTCGCCTTGCGCGACTGCAAGGCCGACCGAACGGCGAAGTGCCGCCTCCTCGACCAGCGTGCCGGGGCTGAGCAATCTTGCCTCGTCGAGCAGACCGAGTGCGGTCGCCGGTTGATCGCCGGCAAGCAGCGAGCCTTTGACCAAAGCGAGGAAGGCGCCGAGATCCGGAGGCAGCGCCATGGGATCGATCGGTCTCAAGGCTTCGATAGCCTTGCCGGGCCTGCCGTTGAGGTACTCAATCACGCCTTTTGCGATGGCAAGGCTTTGCGGGTCCGCCGTAGCGCGCGACGTGGCCGCTTCGACGGTCACCGGGTTGCCGCCGCTCATGCCGTAGACAAGCAGGGCCCGAAAATTCTTGGGATCCTTGTAGTCCTCGGCATTCGCCGCGCGCAGGCGCGCATCCGTCATCTCGAGCAGCTTGGCCTGCATCGGCAGGGCGGCATGATCGCCGGCGGCTATGCGGTCCTGGATGAGCTGCAGCGAGCGCACCAGCTGATACGGCTGCAGGGCCTCCTGGGCGAAACCAGTGGACGCGTGTCCGCCGGCCAGCAGCAACAGGCCGATCAACCGGCGGGTGACGGCCGCTCGCTTCATCCGCCGGTCGCCATCAGGATCTCGATGCGGCGGTTCGCGGCCGCCAATGGATCGGCTGCTATTTTCGGCTGGCGGTCCGCGAAACCGGCGACCTCGGTGATGCGGCGTTCGTCGACGCCGCCGCGCACGAGCATGTAGTACGCGGAATGCGCGCGCGCCGTCGACAGCCGCCAATTGTCGTAGCTGTCGCTGCGGAACGGCCGGGCATCGGTGTGGCCGTTGATGCTGATGGTGCCCTTCTGGCTGTTGACGATGCGGCCGATCTTCTCCATTGCCAGCACCAGTTCGCGTCTCGGCAACGCCGAGCCGACCTCGAACATGCCGAAGTCGAGCTGATCGGTGATCGAGATGACGACGCCCTTGTCGGTGGCTTCGACCGAGACGCCGTCGTGCAGCTTGTCGCCAGGCTTGAAAGCATCGGCCAACTGCCGCTTGACGTCGGCCGCTGCCTTCACGGCAGCAGCGGTTGGCGCCTTCTCCCCGATGTCGGGCTGGACGGCCTTTTGCGCCTCAGGCTCAGCCTTCGCTACCGCGGCCTTGGTGCCGTCCGGTTTGGTCTCGCCGGCCAATGCCGTGGCAGGGTTCGCGGCCTGTTTACTGGTCGCGTCCTTTGCCAGTGGCTCGAGCGGTGCCGCGACAGGCGGCACGGCTTTGACTTTGAGCACCTGCGTTTCGGCGGTCTTGTCGCCGGGCTTGGCCGGATCGCCCTCGATCTTGGTGCGCTGGGCGCTGGCCTCGGCGCCGGGCGCCGCGACCTGCTGCGACCAGAAATCCGGCTCGAAAGGATCGCGGTAGGAGGCGCCACCGGAGGCGCCGGTAGCCGGGCCGGCAGCCTGCACACCGCCATCGCCTTTCTGGCTGACATTCTGCATGACGCCGGTATCTGTGGCGATTTCCGAAAGCACCGCGTAGGGGTCGGCGAAGAGATGGTCGTCGGAGTGTTCCGCCTGCTGTGGCTCCTGCTTGTCCTGCTTGCGCTCGGACGCGCCCGCGCCGGCATTGCCGTTCTGTCCGGCTTTGCTGGTCGCCTCTTGCGGATCGTCGGCCGTCAGTCCCATGGCGCGCGGGCCGTCGCCGAGATCCTCCAGGCCCTTGCGGCTCGAATTGCGGTCGACCAGCTTGACCGGGTTGAAGTAGCTGGCGACGGCTGCCTTGGTCTGCTCGTTGGCGGCGTTGATCAGCCACATGACCAGGAAGAAGCACATCATGGCCGTCATGAAGTCGGCGAAGGCGATCTTCCAGACGCCGCCATGGTGGGCCTCGTCATGGTCGTCATGACTGCGCCGCACGATGATGATCTCGTGGCGGCCCTGATCGGCGTTGGCGACGCTCATGCCAGGATCTCCGAGAGGGTCGTCGACCATTCGGCCATGCGCGTCTCGAACACCGCCTCGTCGACAGCCACGGTCAGGTCGAAGCCTGGCGCCTCGACAAAATCGAGATTGGCGGCGCGGGGTCCGAGCGATGCCTTCAGTGTTTCGAACATCGAGAGCGGGCCGCGCACGACGATGCGCACAGCCTCGGCGTCGCCAACCGCTTCGCGGACGGCGTCTGCCAATGCATCGATCGAACGTTTCTGCAGATCGTCGCTGACGATGCCGCCGATGATGCGGGCGACCGTGCCGGCGACAAGTCCGGTCACGCGCGCCTCCATCGCATCGATGTGCAACGAGACCGCCTTGCCGACATCGTCGCCAAGGCTTTCGAGAAATATCCTTGCTTCCTCAGCACTGGCCTGGCGTTCGGCTTCGAGCGCGGCGTCATGCGCAGCCGCCAGGCGGCCCTCCAGCGCTGCCTCCGCCTGGGCAACCGCCTCGGCGATCAGCGTGCCGATATCGGCTTGCGGCGCCGGCGTCTCGGGCTTGTGTTCGGGATCGACTGCTGCCCGGGGCTGGCCGGCACGCTGCGCGCGCGTGCCGAAATCGGGCAGAAGGTCGAAGAGGGCTACGGAAGGCATGGTTTACACCGCCACTTCCTGGGAAGCCCATTTGCGCAGGATCTGCGCGGTGCGCTCCTCGTTGAGGTCGACCATCCTGGCAAGCCGGTCCTGCGGCGCCGGCCGGATCTTCTGGCGAAGATCGTCGAGCGGAGTGGGGCCTGGGCGTGTGCCTGGCAAGGCGCCAACCGCGGCATTGTCGGTGGCCGCCATTGCCTCCGGCGTCGGCAGCGAGCGCTGGACGTCGTCGAAGCTGGGACCTGCCAGGGCTGGAGCAGCCTTTGCCGTCAGCGCCGCGGCCATCGGCCTCAGGCCGAAGAAGGCCACCAGGAACACCACGACGATGAAGGCACCTGCATTGATCATCGTGCCGGCATGCTGGCCGATCGAATCGAGCATTCCCGCCTGCGGGATCGCCTCGCCATCCAGGCCATCGATGAACTCGACCGCCGAGACGTCGATGATGTCGCCGCGCTTTTCATCCAGGCCGGTGGCGGATGTGACCATCTTCTGGATCTCGGCGACGCGCTTGGCGATCTGCTCCGGTGTGGCGTCCTTGCCGAGGATGGTCGTCAGCCGCTGCTGGTTGACGACCACGGCAATCGACATCTTGGTGACGGTGTAACCGTTGGAGACGGTGGCGATCTTCTTGGAATTGATCTCGTAGTTGGTGATCTCTTCCCTGCGGTCGTTCTGCGAGGAGGATTGCGGACCATCGGTGGCGGTTGCCTGGGTCTCGGGCAGGTTCTGCTCGACGCTGGCCGGAGTGGAAGCCTGCTTCTGGTTGTTGTTCTCGTTGGCGCGCACCGACTGCACCGAGCGCTCGACGCGGGAATTCGGATCGAAGATGGTCTCTTCCGTCTGGCGGGTGTCGGTGTTGACCTCGGCCTTGACGCTGGCGCGGAAATTGTCGGGGCCGAGATAGGCCGTCAGCGCACGGCGGATGTTGTCTCCGATCTGCGCCTCGACGGTCTGCTCGACGCCGAGCGTGCGGGCGGCGCTGGTGTTTGAAGGGTCGTCGCCCGCAGCCAGCAGGTTGCCGCTGGAATCGAGCACCGTCACCTTGTCGGCCGACAGGCCGGGGACGGCGGCGGCGACGAGATGGCGGATCGACATGGCGCTCTTTTCGGCGTCGATGCCGGCGTAGCGGATGACCACGGAGGCGGAAGGCTGCTGCTCGTCACGGCGGAAATTGGCGCGTTCGGACATGACGATGTGGACCCGCGCCGCCTTAATGCCCGATATCGACTGGATGGTGCGGGCGATCTCACCTTCCAGCGCGCGTACGCGGGTGATCTGCTGCATGAACGAGGTGAGGCCGAGCGAGCCGACATTGTCGAACAATTCGTAGCCGGCATTGGCGCTGGTCGGCAGGCCCTTTTCGGCGAGCAGCATGCGGGCCTGGGCGGTGGTGCCGGCCGGCACCAGAACCGAAGTTCCGTCGGCGCCGACATCGAAGCCGATACCGGCTTCGCCCAGCACCAGGCCGATCTGGTTCACGTCGGCGCGGTCGAGTCCGACATAGAGCGTGTCGTAGGCGGGGCGGTTGAGATAGACCGAGGCGATGCCGATGACGCCCATCACCAGAACGGCGATGCCCGCCAGCATGGCGAGGCGCTTCACGCCAAACCCGCGGAGATTCGAGATGATGCTCTGGATCTGTTCCGGCACGGTTCGACGACTCCCAGCATGATTGTCCGCCGGAACTCTAGTCTTCGAAGCTTGTGCGAAAATGAAATCGGGCCGCGCTTGCGGCGCGGCCCGTCAATCGGAGTGCGAAAAGGAGGGCGCCGGTGGCGCCCGCGATTAGTTCTTGAACAGCGACAGGATCGACTGCGAGGAGCTGTTGGCGATCGACAGTGCCTGGATGCCGAGCTGCTGCTGCACCTGCAGGGCCTGGAGGCGGGTCGATTCCTTGTTCATGTCGGCGTCGACGAGCTGGCCGACGCCGCGGTCGATGGAGTCCATCAGGCTCTGGGTGAAGGTCTTCTGCAGGTCGATCGAGCTCTTGGCCGAACCGATGATGGTGGCGGAATCAGTCAACTGGGCCATGACCTTGTCCATCATGGTGACCATCTGGGTGATGATGCCGTCGGTCACCCCTGGGGCCGTGATGTCGAGGTTGTAGGCGGAAATATTGTCGACCTTGGTGACCGCTCCCGCCGCCGTCTGGCCGGCAGTGTTCGCGGCGATATCCGTTCCTCCGCCCGCGATCACGCCAGCATAGGCGTTGTCATACAGGGTCTGGGCGGCGCCCGTGGAATAGATGGAGGTCTGGCGATCGAGGACGCCCTGGTTCTTGACTTCGGCGGCAAGGCCGTAGTCGAAAAGCTTGGTGCCCTCGACATTGATGTTGATCGTTCCGATCGAGACAGCGCCGGATGAAGAGCGATTGAATGAGGACACGATCTGCGAGTCGGGCTGGACGCCATCATTGGCGGACGTGACCTGCTTGGAGGTCACCGCGAGGAAATTCGAGCCGGAGAAGGTGGCCGCATCGGCAAAGGACTTCATCTGCGTTTGAAGCGCCTTGATCTCGGTCTGGGTCTTCGCCTTGGCGGCATCCGTCTGGCCGACCATGGACAACACCTTGGTCTTGATCTGGCCGATCGTCGTCAGCACGTTGGTGATGCCGGTGTAGGCGGCATCGACTTTCGAGGCGCCGAGGCCGAGTGCATCCTGCACCGTCGACAGGGCCGAATTGTCCGAGCGCATGGTGGTGGCGATCGACCAATAGGCGGCGTTGTCCGAAGCCTGCGAGACCCGATAGCCGGTCGATATGCGGGCCTGTGTCTGTTCGAGCGACTTGTTGGTGGCGCTGAGGCTTTGAAGTGCGGTTAACGCCGAGGCGTTGGTCATGATGCTCGCCAAGAAAGTCGCTCCTTCTCAAAAGCCGACATGCTCAGACATGCCGGATGGGCCTGTTCAACGATTGGCATCGTGCCGGTCGGACCGATTCGCCAACTGTCGTAAGCTATTGGTTAACCATAACTAGCGCGGCATGGTTAACAGCCTGTTAAAAGCTGGCTTTTGAGAGTTAAGGATCGAGGATTGTGCGGGGCTGGAGCAAACGCAAATAGGGCCGCGCTTTTGGCGCGGCCCGAATTTCTAGTGCGAACTGTGGTTGAGCGGAGGCGATCAGCCGCGGAAGAGCGACAGGATCGACTGCGAGGAACCGTTGGCGATCGACAGCGCCTGCACGCCGAGCTGCTGCTGGACCTGCAGGGCCTGCAGACGGGTCGATTCCTTGTTCATGTCGGCATCGACGAGCTGGCCGACGCCGCGGTCGATGGAGTCCATCAGGTCCGAGGTGAAGGTCTTCTGCAGGTCGATACTGCTCTTGGCGGCGCCGAGCGTGGTGGCCGAGTTGGTCATATCGGCGAGCGCGGAGTCGATGACGGTCAGCATCTGCTTGATCTGCGAATCGCTGGCAGCCGTGCCACCCGAGAAGATGGAAAGCGAGGCGGCCGAATAGGTGTCGGTGGCCAGTGCAGCCGCCCCTAGAGCTGTCTGCGTGCCGGAGACCGCTGCGGCCACACTGCCGTCGCTGCCGAGGCGGTACGTGTCAAGGATGCCCTTCGCGAGGCCCGAGGTGGTACCAGCTTCATAGAGCTTGATGCTTTCCACCTTGACGTCGATGGTCGAGATCGAAGATGCGCCGGCCGCGTCACGGTTGAAGGCCGAAAGGATCTTCACATCGGCAGCCGTCGTGGCTGTTGAGCCGCTGTCTACGGACAGCATGTTGGTGCCGGAGAAGGTGGCGCCGTCGGCGTAGGACTTCATCTGCGCCTGAAGAGCGGTGATTTCGGTCTGGGTCTTTTCCTTCGAGGCGTCCGTCTGGCCGTAGGAAGCCAGCAGCTTTGCCTTGATCTGGTTGATGGTGGAGATCGCGCTGTTCATGCCGGTATAGGCGGTGTCGACCTTCGAGGCGCCGAGGCCGAGAGCGTCCGAAACGGTGGACATTGCCTGGTTGTCGGAGCGCATCGTGGTGGCGATCGACCAGTAAGCGGCGTTGTCCGAGGCCTGCGAGACGCGATAACCGGTCGAGATGCGGGCCTGGGTGTCCTGGAGGGATTTGCTGGTGGCGTTAAGGCTCTGCAGAGCCGTCAACGCGGCGGAGTTCGTCATGATGCTGGACATGGTACTCGTACCTTGGTTTTTACAGGTGTTTTTTTGACATACCGGGCCTCCCGGTATGACGGTGCGGCATCATGCCAATGATCTCTGAAATCGATCACCCGCCATCTGCGAGCGAATATGCGGGCAAGTCCCTACCAAAGGGCTAAACCGGACGGTTAATCGAAAATATATTGCTGGAATTTCGAGCCGGCGCGGCAGTGTCAGTTGAAGGAGCGCACCAGGCTGCCGACAAGCAGGTTCCAGCCGTCGATCAGGACGAAGAACAGGATCTTGAACGGCAGCGACACCACCGTGGGCGGCAGCATCATCATGCCCATCGCCATCGTGATGGTGGCGACGATCAGGTCGATGACCAGGAATGGCAGCACGATCAGGAAGCCGATTTCGAAGCCGCGCCGGATCTCCGAGATCATGAAGGCGGGCACCAGGATGCGCAGGTCGACGGTGTCGCGCGAAACGGTCTGGCCGCGCTCGCGGGCGAGATCGGCGAAGAGGTCGAAATCCTTGTCACGCACATTGTGCAGCATGAAGGTGCGGAACGGATCGGAAATCTTGTCGAAGGCTTCGGTCTGGGTGATCTGGTTGTCCATCAGCGGCTTGACGCCGGTGTTCCAGGCCTGATCGAAGGTCGGCGCCATGACATAGAAGGTCATGAACAGCGACAGCGAAATCAGGATGAGGTTTGCCGGTGTCGACTGCAGGCCGATGCCGGCGCGCAGGATCGAGAAGGCGATGACGAAGCGGGTGAAGCTGGTCACCATGATCAGCAGGCCCGGCGCGACCGACAGAACAGTCAGCAGGCCGAACATCTGGATGATGTAGCCGACGGTGGTGCCGTCAGCCTTGCCGATGCCGCCGAGATCGAGCTGCTGAGCCGCCGCGATGGAGGTGGCGGCGGCGATCATGGCGGTGGCGAGAAGGAACTTTCTCATTCGAGCAGCAATGTCCTGATGAGTACCTGTTTGGCGTGACCCTGGCTGCGGATCGCGGCGCGTTCTTCGAGGTCGGCCTTCAGGTGCTGGTAGCCGCTGGCTCCCTCGATCTGATGCATCTTCAACGTGCGCACCAGGGCCAGGAGATCTTGGTGGATGTCATCCGACATTGCCTGTGGCTGCGGCGCGTCATAGACGACGGACACCTCCATCCTGATCCAGGTGCCGGCAGGCGAGGCGATGTTGGTGGTGATCGGCGCCAGCACGACCAGCATCGGGCCCAGGCCTGGTTGCTCGGCTGCGGCGGGCTGCATGATCTTACCTTCGTTCTCAGGCGCGACCGGTACCGACGCCGGTGCGCCGACGCCCTTGAGATAACCGCCGGACATCCAACCCACGCCAATGGCGGCCGCCGTCACAAGCAGCAGCATGCCGGCCTGAATGACAGGGGAGGGACCCTTGCGCGGCTGAACCTGTTCAATATTTGCCACGGCGCCCTGCCCCGATCCTAGAACGGAAGAACCTGGTCGAGGATCTGCTGGCCGTAGGCAGGTTGCTGGACCTCGGTGATGCGACCGCGTCCGCCGTAGGAGATGCGGGCCTCGGCGATGCGTTCGTAGGGGATGGTGTTTTCGGCGCCGATATCGGCCGGCCGCACGATGCCGGCGAGCGTCAGCACCCTGAGCTCGGCATTGACGCGCACTTCCTGCGATCCGGTGATCATCAGATTGCCGTTGGGCAGCACATCGGTGACGATCGCCGCGACATTGAGTTCAAGCGTTTCCGAGCGCTTGATCTCGCCGTCAGCCGTCGTGTCGGTGGTGGAGCTGAGAGCCCCGGCGCCCTTGCCGGCGGTGCTCCACTTGTCCCACTGCGCGCTGAGGTCATAACCGAGCTTGCGATTGGCGGTGCGGCTCCTGTCGTTCTGGTTCTTGAAGTTGGCGCGATCGTTGATCTTGATCTTGACCGTCAGGATGTCGCCCTGGGACAGCGCCCGCGGGTCGGTGAACAGCCGGCTCTGGCGGTCGTCCCACAACGAGAATTTCTTGACCGGCGCTGGCGGCGTTTGCGGATATCGATAGAGCGAGCCGGTGCTGCCGCCATCGATGCCGGAGCCGACCGGGGACAGGGCCGGCTCTCTGCCGACCTCCTTGAGGTTGGTTCCGCAACCGGACAGCATGGCAACCGCGCACAGGACAAGCATCTTCCGGATCATGACGGATCTACCCTTCGGGCTGCGCTGGCCATAATGCCGGTGAGCGTCGCCGCCGCCTTCTGGTCCATTTCGTTGAGGATGACGCTCGCCTTGCGTGAATCGAGCTTCATCAATATAGCCGCAGCCAGGTCGGCGTTGACGATGGCCAGCCGCTCGGCGGCGGCGTCGGGTTTCATACCGGCGTAGATCTGGACGACGCCGTCCTCGGCCCGGGCCAGGAAAACCTCGCGCCGCTTCAGCCAGGTCTCGTATTCAGCTTTCTTTGCATCAAGAGCTTTCATGCGCTCGTCAATGCCAGCCTGGAGCTGCTTCAGTTCCTGCGCCTGAAGGACATAGCGGCGGTCGCGGGCGGCGTCGGCGATGTTTGAGCAGAAGCGCTCGATCTCGCTTTGGTCCGGCGCCTTTTCCCGTGTCAGTTGCTGCGGCGCCGCCGCCACCTGTGCTCCCGGCAGGACTTGGCGGACCGTCTCCTCGCCGCGCGCGGTGCCGCCGGCAAAGGGCAGAGCCGCGAGAAAAGCGGTCGCAAGCAGGATCGCGGCTTTGTGGTGTCTGTCGTGGCGTGGGAAGGAGCGCTTCATCGGCATCGCCTATTGCAGAACCAGGTCGGCCTGCAGGGCCCCGGCCGACTTGATGCCCTGCAGAATGGCGATGATGCCGTCCGGCTTGACGCCGAGGCGGTTGAGGCCGGAAACGAGGGTCTGGAGATCGGGCCCGTCAAGCACGGCAACGCGGGCGTCGGGCCGGCTGGCGTCGATGGCGGTGAACGGTTCGATCGCGGTCTCGCCCTTGGAGAAGGGTTCGGGCTGCACGACGCGCGGCGCTTCGGTGATGCGCACGGTGAGCGTGCCGTGGCTGATGGCGACCCTTGAGATCTTGACGTCATTGCCGATGACGATGGTGCCGGTGCGCTCGTCGATCACGACACGGGCCGGCGTGTCGGATTCGACCACCAAATTCTCGATTTCGGCATAGAAGCGCGCCGCCGAGACACCCTTCGGCCTTCTGATCTGGACGGTGCGCGAATCGCGCTCGGCCGCCACCCGCATGCCGAAGCGCTGGCCGGTGTAGTCGTTGATGGCGTCCGCGATGCGGATAGCGGTCGAGAAATCGGGATTGCGCAGCTGCAGCGTCAGGATCGCCTGATCGTCGAATTCGGCTTGGACGGCACGCTCGACGATGGCGCCGTTGGGCACGCGGCCGGCGGTCGGCACGCCTTGCGTCAGCTGCTCGGCCTGTCCTTGCGCGGTAAAGCCGGACACGATGACCGAGCCCTGGCCGACGGCATAGATTTCGCCGTCCGCCGCCTTCAGCGGCGTCATGATCAGCGTGCCGCCGGAAAGCGAGGTCGCGTCGCCCATCGAGGAGACGTCGATGTCGATGCGGGCGCCCGACTGCACGTAGGGCGGCATGTTGGCGGTGACGATGACGGCGGCGACATTCTTGGCGCGCGCGCTGCCGCCTTCGGTGGCGATGCCGAGGTTTTCGAGCATCGCGCGGATCGACTGTTCGGTGAATGGCGAGTTGCGCAGGCTGTCGCCCGATCCGGCAAGGCCGATGACCAGGCCGTAGCCGACGAGTTGATTGTCGCGCGAACTCTGCAGCTGGGCGATGTCCTTGATACGCGAGGCGACCTGGCCCGGCGGCAGCGAACTCGGCCCGGTCGAAACCCGGAACATGCGGCTTGTGGTGGCCGGATCATATTCGGGATCGTTGTAGACGCCGCCATTCTTGGCGGCGAGCTCGCGCTTGGCCTTCGGCGTCAGGCCGTCGGCCAGCGACGGCTGCAGGCCAAGCACGGCTGCCAGGATCAAGGTAAGCCCGCGCATCATGAAGCGCTGACCTGGATGGTTCCATCCGCCATCACCGTGCCGGACAGGATTTTGCCGCTGTCGATGTTGCGAACCTTGACGAGGTCGCCCGCGGCTCCTGGCTGCAGCGTCACGGCGGTCGCCGAGATCGTCAGGCCGCCGGCGATGAAGAAGATCTGCACGGAGGCACCCTGTTCGACCAGCCAGGCCTCGCGGATGGCGGCGGAGGGAATGTAGCGGCCGGGCAGCAAGGTGCGCTTGGCGACCTTGCCATCCAGTTCCTCGGCCCGTGTGGCGACCGCCTCCGGCTTGTGCTTGCCGACGATAAGGGTGACCTGTTTCAGGGCAGCCAGGTTGATGGTCTCGCCGGGATAGATAACCCGGCTCGGAATAAGTACCACCTCGCCGCCAGCTTGATTGCTGGCGATCCGGGTGGCCGACTGGTTGGCCGATTCCTGGGCAAAAGCCGGCATCGTGCCGGTCACCAGCGCAAGGACGAGCGCGGTGCGGCGGAATGCAGACAGGAGGCCGGGCGTCGACATCATGCGTTACCTGATGTTCTTGGAGACCACGGAGGCCATGTCGTCGGCGGCCTGGATGACCTTGGAGTTCATCTCATAGGCGCGCTGCGCCGAGATCAGCTCGGTGATTTCCTTGACCGGGTCGACGTTGGAGGCTTCGAGATAGCCCTGCTGGATGGTGGCAAAACCGGGATCGCCAGGCACGCCGACATTCGCCGGCCCCGAAGCCGTGGTTTCCTGGAACAGATTGTCGCCGAGCGGCGCCAGGCCGGCCTCGTTGGCGAAATTGGCGATCTGAAGCTGACCGAGGTTCTGCAGGTCGGTCTGCCCGTCGATGCGGGCGAAGACCTGGCCGGTCTTGTTGACGATGACCTCGACGGCATCAACGGGAACATTGATTGCCGGAATGACCGCAGCGCCGTCGACCGTCACCAACTGGCCGGTGGCGTTGGTGTTGAGAGCGCCGGCGCGGCTGTAGAGCGTGCCGCCGTCGGCACCCTCGATCTGGAACCAGCCCCTGCCGGTCAGCGCCAGGTCGAAACTGTTGCCGGTGCTGGTCAGTTCGCCCTGGGTGTGCACGTTGCGCACCGCCGTCGTCTTGACGCCGAGGCCGATCGAGACGCCCTCCGGCACCAGCGAGGCGTTGGAGCGGTTGGGCACGCCTTGCGTGCGGTCGACCTGATAGAGCAGATCGGAGAATTCGGCGCGAGCGCGCTTGTAGCCGGTGGTGTTGATGTTGGCGATGTTGTTGGCGATGACTTCCAGATTTGTCTGCTGGGCATTCATGCCGGTGGCGGCGATGGCGAGTGCTTTCATGGCGGAATTCCTCAGATGCCCATTCGACTGACTTCGAGATAGGCGGAGACCACCTTGTCGCGTATCGCGACTGCGGTCTGAAGCGCCTGCTGCGCGCTCATCACGGCGTCGACCACCTGGCGGGTGTCGGCATCGCCCTTGAGCGCCTGCATCGATACCTGCTCGGCATTCTGCATCGTGTCGACGGTCTTGGAGGCTGCCTGGCTCAGCGCCTCGGCAAAGGAGGTGCCGACATTGCCACCGGCCGACGGTGTCGCGCCGCCCTGGAGCAGGCTTGTCGCCGCGTCGTCGCCGCCGATCGACGGCTTGAACTGAAGGGCTCCGATACCGCTGATCATTACTGGTTCCTCATCAGGTCGATGGTCATGGAAATCAGGTCGCGGGCCTGCTTGACCACCTGAAGGTTGGCCTCGTAGGAGCGATTGGCCTCGGTCATGTCAGCCATTTCGATCAGCACGTTGACGTTGGGCATCTTGACGTAGCCCTTCTCGTCGGCGGCCTCGTTGCCGGGCTGGAACTCGACTGGAAAGTCACTGGGATCTCGATCGATCGAGTTCACTGCAACCGTTGAACTGCCGGAGGCCCGGTCGAGCTCGGAGACGAAGCTGATGGTCTTGCGGCGATAAGGGTCGGAGCCGGGCGCGGTGCCCGTCGACTGGGCGTTGGCGAGGTTTTCGGAAACCACGCGCAGGCGTTCCGACTGGGCGCCGAGGCCCGATGCTGCGACTTTGAGGGCTGCGGTCAGTGCGTCCATGGTCAGCTCTTCACCGCCATCATCATCATCGAATGGAACGCCTTGACGATCGCCGTGTTGAGCTCGAAGGACCGGCGCACCTCGCCGGCCTTCAGCAACTGGTCTTCCAGCACGACCGAGTTCTTGGACGGCATGACAACGCCGTCATCTTCCTGCGGCTTGATGGTGAAGCCGGCATTGGTCGCTGCATTGCCAAGATGGCCGGCCTGGGTGGCCTGCAGCGATACGGCGGCGCGGTCGAGCACCTTTTCGAATGGCTCGACGTCGTTTGCCGTATAGCCCGGCGTGTTGGCATTGGCGATGTTGCCGGCCACGGCCGACTGGCGCACGGCCAGCCATTGCGCTTGCTTGGCGGCGAGGTCGAAAAGGGAAACGGGCTCCATGGGAATCTCCGAGCAGGTACCCAGAGACTAGGCCGCCAGTCTTGCGCGGGCCTTGCGGATGGCCGGAAGCCGGAGATCGTTTATCTGGACAGTTCGATCACCTGGTCGGCACTGGTGACCATGACCCATTTGCCGTTGCGCTGCTCGATGGAGGATACCTTGCTGGAATCCGGCAGTATCGAGCCGCGCTTGACGATCCAGAGGCCAGCGTCGTCCTGGATCATGGCGCGGCCGTTGGCGACATGAACCATGCGGAATTTCGCCGCGTCGGCCGGAAACGGTTGCTCGTCGGATGCGGCTGCGGGATCGGCATCATCCCGCACCGTCCCCGTGGCAAGAAGATCGAGATTGGCCGCGGGAACGTCCTTTGCCGTCAGCGGCGCGCTGCGTTCGGCGACCACGCCGCCGCCCGCTCGCCCGGAATTGGAGCCTGTGCCGCCGAACTTCATCGCCTGGACGCCAAACTGGTCCTGGTTGAAGAAGATATACCAGGGGAACAGGGCGCAGATCAGGCCGAGCGCGATGCCGAGCGCGGCAATGACGAAGTCGCTGCGTCGGTCGGACTTCTTCTCCAGTCGGGGAAACGGCGCCTTTGGCGGCTGCGGCCATTCGGTGCGCGGGAACAGGCCGTCGATCAGCGATTCCCGGCTGGCCTGCGTCATCTCGGCAGCCACCGCCTGGGGAGTCCGGGACAGAGCGGGTTCGACGGGCCTGGCCAGATCAGGATCGGCTTTGCCAGCCCGTGGCAGGATTGGCTTGACGGCTCTGGCCAGAACGGCCTCGGCTTTGGCCGCGATGGCACGGGCGGCCTTTGCTTTGGCAGTTCTCGCCGTGTCAGCCTTTGCCTGCTGCGCGGCATTGGCCTCGGCGATCATGTCGCGCAGGATGCGCTCGGTGTATTCGCGTTCAGTCTCCGGCATCGGCGTTCAGCTTGCTCTTGAGGTGGCGGGCGAGATCGGAGAACGGGTCGGCTGAGGGGCGATCCTTCGGCCCTTGCGTCAGCGCTTCATAGATCAGCGGCACCTGGCGCACGGCGATGTCGAGTTCGGCATCGACGCCGCCCTGATAGGCCCCGAGCAAGCGGATATCGCGTGTGTCCTCGAAGCGCGAGATCATCGACTTCAGCCTTGTCACCAGCGCGCGCTGTTCGACGCTCCAGGCCTTTCCGGCCAACCGCGATATGGACGACAGCGGGTTGACGGGGGGATAGCGACCCTGTTCGGCGATCGTGCGGTCGAGCACGACATGGCCGTCGAGGATGCCGCGCACGGAATCGGCGACCGGGTCGTTGTGATCGTCGCCGTCGACCAGTACGGAAATGATGGCGGTGATGGATCCCTTGCCCTCCGTACCCGGCCCGGCGCGTTCGAGCAGCTTGGGCAATTCGGTGAACACCGAGGCCGGATAACCGCGGGCGACCGGCGGCTCGCCGGTTCCCGTCGCCACCTCACGCAAGGCGTGAGCGAAGCGGGTGATCGAATCCAGCACCAGCAAAACGCGATGCCCCTGGTCGCGAAAATGCTCGGCGACGCGCATGGCGGTGTCCGGCGCACGCCGGCGCATCATGGCGCTTTCGTCGCTGGTGGCGACGACGGCGATGGTCTTGGCCATGCTGTCGCCGATCGTGTCCTCGAGGAATTCACGGACTTCCCGGCCGCGTTCGCCGATGAGCGCCACCACGACGGTATCGAATGCGTCGGCTCCGGCGAGCATGGCGAGCAGCGTCGACTTGCCGACGCCGGAGCCGGCAAAGATGCCGAGGCGCTGGCCGAAGCAGAGCGGCGTGAAGATATCGATGACCTTGACGCCGGTCATGAAGGCAGTGCCGACGCGTTGCCGCGCCATGGCGCCCGGCGTCGTCTGGGCGCCGCGCGATGTGTCGTCTCCCCGGGCGAGCGGCGGGCCGCCATCGATCGCCCTGGTGAGTGCGTCGATGGTGCGGCCGCGCCATGAGGCATGCGGTGCCACCACAAGCGGACCGCGGCGGAACACGGCATCACCGATGCCGGAATCGGCGCTGCGTTCGAAGGGTGCCACGACGGCCTCGTCGCGGCCGATCTTGACGATCTCGCCGCGGCGCGCACCGGCATGGCCGGGCTGCTCGACGATGTCACCCAGCCTGGCGAAGCTGGAAAGGCCGTGCACCTTGTAGTGCGTGGGCGTGACTTCGATGACGCGGCCGCCGCGCTTGAGCAGTGCCTCGGCGTCGGCGAAACGCCGCCAGACCCGTTCCAGGGCGGCAAGCCGGTCTTCCGGTGCCGGCTGGAGTTGTCTTTCGAGTGCCCGCAGGGATGGCTGGTCGAGCGACATGGACTATTTCGAGCCGAGCGTCTTGATCGCCTCGTCGGTGGACGAGTCGGTCTGGCGCATCAGGGCGGCGGTGTTCTCGAAGGCGCGCTGGACCATGATCAACCTGGTGATCTCCAGCACCGGATTGACATTGGACTCTTCGAGAAAACCTTGGGCAACGCCGATATCGGAGCGATCGGTGACAGGCTCCGGGGTGCGTGCCGGAACAATGCCGGAATTGCCATAGCGGACGAAGTTCGCGCCTGGATCGAAATTGTAGAGGCCGATCGATCCGACAAGCTGATCGTTCTGGCGCAACGAACCATCGGCCCCGGCCTTGGGCGGACCGTTGCGGGGGTCAAGCTGGATCGGCGAGCCGCCGGCATCGAGCACCGGGTGGCCTTCGATCGACATCAGTTCGCCGTTCTCGTTCATCGAAAAACGGCCGTCGCGGGTCATGACGGTGCCGACCGGCGTCTCTATAGCGAACCAGGCATCGCCCTGGATGGCGAAATCGAAGGGATTTCCGGTCTCGCTCAAGGCACCGTGGGCGCCGGAAAGGTAGGTCTTGCCCGGGGAGGCGAATGACACCGATTTCTGCCCGGTGCCAGAGACGACGTCCTCGAACTTCACGCCGGTGGCGCGAAAGCCGACCGTGGAGGCGTTGGCGACGTTGTCGGCGATGGTGTCGAGGCGCCGCTCGAGCGCGATCTGCGATGAAAGAGCGACGTACAGGCTGTCCCGCATGATGGTCTCAGAACCTCAGTTTCTGCATGGCCATCATCAGGTCGGTGGAGATGCCGACGGTGAGTGGCTGGGCAAACAGCACGCTGACCGAGGTGACGGCCGATGAAGTCGGGTTGTTGATCTCGTACATACTGGTGAAGCGCGTCAGGAACTTGCCGAGTTTCTCGGGGTCGGAGAAATCCGAGATGTCGAGTTTCTGCTCGAACAGCTGCGCCTGCTTGTCGACATCGGCGGTGGCGAAGGAATCGGGCAGGCCGAGCACGGTGCGCACGACACTGGCAAGCGCAGTGTCGGCCAGCACGTCATACCAACTGGTGATGGTTGGGGCCTTGCGATCGAAATAAAGCGCCAGCCGCACGCCCTGGTTGGTCTGGCCGGCATCCTCTTCGAGGGTCTGGCGCATGTATTTGTCGACGGTCGGCTGCTGCGCCGGATTGATGGTGGTGGCCGCTTCGCCGTATTGTTCGAAGTTGAAGGCGGCGGCCAGCCCGGCATAGGCCTTGTTGGTCATCTTGTTGGCGACGCTGTCGGCGTCGCGAATGCCACCGGCAAGAACGTTGCGGATGAGGTCCTTGCTTTCCGTCGCCGGGTCCAGTCCGTAGGCCGAGAGCACGTAGTTGTACAATCGGCTGTTGGCCATCAGGTCGTCGATGGATTTCACGTTCGTGACGTTGGCAAGATAGTACGCGGTCTCCGACTTGATGTAGTCCGCATTCGGCGCGATCAGGCCAAGCGCCGACTCCGTCGTATAGATTTTCGGCGTGTCTTTCTGCACTTCGTCGCGCGACGTTGTCTGATCGCCATATTGGGCAAAGTTGAAGGCCGTGACGAAGTTGGCGTACCGTTTATCCGTCAGCTTGTTTGCTGGGCTGTCGGGGTCGCTGACGCCGCCCTCGAGCATTGTGCGGATCTGCTGCGGCGTTTCGGTTGACGCATCAAGTCCGTAGGAAGCCATGGCGAAGGTGAGCAGGCGCTTGTCCGCCATGAGGTTGTCGATCGACGTCACCTTGGAAATGTTTGCCGCGTAATAATCGGCCTCGCCCTTGATATATTGCGCGCTTGGCTCGACCAATGTCAGTCCGGCTCCGGCCATGTATCCTTTCGGCACCGCCTGCTGGACATCGTCGCGCATGGTCGTCTGATCGCCATACTGGGCGAAGTCGAAGGCTGCGACGAATTTGGCGTAGCTCTTGTCGGGCAGTTTGTTGGCGGGACTGTCGGGATCGCTGACGCCACCTTCGAGCATCGCCTTGACGGTTGCGGCAGGTTCGCTTGCGGCGTCGAGTCCGAAAGCGGCCATCGCATATGTCAGCAGGCGGCTGTCGCCCATCAGGTCGTCGACCGATTTAACCTTGGCGATGTTGGTGACGTAGTAGGCGGTTTCGCTCTGGTAGTAAGGGAGCCCCTTCTGCGAGGCGCCGATCTGGACTTGCAGCGCATAGTTGCTGGTCACCAGTTGCTGCGCCTTGTTGTAGACAGTCGTACTGGTGCCGTTGGCGGCGAAATTGAAGGCCCTGACGAATTCGGCGTAACGCTTGTCGGTCAGCTTGTTGGCGAAGCTGTTGGGATCGGAGACGCCTTCCTTGAGTGCCTTGACCATGAAGGCCTTGGCGTAAGCCATGTCCTCGAGCCCGTAGGCCTTCATGGCATATTTGAACAAACGGTCATTCTTGACGAAATCGTCGATCGATTTCACCTTGGTGATGTTGTCCAGATAATACTTGGTGTCGCGATCAACCACGGGCTGCTGCTCGATCCTGTCGATCGACTTTGAAATGTCCCTGGTGATGAGCTGATAGCTGGTAAAGGTATTAAGCAAAAAGGTGCCTCCGGCCGAAGCTATGTCCGGACAATACCCCTACTTCCTTGCGCGAAACTGAATCGTCTCCGACGCCTTCGATTCAAGCCTCACACAAGGCACGGGGGCTATCCCTAGCTCCTGATGTGAAATGCGGAAGGACCTGTCGTGGGCATTCTGATTGGACTGGTGGTAACGCTCGGCTGCGTCCTTGGCGGCTTCATGGCCATGGGCGGCCATCTTCACGTGCTGATCCAGCCCTGGGAGGCGGTGATCATCTGTGGTGCGGCTTTTGGCACCTTCCTCGTCGCCAATCCGATGAAGACGGTCAAGGATACCGGCAAGGGCATTCTCGAAGCCTTCAAGCAGGCGGTGCCGAAGGAACAGGACTATCTCGAAACGCTCGGCGTGCTGCACTCGCTGATGCGCGAGCTGCGCTCGAAATCCCGCAGCGAGGTCGAGGCGCATATCGACAATCCGGAAGAGTCGGCGATTTTCCAGGCGTTCCCAACCGTGCTGCATAACCACGATCTGACGCATTTCATCTGCGACTACTGCCGCATCATCATCATCGGCAATGCCCGCTCGCACGAGATCGAGGCGCTGATGGACGAAGAAATCCAGACCATCAGGTCCGACAAGATGAAGGCCTATCACGCGATGGTGGCGGTGGGCGATGGCCTACCGGCACTCGGCATCGTCGCCGCCGTGCTCGGCGTGGTCAAGGCGATGGGCGCGCTCGACCAGTCGCCGGAAATTCTCGGCGGTTTGATTGGTGCCGCACTTGTCGGAACGTTCCTCGGCATCTTCCTGTCCTATTCGGTGGTCGGACCGGTCGCCACCAAGATCAAGACAGTGCGCGAGAAGAAGAACCGCCTCTATATCATCGTCAAGCAGACGCTGTTGGCCTACATGAACGGCGCGCTGCCGCAGGTGGCGATCGAGTTCGGCCGCAAGACCATCTCGTCCTATGAACGGCCGACGATCGACGCGGTCGAGCAGAGCACGATGAATACCGGCACCGTCGAAAAGAAGGCCGCCTGAACGATGCGCGACAGATCGGTCCCGGCACTGTCATGACCAGCCTGGGCAGTCCAGCGGAAGCGCGCTCGCTGATCATCGAGCGTCTGGTCGGCGACAGCGGCGAGGCCGCGCAGGTCATCGACGCAGGCCGCGCCATGGCCGAACGCGCCGTGCCGCTGCTGCAGAAAAGCCTGACCAGCGAGTTTGGCGTTCCGGTCGTCGTCGATCTCAAAGCGATCGAGGTCAGCCGCGTTCCCGAGGCGCGTTCGCGTGCCGGCGACACGTTTGCGATGACCGTGATCGGCTCGTCGGCGTCCTCCGATGCGATGACCCTGGTGATCGATGCTCCGGCGATCGCCATCATGGTCTGCACGCTGTTCGGCGGCGACCCGGATCTGCCGGCATCGCCGATCGAACGCGATCTGTCGCAAATCGAAATCGATGTTTCGACCATGGTGTTCCAGCAGGTCGCACAGGCCCTCAACGGATCGGGAAAGCGTTCGCTCGACCTGCGCCTGCCCGCGCCGCGGGCAATGTCGGGCACCGAGGCGAAGCGGTACGTGCTGCGCGATGGCGCGGCAATCCGCATCGTGCTTGGCATCTCGACGCCGGCCGACAGTGGCACCGTGACGGTGACGATGCCGCAGCGCGTCGTGCTGGCCAGCCGCGACGGAGCCGTGCCTCTCAGCGACGACGATCACGGCCCCAGCTGGCGCGCCCGCTTTTCGGAAGAGGTGATGCGCTCCACCGTGGCGCTCGAGGCCACGATGCCGCTGGCGCGGCTGACGCTCGGCGACCTCGCCGGTTTCGAAATCGGCGACGTCATCGAATTCGAGGAAACGGCCCAGTCCCAGGCGCGTCTCAGCGCACGGGGCAAGACGCTGTTCGTATGCGAGTTCGGCAAACTGGGACAGAATTACACCGTCCGGATCAGGCATCCTTACGACGCCGGGCAGGACTTTATCGACGGGCTGATGCCGGCTGCCGCCGGACGCGCCTGAGCATTTGGAGACGATCATGGCCAAAACCAAGGCGGAAGCCGACCTCGACCAGCCGGACGAACAACTCGACCGTGCCATCGAAGAGTTGCGCGGGGTCCTGCATGAAGAGGAGCAACGCCCCGATGCGGCGTTCAGGGCGGCCTCATCGGCCAATTCGAGCGTGATCATGAACATCCCCGTCGATGTCCAGATCATCCTCGGCAGCACCGAGATGCCGGTCTCCGATCTGATGGCGCTGCAAAAAGGGTCGACCGTGGCGCTCAATCGCCGCATCGGCGAACCTGTCGACGTCGTGGTCAACGGCCGCAAGATCGCGCGCGGCGAGATCACCGTTCTGGAAAGCGATCCGTCGCGCTTCGGCATCAGGCTGACCGAAATCATCGCCGGCACGAAGGGCGCCTAGACATGGTTTGCGGGGCTTGCCGGTGGCAGCGGAGGCGAGTGGCATGACGACGCCGGTGACCTTGACCCGCGCGCAGAAGGCGGCCGCCATACTTGTGGCGATGGGCAAGCCGTCGGCCAGCCGCCTGCTGAAATTCTTCAAGCAGGAAGAACTGAAGGCCCTGATCGAGGGCGCCCGGCTGCTGCGGACGATTCCGCAAAGCGATCTTGAGCGCATTGTCGCTGAGTTCGAGGCCGAATTCACCGAAGGGGCGGGATTGCTCGATTCCGCCGACAGGATGGACACCATCCTCAACGAATCGCTCTCGCCCGAAGAGATGAGCGCGATCATGGGCGACAGGAAATTCGAGGTCGCACCGGAAGGCCCGCCGCCGATCTGGCCCGAGCTCGAAAAGCTCGAACCGGCGCGGCTTGGCGCCTTCCTGGCCGGTGAGCATCCGCAGACAGCGGCCATGGTGTTGTCGAAGCTGGCGCCGCAGGTGGCGGCGAGCGTGCTGCTGACACTGACCAAGCCGATGCGTGGAGAAATCATCAAGCGCATGGTGACGATGGCCAATGTTCCCGACGCTGCCGCCAGGATCGTCGAAAACCGGCTGCGCACCAGTGTGTTGGCCGAAACCTCGACCAAGGATACCTCGGCCGGACAGGCGCGTGTCGCCAGCGTCCTCAACGAACTCGACAAGCCGCTGCTCGAGGAGGTGATGCAGGATCTGGAAGCCGCCGGCACGCCTGATCTCGACGGCGTGCGAGCCCGGCTGTTTGCTTTCGACGATCTGCCGCTGCTCACCCAGAAAGCGCGGGTGCTGCTGTTCGACGGGCTATCGACGGAGCTGGTCACGCTGGCCTTGCGTGGCACGTCGGCCGCCCTTGCAGAATCGGTGCTGTCGGCCATCGGCGCCCGCTCGCGGCGCATGATCGAAGCCGAGCTCGGGGAGGGCTCGGACGGGATCCCCCTCGCCGATATCATGGCGGCCCGCAAGACGATCGTTACGACGACGATCCAGCTGTCGCGCGAAGCCGCCTTCGAACTCCCCTCGACCCAAGACGCCGCCTAGGACCGCGCCATGGCTGACGCGGTCGACAAGGATTCGAAAACCGAAGAGGCGACGGAAAAGAAGATCCGCGACACCATCGAACAGGGCAAGCTGCCCCATTCGCGGGAGACAGCGCTCTTTGCCTCGTTCGTTGCCATACTGGTGTTCACCGTCTTCTACGCTAAGGATGCGATCATCGATCTCGGCATGTTCCTGTCGATGTTCCTGGAGAAGCCGGAAGCCTGGCCAATGGACACCGAGACCGACGTCATCGCGCTTTACAAGATCGTCCTGCTCGAGGTCGGCCGCGCCGTCCTGAGCTTGATGGTGCTGCTGACCGTCGCCGGCGTCGGCGCCTCGGTGTTCCAGAACATGCCGCAATTCGTAGGCGAGCGGGTCCGGCCGCAACTCTCGCGCATTTCGATCGCCAAGGGTTGGAACAGGCTGTTCGGCATCCAGGGTTGGGTCGAGTTCCTGAAGTCACTCGGCAAGGTCGGGTTTGCCATCGTCGTGCTGAGTTTCACCCTGTCGGAAGACCACCGCAAGCTGCTCGCCGGGATGATCACCAATCCGGTCGCCTTCGGTCTCGTCATCCGCGGCATCGCCGTCGACATCCTGGTGGCCATCGTCTTCGTCATGGGGCTGATCGCGGCAGTCGACATCGTCTGGTCGCGCTTCCACTGGAAGCAGGATCTGCGCATGAGCAAGCAGGAGGTCAAGGACGAGTTCAAACAGTCCGAGGGCGACCCGATCGTCAAGTCGCGGCTGCGCTCGCTGGCGCGCGACCGGGCGCGCAAACGGATGATGACGGCGGTGCCGCGCGCGACGCTGATCATCGCCAACCCGACGCACTTCTCGATCGCGCTGAAATATGTGCGCGACGAGGACTCGGCGCCCATGGTGCTGGCCAAGGGCCAGGATCTGGTGGCGCTCAAGATCCGCGAGATCGCGCGGGAACACAACATCCCGGTCTTCGAGGACGTGGCGCTCGCCCGCTCCATGTACAAGCAAGTTTCGGTCGATAATGTGATCCCGTCACAATTCTACCAGGCCGTCGCCGAACTGGTGCGGATCGTCTACTCGAAAAAGGCTGAGCGCAGACAGATTTCATGAACCGGCAACCGCACGCAAAATCCCGCGAGATCATCGTCGCCAGCGCCATCGAGCAGGTGGTGGGCGAACTGAGGCTGATCGATGTCGCCGACTACATCGCCTTTATCCGGCTGGAGCATTTCGCATGCCTGTCGGACCTGGTCGATTCAGCGGTTGAGTTGTTCTTCATGCCGGGCACTCTGCGGCTCGGCCATGGTGGTGAGGCGCATGTCGACTGGAGCGGCAGCCCGCGCATCGTGCTCGATCTGGAACTGAGGCCGCCCGGCGTCACCGTCTATTTCCAGCTGACGCTGAGCGAGCTCGGCGCGTCGGTGGCGGTCAACTACGTATCGTTCGAGAAGCCGGGCGAAGACCCGGAGCGCAACACGGCGCTGCTCGAAGCGGTGATCGAAGAGGCGCGTATCCACAAGGTCGAGCCGCTGGCCTATCGCTGACCGTCGGTCGCTTTCGAAGCGCTGCCGAATTCCCCTATTCGATCAAGCCCAGCCGCAGCGCCTTGGCAACGGCCTGGTTGCGATTGACGGCGTTGAGCTTCTGGGTCGATTGGGTCAGATACTGGTTGGCGGTGTGCACCGACAGTTTCAGGAGTCGCGCGATCTCCTCGCTGGTGTTGCCGTTGGCGGTCAGCTTCAGGCATTCGAGTTCGCGCTTGGAGATTGCACGCATGCGGCCGGCATCGCCCGGACGGATGCGGGCGACGGCGGCGAACAGCGAAAAGCAGCGGGCGTGTATTTCGTAGAGCGCATCCTGCTGCAAGGTCATCTCCGAGCCCAGGAACACGACAAGACCGCATTGGCCGCGGTCGGCGTGCACGGGAAAAGCGATGCCGCTGGTTCCGGGCACCAGCGCCGCCATCCGCTCGGTCCAGGCGAAATCGCCAAACAGCTCCGCCGTGCCAGGGACGCCGTCATCCGTCCACCAGCGCGGTTCGGTCGAGATGCGGGTGTGGCGCACGATCTCCTCGCCGTTGGCGCCTGAGATGAACTTGGTCGCCACGGCAATGCCGGGATAATCGGAATCGAAGCATGGCACGAGCCGCGCCCGCTCGGGCGAGGGGCTTACGAAGAAGAGGCCGAAAGCCGAGGCATTCATGTCAACGGCGATCCAGCGGCAGCGGCGCACGGCATCGGGAATGGTGACCGCGTGATGGGTTTCGGAGCCAAGGGTGAAGGCCCCGAACGGGTTGCGCTGCTCGTTGAAAAGGGCTTCGGCCGTTTCCTTGATATCGGCGTGTTTCAAATGATGCCGCTCCTGATCGCCGTGGCGATGGCCATCGCGCGGTTGCTGGCCGCGAATTTCTGGATGGCGTGGGTGATGTAGCTGTTGACGGTGTTGGAGGAGACGCCAAGGATGACGGCGACCTCGTCGGTGGTCTTGCCTTCGGAAACCCAGAACAGGCATTCGCGCTCGCGATCCGACAACGGGTCCTGCATGGCGGCGGCGGCAATCAGTTGCGGGATGTGCGAGAGCGCGTAGCAGCATTTCAGCTGCGCGCGCATCAGCGCCGGCTGGTCGATGCTGCCGGCGGTCGCCGCAGAGAACAGGGCAAACAGGCGCTGGCGGCCGACATTGAGGCGCAGCGAATAGATTTCGGCATGGCCGAGCACGTCGAGAAGGCGGGCTTCCTCGCCGGTGACCAATCCGTCTGCCTCTGGTGCTTGAGATGCCACCAGCGGCTGTGGGCGGATGCCTGGCGCGACGGTGAGCGCGCCTTGCGCAAGCCCGGCGATCAATCGCTTGCCGATCAGCTCGATGGCATCGAAAATCCAGTTGGAGGAGACGATGCGCGCATCGTTGCGGTCCTGGTCGTGGACGATGGCGACCAACATGTAGCTGTCGGCGCCGATCTCGGCGGTCAGTTGCATGAAAAAGCTGGTGAGATCGCCGCGCGACGTCAGGCGCGAGCCCAATGTGTCGGATTGAAGACGTGCGGCGGGACTGCTCATTCTTGTTGCTTTTGGCCGGAATCGTTTCTGCTGTCCGGATACTGGAAACCAGCCGCCGAACCCGAATACGCATTACTTTGACGAAGACACACGCGTGGCGCAGGGCTGCACCGAACCAAATCCCGAATCCATTCAGGGAACGCGAAGCCGTCCGCGTCTGGTGCCGGAAAAGCTCCGGAACAAAAGACTTTGGGTGGTCGCCGCGCCCCCCAGGACCGGCTGATTCGGGTCTAATCTACCCGCAGTTGAATCTGACATCAAACGCGATTTGACAAAATCGAATCCGGTGGACTCATGTGCGACTCACAAGTCGGTTTTCGCGCCCTGGACAGAAGACCGGGACGCAAAAGTCTTCGCCGGCCACCTCGGCGGCTGGTCGATTTCGCCAGGCTCGGGAGCATTGGACAGACGGGCGCGCCGGTTGCTGTGCCGAAGACTGGTGCCTTGGCCCGATAGTGGGAGCCGGGCGATGTTGCCGCCCCGTCCCGGTGGTCCTTTGCTTATGCCTGTCGTTGTCCCAAAATCGCCAGATGCTCCTGGACGACAGGCATTTACCGATCCTCGAACCCGGTCAGCACGCCGACCGCGTTGATGCCGATCTCCTCGACGGCATAGCCGCCTTCCATGACGAACAGCGTCGGCAGGCCGAGCCTGGCGATGCGGCGGCCGATCTTGGGATAATCAGACGTCTTCAGCTTGAACTGGCTGATCGGGTCCTTCTCGAACGTATCGACACCCAGCGAGACGATGACGACATCCGGTGCATAAGCGGCGAGCCTGCCGCAGGCATCCTCGAGCGAGGCGTTCCATGCATCCCAGTCGGTGCCGAAGGGCATCGGATAATTGATGTTGAAGCCTTCGCCGGCACCCGCGCCGCGTTCGTCGGCATGGCCGAGGAAGAACGGGTACTCGACCATCGGATCGCCATGCAGATTGAGCACCTGGACGTCGGCACGGTCGTAGAAGATCTCCTGCGTACCGTTGCCGTGATGGTAGTCGACATCGAGGATCGAGATGCGTTTGGCGCCGTGGTCGCGGAACCATTGCGCGGCGACAGCGGCGTTGTTGATATAGCAATAGCCGCCCATGAAGCCAGCCCCGGCATGGTGGCCGGGTGGACGGCAGAGCGCGAAGGCGGAAGCCTCGCCATCCTTGAGCAGACCGGCGGCGGTCAGCGCTACGTCGTAGGAAGACTTGATCGCGGCCCACGTGCCTTCGACGAAAGTGGCGCCGGCATCGAAGGAATAATAGCCGAGCAGCGCGTCGACGCGCTTTGGCGGCACGTCGCCGCGCAGGCCGCGCGTCGGCCATGTGAAGGGCATCGCCGTGCCTGTGAGACCTGCTTCCAGCCATTGCGGCCAGACCGTCGGGAGAAAGTCGATATAGTCTGATTTGTGGATGCGCTTGGCGGCGGCGAGGTCATGTTCGTGCGGCGCGATGATGGGACCCAGTTTCTCGCTTTCGACCCGCGCCTTGATGAATTCGGCCCTCGATGGCTTCTCGAAACCCGGCACGATGGCTGATGTGACCAGTTCCATTTGACCGGCATGGCCGGCGTGAAGGGGGGAGAAAACAGTCTTCATAAATTCCTCTCGAAGTGCGAAATCAGTCAAGATTCAAGATTGAGATAAGGGCTCACCAGAGCGAGCCACATTCTTTCCACATCGTCCTCGATGAGGTCGTATGTCTTGCGGTCTCTTTTCAGCCCGACAAGCCGGCAGGCGTGCCCGACGTCCATCATCAGCACGCCGAGCCGGCTGGCGACATTGTCTTCAAGCGCCGGGTTCACATGCTGCAGCCATGCGGCGTAGAGCGCGATGATCTGCTCGTCATATTCGTTCTGGATCGGCCTGAGGTCGGCGTTGCCTGAAATGGCCTCGATCACCGGCATCAGGCTGGCGTTTTCGAGGTAGAGTCTGGACGTGTCGATGAAGAGCTTGCGCACTTCCTGCCGAAACTCTTCACGGTTGGTGGGCGGGGCGACCTTGATACGCTTGGCGATCACCTCGGGAAAGGATGACAGCCAGCGCCGGGCGAGGTCCAGAAGAATGGCTTCCTTGTTGGGAAAGTATTGGTAGATCGAACCAACCGACAAGCCTGCGCGCTGCGCAATGGCCAGCGTCGTCGGCGTCTTGGTTCCTTGCTCCCGCGTCAAGACCAGCGCTGCGTCGAGAATCCGGTCGACCACCTTGCTGGAGCGTTTTTGCCGCGGCTGTTTGCGCGGTTCGAGCGCTATCCTGGTTTTGCGGTCGAGACTGCGCTTCACCGTCCGATGTCCTCGTTCCCCGCCCGGTCTCAACATGGTGGGAGCTTGCTGTCCACGATACATTCCAGATTCGGTATGTTGACAAACGCGAATAATCAGTCGCATTCTTTATCCACGCTGCCTCTTGGGATGACAAGGGGAATTTCCAAGACAGCGCGCTGGCATTCTTTTTCGTCCCATGGCGCCGCTCCGGTGGAGTGGCAGGTCGTTGGCCAAGAGGTTGTCGGTCTCAGTCAGTCGTCAAAAGCGCGGAGTCGCGATGTCTGTCACAGGTGCAGGTCACAATGCGGATCTGATCGTCATCAATGGTCGTGTACTGACCATCGACGACGACAATCCCACCGCCGAGGCCGTCGCCGTCAAGGACGGCGCAATCGTCGCCATCGGCAGCCGCGCCTCCATCGAAGAGTTCAAGGGACCGGCCACCAAGGTAATCGACGCCAAGGGCGGCTCCGTCCTGCCGGGTTTCATCGAAGCCCACATGCATCTGTTTTCGGGCGGGGCTGAACTTGCCCACCTTCAACTCACCGGTATCCATGGCTTCGAGGCGCTGCAGAAGGCGATCCGCGACTATGCGCCTACCCGGCCCGACGCGAAGATGCTGGTCGGCCAAGGCGTCGACTACACCGTGCTCGGCAGCGAGCGCGTGACGCGCCATCACCTCGACGCCATTTTGCCCGATCGTCCGTTCTGCATGGCGGCGCCCGACCATCACACCATGTGGGCCAACACCAAGGCGTTGGAAATGGCCGGCATCCTGCAGGGGCGCACGCTCGGCCCTGGCAATGAGATTGTCATGGGTGACGATGGACTGGCCGCCGGCGAATTGCGCGAAGGCGAGGCCTTTGGCCCGGTGCTCGACCTTGCCGGCGAAAGCCGGGTGCGGCTGGGGCTGTCGACCGGCGGCGAGCCGGACCCGATGCCGACGGCGGCCGAGCGGGACGCCGACCGCGACATTATGCGGCGCGGGCTCGCCTGGTGCGCCCGCCACGGCATCACCTCGATCCAGAACATGGACGGCAACCTCTACCAGCTTGAGCTGCTGGCCGAGATCGAAGCCGAGGAAGGCTTGCCCTGCCGCGTCAAGATCCCGTTCCACTACAAGAATTTCATGAGGCTCGACATGCTCGACAAGGCATCTGGTATGGCCGAAAGCTACAACAGCGAATGGCTGTCGTCGGGCATGGTCAAGGTGTTCTACGACGGGGTGCTCGACTCCTGGACAGCTGTCATGGTCGAGCCATACGCCGACCGGCCCGACTGGGTGGGCGAGCCGCTGTTCACGCCGCAACAATTCATCGATCTGGCCGTCGCGGCCGACAGGCGCGGGCTGCAGATCGCCGTGCATTCGATCGGCGACGGCGCCGTGCGCGCGGTGCTCGACGGTTATGAGGCGGCGCAGAAGGCGAACGGCAAGCGCGACAGCCGTCACCGGGTCGAGCACATCGAGGTCACCACCGCCTCGGACGTGCCGCGTTTCGCCGAACTCGGCGTCATTGCCTCCATGCAACCGCCGCATCCGCCCGGCGCCATGGATTTTCCGCTGGAGCCGACGGTGTCGCGCATCGGGCCGGCACGCTGGCCGCTGAGCTATGCCTGGCGGACCTTGAAGGATGCCGGCGCGCATGTCGTCTTCGCATCCGATTGGCCGGTGTCGCCGATCGATCCGATCCTGGGCATTCAGGCGGCAGTGTTGCGCAAACCATGGGCAGAAAGCGACCCGGACCAGAGTTTCTCACTGCATGAAGCGATCGCCGGTTACACGATCGAGGGCGCCTACGCCGAATTCGCCGAGCACCGCAAGGGCACGCTGAGATCGGGCTACATGGCCGATCTGGTGGTTTTGTCGATGGATATCGAGAACACCGCCCCGGCCGATCTGCACAAGGTGCGGCCGGTGACGACGATTTGCGGCGGCAAGATCACCTATCAGGCCTGACTATGGCATGGGGCTTGCAGGTCTCAATGACTGACTGAACTGTGACCCAATGCCGGGCTTGCCAACCCACCGGCCATGTGGTCACATCGAACAGGGGAAGAGCTCCGCCAGCAAGAGCGGGGTCAACAGTGAGGCGTAATCGTGCCGGACAAACCGGATCGGAATGCGATTGAAGTAGTAAACGTCAGCAAAATTTTCGGATCAGGTGAGGGGCAGGTGGCTGCCCTCGACACGGTCTCGGTATCTATCCGCGAGAACGAATTCTTCACGTTGCTGGGGCCATCCGGCTGCGGCAAGACGACGTTGCTCAGGCTGATCGCCGGCTTCGATTTTCCAACCGCCGGTGAAATCCTGCTCTACGGCCAGGACATCGCGCCGCTGCCACCCTTCAAACGGCCGGTCAACACCGTTTTCCAATCCTATGCGCTGTTCCCGCACATGACGGTCGCCGACAATATCGGCTTTGGCCTGGAAATGCTGGGTAAGCCGAGGGCCGAGATCAAGGCGCGCGTCGCCGAGATGCTGAAGCTGGTCAAGATGGAGGCACTCGCCGGTCGTCGCACCAGCCAGATCTCCGGCGGCCAGCAGCAGCGCGTGGCCTTGGCCCGCGCCTTGGCACCGCAGCCGAAGGTGCTTTTGCTCGACGAGCCACTGTCGGCGCTCGACTACAAGCTGCGCAAGGAGATGCAGATCGAGTTGAAGCGGCTGCAGCACGAGACCGGCATCACCTTCATCTTCGTCACCCACGACCAGGAAGAAGCGCTGACCATGTCCGACCGCATCGCGGTCATGTCATCGGGCAAGATCCTCCAGGTCGGTTCGCCCTGGGATATCTACGACAAGCCGGCCGAACGCTTCGTCGCCGACTTTATCGGTGAAACCAACTTCCTGACGGCCGCCATCAGCGAGATGGCCAACGGCAAGGCGCGCGCCACGCTCAAGTCCGGTGCGACCATCGAGGCGACCGTGGCCCAGGGTTTCCAGCCCAAGCCCAATGCCACGGTCGTGGTTCGGCCTGAACACGCCAAGCTGACCAAGGCCAAGGGCGAACTGTCGGGGAGGGTCGATAATATCGTCTATTTCGGCACCGACACCCACATCCATGTTCATCTCGACAGCGGCGAACTCTTCACCGTACGCCAGCAGAACACGCGCAGCGCGGGCTGCGGTTTCGAGAAGGGCGACGCGGTCGGCATCCTCATCGGCAGCGATGCCGCCCAGGTCCTGAAGGACTGACGATGGCGACCGCGGAAGAAGTCGCCAAGGCAGCGGAGCGGCGCGATGTCCGCGACCGCTGGCTTTTGTCAGCGCCAGCGCTGCTGGTCATTTTCCTCGCCGCGACCGGCCCCTTGCTGATCGTGCTCGTCTACTCGTTCCTGACGCCAGGCTCCTATGGCGACGTGAAGTGGCAGTTCTCGCCGGAAGCCTGGATAGCGGTGTTTCTGGAACGCGATATCTTCGACGACACGCTTTCGATCGCCGCCGCCCACGTCACCATCTTCCTGCGCTCGATCAAGCTCTCGGTGGTGACGACGATCGCCACCTTGGTGCTTGGTTTCCCGACCGCCTATTTCATGGCGACGCGCAGCGAAAAGACCCGCGATCTCTGGCTGTTCCTGATCACCATTCCGTTCTGGACCAACCTTTTGATCCGCACCTTCGCAGTGCTGCAGATCATCCGCAACGAAGGCATCATCAACACAATGCTGCTCAAGCTCGGCATCATCTCGGCGCCGATCCAGATCCTCTACACCGACACGGCGATCCTGATCGGCATGGCCTATGTCTACCTGCCGCTGATGGTGCTGCCGATCTACGCCAGTATGGAAAAGCTCGATTTCCGGCTGGTCGAGGCGGGCTATGACCTTTACGCCACGCGCTTCCAGGTGCTGCGGCGAATTATCTTTCCGATGGTCAAGCCGGGCGTCATCGCCGGCTCCATCCTGGTCTTCATTCCAGCGCTTGGCGCCTATGTGACGCCGAGCGTGCTTGGCGGCGGCAAGAACATGATGCTGTCCAACCTGATCGAATTGCAGTTCGGGCAGGGCCGCAACTGGCCACTCGGCTCGGCGCTGTCGATCGCCGTCATGATCATCGTCATGGTGGCGCTGCTTGCCTATGTGCGCAATGCCGGCAAGTCGGGGGTGCGTCATGGCTAAGAACTTTTCCATCAAGAACCAGCCAGGATTCAGCGCGATCGCCGCGACCTGCTTTATCGTGCTGTATCTGCCGATCATCGTGCTGGTCATCTATGCCTTCAACGCGGCGAGCTCGACCTCCGAATGGGGCGGCTTTTCGCTGAAATGGTTCCAGTCGGCATGGCAGAACACGCAGGTCGTCGATGCCACGCTGCGTTCCTTCCAGATCGGCTCCATCGCGGCGGTGCTCTCCACGATCTTTGCCACCATGGCGGCGCTCGCCACCACCCGCACCGCGTCCTATCCCGGCCTCACCTTCAAGTATGCGGCGATCAACCAGCCGCTGATGGTGCCCGAGATCGTCACCGGGGTGGCGCTGCTGATCTTCTTCTCGCGCATCAAGATCTTCACCGGTTATTCCGGCATCGGCTATCTGGTCGCCGCGCACACGGCGTTCTGCATTCCCTTTGCCTATTTGCCGATCCGGGCGCGGCTTGAGAATATGGACCTGACGCTGGAGCGTGCCGCAGCCGACCTCTACGCGACGCCCTGGAAGACGTTCCGGCGCATCACGCTGCCGCTCCTGTGGCCCGGCATCCTGGCCGGGCTGATGCTGGCCTTCGTCATTTCGCTCGACGACGTCGTCATCACCGAGTTCGTCAAATCGGGCGGCCAGGACACGCTGCCCACCTACATGCTCGGCCAGATCCGCCGCGGCATCACACCCGAGATCAACGCGATATCGACCGCCTTCCTGCTGCTTTCGGTCGCGATCGTCACGTTGTTTTTCTTCGTCAGCAGGAAACGAGACTGAACCGAAAAATGGGAGTTAAAACCATGAACTGGAAGACAACAGCAACCGCCATGGGGTTGGCGTTGCTCGCCTCGACGGGCCTGGCCCGCGCCGACGGCGTGCTCAACATCTACAATTGGGGCAACTACACCAGCCCCGACGTGATCAAGAAGTTCGAAGCCAAATACAACGTCAAGGTGACCATCACCGATTACGATTCCAACGACACCGCGCTGGCCAAGGTTCGCCAGGGCGGCACCGGCTTCGACATCGCGGTGCCGTCGCAGACCTATGTGCCGATCTGGATCAAGGAAGGTCTCCTGCTCGAGACCGATCCGGGCAAGATGGAGAACTTCAAGAACGTCGCGCCGGAATGGGCCAATCCCGAGTTCGATCCGGGCCGCAAATATTCGGTGCCGTGGGCCTGGGGCACGATCGGCGTCGTCGTCAACACCGATGCCTACAAGGGTCCGGCCGACAGCTGGGGCATCGTCTTCAACACGCCGGACGAGCTGAAGGGCAAGGTCAACGTCGTTCCGGAGATGGGCGACGTCATCTTCGCGGCGATCAAATATGTCGGCGGCCAGCAGTGCACCGACGACAAGGCGGTGCTGAAGAAGGTGCGCGACCTCCTGGTGGCGGCCAAGCCGAACTGGATCGCGATGGAATACAACACCATCGAGAAGATGGGCGCCGGCGATTTCAAGGCGACCAGCGACTGGAACGGCTCGGCGCTGCGCCAGCGGCTGGTCAATCCGGCCATCCACTACAACTATCCGAAGGAAGGCTTCGGCCTGTGGAGCGACAACGTCGTCGTTCTGAAGGAAGCCAAGAACGTCGACAATGCCAAGCTGTTCCAGAACTTCATCATGGATCCGGAAAACGCGGCGGGCCTCTCGGCCTTCCACCGCTATGCCAACGCCATCACCGGCTCGGACAAATACATGCCGGCGGACATGAAGGATGCGCCGGAAGTCGTCATTCCGGCCGATGCCAAGCCGAAAGGCGAATTCCAGAAGATGTGCCCGCCGGAAACGCAGGAACTCTACACCAAGATCTGGACCGAACTGCAGAAGTAATCGCTGCATGAGAGACCCGGCGGTACATGCCGCCGGGTCTTTTCTTTTCCGGGAATGGCTTTCATGGACTCCTATCGCAACAGCGATCCGCGGCCGCCGATCATGCAGGGCTCGCCGCCCGCCATGGTGCCGCCGAAGCTCGACTGGGACCGGCCGCCATGGAACCGCTGGGCGTTCCAGCACATCCGTGAAATTCTGCCGACCGCCGAAGTCTGGCGCGGCAACGGCCATCGCCGCCGTCTCGAACGCGCCGAGGTCGATCTTGACGGGCTGGCGGTCGAGGACAGCGAGGGCAAGCCGACGACACTCGCCGGGCTGCTCGACGAGACCTATACGGACGGTTTTCTGGTGCTCAAGGACGGCAAGGTTGCCTATGAGCGCTATTTCAACGGCATGGACGAGCGCACGCTGCACCTGTCGCAGTCGATGGCGAAGTCCGTCACCGGTTCGGTGTTCGGCATACTGGTCGGGCGCGGCCTGATCGATCCGGCCAGACCGGTAAGCGACTACCTGCCGGAACTCGGCGCTACCGGCTGGGCCGGCGCCAATGTGCAGCATGTGCTGGACATGACCAGCGGCGTGCGTTTCTCCGAGGAATATACCGACCGCTATTCCGACATCGGCCAGGTCGATGTCGCCACCGGCTGGAAGCCGGTGCCGCTTGGCAGCGATCCGGATTTTCGCTGGCCCTCGCACATGTTCGAACTGATCCTGGGCTTGAAGGAAACGGTCCGTCCGCACGGGGCTCAATTCGAATACCGCTCGATCGAGACCGATGTGCTCGCCTTCATCATGGAGCGGGTGACAGGCAAACGGCTGCCGCAGCTGGTTTCGGAAGAGCTCTGGCAAAAGCTCGGCGCCGACGAAAGCGCCTGCTTCACCGTCGACAGCGCCGGCTATGCGGTGGCCGATGGCGGCTTCAATGCAACGTTGCGCGATTATGGCCGCTTCGGCCAATTGATCCTCGACAATGGTGGCGGCGTCGTGCCGGCCGGCTGGGTCGAGGACACGCGCAACGGCAGGCATGGGCCGGACTTCAGCCCCAGCCTGCCGGAGGGCAGCTATCGCAACCAGTTCTGGATCGAGGACCCGCGCTCGCGCGCACTGATGTGCCGCGGCGTGTTCGGTCAGATGATCCATATCGACTGGAACACCGGAATGGTCGTGGTGAAGCTTTCGACCTGGCCGGATTTCGCCAATGGTGCCTATTCCATAGCGACGCTGAAAGCCGTGCACGCTATCGCCACGGCACTTCGCTGAGCCTCCACAAAGAAGAAACGACCCGGAAGGAAACGCCATGACCGGCAAAACCGTGTTCGAGACCCGCTATGGCTTCCGGCGCAACCAGGTGGTGCTCGCCAATTGGCGCGAGAACCCGTTCAACCGGTGGTCGTTCCAGAATCTCGGCGAACTGGTGCCGACCGCCCGGGTGGCGGCGACGTCGGGCGTTGTCGAAATCCCCGTGCGCGATATGGGCGGCCTGCTCGGCGAGAAGGTCGCGATCGCCGGCACACCGGAGACGGTGGCTGATTTTCTCGCACGTTCGAGCACCGACGCACTGACGGTGATGAAAGGCGGCAGGATCGTCGGCGACTGGTTCGCGCCGCATATGGATTTCGGCGCCCGCCACATCATCTTTTCGATCAGCAAGTCGCTGACCGCCATCATTGCCGGCATACTAGAAGGCGAGGGGGTGTTCGACCCGGAAGCGCCGGTGACGGCCTACATCCCCGAAGCCGCCGGCTCGGCCTATGGCGATGCGAGCGTGCGGCATGTGCTCGATATGAGCGTCAGCCTCGATTTCGAGGAAGCCTATCTCGATCCGGAAAGTGCTTTCGCCCGCTATCGCCGTGCCACGCTGTGGAATCCGGGCGGCGGCACGGAGAGCCTGAGCGAATTCATCCTGACCCTGCAACGTCTTGCAGCCCCGCATGGCCAGACCTTCCGCTACCGCTCGCCGAATTCCGACCTGCTCGGCCTGCTGCTCGAGCGTGCGTCGGGCCAGCGGTTCACCGACCTGATGCGCGAGAAGCTGTGGCTGCCGCTCGGCGCTGTCAGCGAAGCCTCGATCGGCGTCGACATGGAAGGCACGGCGCGCACGGCCGGCGGCATTTCGGTGACGCCGCGCGACCTGGCGCGTGTCGGCGAGATGATGCGGCAAGGTGGCATGGCCAATGGCCGCCGCATCGTACCGGAAGCCTGGGTGCGCGACACGACCAGCACTGGCGGCAGTGCGGACGCCTGGCAGCGCGGCGCGATGCTGCCACTGTTTCCCAAGGGCCGCTACCGCAACAAATGGTACCAGACTGGACACGAGAACGGCGCCTATTGCGGCATCGGTATCCATGGCCAGTGGCTGTATGTCGATCCCAGGACCGAAGTGGTGATCGCCAAGATGTCGTCGCAGCCGGAGCCTGTCGACGATCCGCTCGACATCGAGATCGTCGCGTTCTTCGAGGCGCTGAGCCGGCTGATCTAGGCGCGCCGCGATCGCCACATTGGCGCACGCTTTCCTGTGGACCCGCCGGGCTGATCGAAGCGCGGCGGTTGGCGGGCCGGACGTCTGCGCCTATGGTCGCCGCTCTTTGGATGAGAGCAGGAACGACATGGCATCCGACATCAAGCGCATTGCAGCCATCATCGCGGCCGAGATCAGCGCACGGCCCGAACAGGCGGCCGCGGCGATCGAACTGCTCGATGAGGGCGCGACAGTGCCGTTCGTGGCGCGCTACCGCAAGGAAGTCACCGGCGGGCTCGACGACACGCAATTGCGCGATCTTGCCGAACGCCTTGCCTATCTGCGCGAGCTCGACGCGCGCCGCGACACCATCCTTGGCTCGATCCGCGAACAGGGCAAGCTGACCGAGGAGCTTGAAGGCAAGATCGTCGCCGCCACCACCAAGGCGGAACTTGAGGACATCTACCTGCCCTACAAGCCCAAACGCCGGACGAAGGCCGAGATCGCCAGGGAGCGCGGGCTGGGGCCGCTGGCCGAAGCCATCTTGGCGAACCGCTCATTGGTGCCTGCCGAACTGGCGCTGGCCTATGTCAGCGAAGAGGTGGCCGATACCAAGGCGGCGCTCGAGGGCGCGCGCGACATCCTGTCGGAACAATTCGCCGAGAATGCCGATCTGGTCGGCAAATTGCGCAGCTACATGAAGGAGCGCGCCTTCATGCGCGCCAGGGTGGTCGACGGCAAGCAGGAGGCCGGCGCGAAATTCTCCGATTATTTCGACCATGTCGAGCGTTGGGCAAATGTGCCGAGCCATCGCGCGCTGGCGATGCTGCGCGGCCGCAACGAGGAAGTGCTGTCGCTCGACATCGAGGTCGATGCCGATGACACCTCACCGGTGAAGCCGGTCGAGCGGATGATCGCCAATGCCTATGCCATCGGCGGCAGCCTTCCGGGTGACAGATGGCTGATGGAGGTGGCGGGCTGGACCTGGCGTATAAAACTGTCGCTGCATCTGACGCTCGATTTGATGCGCGATCTGCGCGAGCGGGCGGAGGAGGAAGCGATCCACGTCTTTGCCCGCAACCTCAAGGATCTACTGCTGGCCGCTCCCGCCGGCTCGCGCGCCACGATGGGGCTCGACCCCGGCATCCGCACCGGCGTCAAGGTGGCGGTGGTCGACGGCACCGGCAAGGTGCTGACAACGACGACGGTCTATCCATTTCCGCCCAGAAACGATGTGCGCGGCACGCAGGCGGAACTCGCCAAGCTCATCCGCCAGCACAAGGTCGAGCTGATTTCGATCGGCAACGGCACCGGCAGCCGCGAGACGGAAAAGCTGGTGGCCGACATGCTGTCCGACATGCCGGCGGACGGCGGGCCGAAGCCACTGAAAGTGATCGTCAGCGAGGCCGGCGCCTCTGTCTATTCGGCATCGGCGACGGCGGCGGCGGAATTCCCCGGCCTCGATGTGTCGTTGCGCGGCGCCGTGTCGATCGCCCGGCGGCTGCAGGATCCGCTGGCCGAACTGGTCAAGATCGAACCCAAATCGATCGGCGTCGGCCAGTACCAGCACGATGTCGACCAGTACCGGCTCGGCCGCTCGCTGGAAGCGGTGGTCGAGGACGCGGTCAATGCCGTCGGCGTCGATCTCAACACTGCCTCGGCGCCGCTTTTGGCGCGCGTTTCAGGTCTGGGCGCATCGCTGGCCGACGCGATCGTTGCGCATCGCGATGCGACCGGGCCCTTCGCCAGCCGGAAGGACCTGCTCAAGGTGCCGCGGCTCGGACCTCGGGCCTTCGAACAATCCGCCGGCTTCCTGCGCATTGCCAATGGCAGCGAGCCGCTCGACGCCTCGTCGGTGCATCCGGAGGCCTATGGCGTGGCGAAGAAGATCGTCGCTGCCTGCGGGCGCGATGTGCGGTCGTTGATGGGCGATAGTGCCGCGCTCAAGGCACTCGACCCACGCGTCTTCGTCGACGAGCGTTTCGGCTTGCCGACGGTGCGCGATATCCTGGCGGAGCTGGAAAAGCCCGGCCGCGACCCGCGCCCAGGCTTCAAGACGGCGACCTTCGCCGACGGCATCGACGACATCAAGGATCTGAAGCCCGGCATGCTGCTGGAAGGCACGGTCACCAACGTGGCCGCCTTCGGCGCCTTCGTCGATATCGGCGTGCATCAGGACGGGCTGGTGCATGTCTCGCAGCTGGCCGATCGGTTCATCAAGGATGCGCATGAGGTGGTGAAGGCCGGCGACGTGGTGAAGGTGCGCGTCGTCGATGTCGACATCAAGCGCAAGCGCATCGCGCTTTCCATGCGCAAGGATAGCGGCGAGGGTGGTGCTCCGCGCAGCGGACCGCGCGACAATGGTGGCGGCAGGCCGGCACCACGTTCGCCGGCACCCCAGCAACGCCAGCCGGAGCGGCCGGCGCAACAGGGAGCGTTCGGTGCTGCTTTGGCGGATGCGCTGAAGCGAAAGTAGCTATTCTGCGACGAGCCCTATGAGTGTTCCAGCCCAACGAGACAGGGAGGCGTGGAGTTCAAGAGCCATTGAGTGGCTGTCCTCCCTCAAGAATAGTTGGGATGTCGCGGGCACCATGCAAGACGCGCTCGACACGCACCTCATCGCCGTCGGTGGTGTAGAAAATAACATAGCGATGAAATGCAAAGGAGCGCAGGCCGGGCCATAGGGTCGGGCGGGGGACGCCGCCATGCGGCACGTCTGCAATGCGGCTACAGCGTTCCCTGAGCGCGGCAATGAAGCGCCGACCCGCAGCCGGATTTTCAGCATGGATGTAGTCGCTGATCTCTTCGACGTCCTGCGCGGCGGCTGGCGCAAATATGACCGCCATAGTTCACGGCTTTCCGCCGCGGTATTTTGCTTCCAGCCGCTGAAATACCTCTTCGGCAGGGATACCTGGGCCGCTTTCCACGCCTTTGCGGATATCCGCGCGCAACGCAGCAAGCTTTGCCTTGCGCTGTTCTTCGCGCTCTTCCAGCAGGCGCAGGCTATCGCGCATAACCTCACTGGCGCTGGCATAGCGGCCGCTTTCCACCAACTCGCGAACGAATGTCTCATAGTGGGTGCCGATGCTGTAGCTTGCAGGCATGGTCTCTCCTTTCGCTTTATCCAATATTATCAATTTTTGATAAACCGGCCAAGTCAAATTTGACGTGCGACCTGACCCAGCAGCCAGTCGCGAAAACTGGCGACCGGCGGATGGCCGCGCTTGTCGTGCGGGACGACGAGATAGTAGGCACTGCGGCTTTGCATGGGCTGGCCTGGCGCCGGCACCAGCTGGCCGCGCTGCAATTCGCCTGCAATAAGGATCAACGGCAGCAGCGCCACACCGAGCCCCGCCATGCAGGCCTGGGCGGCGGTGCCGAACTGTTCGAACTGCATGCCGGGTCCGGTCGGCGCGCTCAGGCCCTGATGCTCGAACCATTCGGTCCAGGCGCCAGGACGCGTCGCCATGTGCAGCAGCGGCAGGCGGCCGATATCGGCCGGTGAGGCGATGGCGCGGCCGGCGAGGAATTCGGGCGACACGACCGGCGCCACGGTTTCGCGCACCAACAGTGTCGAGTCGGCCTCCGGCCAATCCGGCAGGCCGTAGTGGATGGCGGCATCCAGCCTCTCCCTGGCGAAATCGAAGCGGCCGACGCGGGTGACGAAGTTGATGGTGATATCGGGATTGTTTTCGACGAAATCGGGGATCATCGGCATCAGCCAGCGCGTGCCGAAGGTCGGCAAAATGGCAAGGTTCAGGATACCACTATGCCGATTGCTCATCAATCCAAGGGCTGCGTCACGCAATTGCCCAAGTGCTGAACGCACCGCCTCGGCGTAGATCTCGCCCGATGTCGACAGCCTGACATTGCGGCTGTCGCGTTCGAACAGCCGGCGGCCGAACTGATCTTCCAGTAACCTGATCTGTCGACTGACCGCGCCTTGGGTCAGATCGAGCTCCTGGGCGGCGGCGGTGAAACTGCCGAGCCGGGCCACAGCCTCGAAGGCGGCAAGGGCGCTGATGTTGGGCAAAAGGCGGCGTTGGACACTCATGATCCATTCCTAACGATCATTGATCGGTGAATCAATTTCGTTTGATTTTTTCGAGGCGCAGGCCGATAGAACGGGCCAACATTTTGCTTCATGCATGTCATCGTTTTGAGCGACATGCATTGGTTGGGAGAAACGCGATGGCCGCCGACAAGAACGCATTCGTCTGGGAAGACCCGTTCCTGATCGAGGGCCAGCTTTCGGAAGACGAGCGCATGGTGCGCGACGGGGCGGCCGCCTTCGCCGCCGACAGACTGGCGCCGCGGATCGAGGACGCCTACCTCAACGAGACCTTCGACACCGCGATCTTCCGTGAAATGGGCGAGGCCGGCCTGCTCGGCATCAACATCCCTGAAGAATTCGGCGGGCTTGGCGCGAACTACGTCACCTACGGGCTGGTCGCACGCGAAGTGGAGCGCGTCGATTCCGGCTATCGGTCGATGATGTCAGTGCAGTCGTCGCTGGTGATGTATCCGATCTATGCCTATGGCTCGGACGAACAGCGCAAGAAGTACCTGCCCAAGCTCGCCAGCGGCGAGTGGATCGGCTGTTTCGGCCTGACCGAGCCGGATGCCGGCTCCGACCCGGGCGGTATGAAAACGCGCGCCGAGAAGACCGCCAACGGCTACAGGCTGTCCGGTTCGAAGATGTGGATTTCCAACGCGCCCGTCGCCGATGTGTTCGTCGTCTGGGCGAAGCTGAAGGGCGAGAACGGCAAGGACGAGATCCGTGGCTTCGTGCTGGAAAAGGGCATGAAAGGGCTTTCGGCGCCGAAGATCGGCGGCAAGCTGTCGCTGCGGGCGTCGATCACCGGCGAAGTGGTGATGGAAGGCGTCGAGGTCGGCGAGGACGCGCTGCTGGCCAACGCAAAGGGCCTTGGCGGACCGTTCGGATGCCTCAACCGGGCTCGCTTCGGCATTTCCTGGGGCTCGATGGGCGCCGCCGAGGATTGCTGGCACCGCGCCCGCCAATACGGTCTCGACCGCAAGCAGTTCGGCAAGCCGCTGGCCGGCACGCAGCTCTACCAGAAGAAGCTTGCCGACATGCAGACCGAAATTGCGTTGGGATTGCAGGCGTCCTTGCGCGTCGGGCGGCTGCTGGATGAAGGCAAGATGGCGCCGGAAATGATCTCGATCGTCAAGCGCAACAATTGCGGCAAGGCGCTGGACATCGCCCGCCAGGCCCGCGACATGCATGGCGGCAACGGCATCCAGATCGGCTACCACGTCATGCGCCATGCGCAGAACCTTGAGACGGTCAACACCTATGAAGGCACGCATGACGTGCATGCGCTGATCCTGGGAAGGGCGCAGACGGGGTTGCAGGCATTTTTCTGAGCCGGCAACCGTTGCTTAAATTAGGTGCACCGCAACATCTCTGCTTGGAGAATGGTCGCCAGATGTGTCAGGGTTCAGCGAAATCGTTTGAAACGCTGAATTCCGGGGCCCCATGGCAATTCTGGCAGCCGTCTACCACCTGACCCATTACAAATACGACCGGCCGGTGGTTCTCGGGCCCCAGATCATCCGGCTGCAGCCGGCGCCGCATTCCCGTACCAAGGTGCTGAGCCATTCGCTCAAGGTCGAGCCGGCGAACCACTTCGTCAATCTGCAGCAGGATCCTTACGGCAATTTCCTCGCCCGCTTTGTCTTTCCGGAGCCGGTGACGGAGTTGAAGATCGAGGTTGACCTCGTCGCCGACATGACGGTCTACAATCCGTTCGATTTCTTCGTCGAGCCGTCGGCCGAGGCGTTTCCGTTCGAGTATCCGGAAGAAATACGCGACGATCTCGCCATCTATCGCACTCCGGAGCCGGCGGGACCGCTGCTGTCGGCGCTGCTGAAGACCATCGATCGCAGCGCTGCCAACACCGTCAATTTCCTGGTCGATCTCAACGCGCGGCTGCAGCGCGAGATCGCCTATATCGTGCGCATGGAAACCGGTGTGTTCTCGCCGGAAGAGACCTTGGCCGCGAAAAAGGGATCGTGCCGGGATTCGAGCTGGCTGCTGGTGCAGATCCTGCGCAATCTCGGCATCGCGGCGCGCTTCGTTTCCGGCTATCTGGTCCAGTTGAAGCCCGATCTGGTGGCGCTGGACGGTCCAGCCGGAACCGCCGTCGACTTCACCGATCTGCATGCGTGGTGCGAGGTCTATCTTCCCGGCGCCGGCTGGATCGGCTTCGATCCGACCTCGGGCCTGCTCACCGGCGAGAGCCATGTGCCGCTGGCCGCCACGCCGCATTTCCGCAACGCGGCCCCGATTTCCGGCATGGCGAGCTTCGCCAATGTCGAATTCGGCTTCGAGATGCGGGTCGACCGCATCGCCGAACATCCGCGCATCACCAAGCCATTTTCGGACGAAAGCTGGCAGGCGCTCGACGCTCTGGGCAACAAGGTCGATAAAGCACTTGCCGCCGGCGACGTGCGGCTGACGATGGGCGGCGAGCCGACTTTCGTGTCGATCGACGATTTCGAGTCGGCCGAATGGAACACCGCCGCCGTCGGTCCCACCAAGCGCGAAAAGGCCGACGAACTGATCCGTAAACTGCGCGAGCGCTTTGCGCCGGGCGGCTTTCTCCATTACGGCCAAGGCAAATGGTACCCGGGCGAAAGCCTGCCGCGCTGGACCTTTTCGCTCTACTGGCGTGCCGACGGCCAGCCGGTGTGGAGCGATCCGTCGCTGATCGCACGCGAAAAGAGCGAGGCCGATATCGGCCCGAAGCAGGCCGAAAGCCTGCTCACCGCGATTGCCGGCGAGCTCGGCATCGACAAAGCCATGGTCAGCGAAGCCTATGAGGATCCGGCCGAATGGCTGCTCAAGGAAGGCAAGCTGCCCGACAATGTCGATCCGTCCAACTCCAGGCTGGAGGATCCGGAAGAACGCAGCCGCATGGCGAAAGTGTTCGAGCGCGGGCTGACCAAACCGTCCGGCTATGTGCTCCCCGTCCAGCGCTGGAACAGCCAGGCATCGGATCCGCGCTGGCGTTCGGAAAAATGGAAGACGCGGCGTGGCCGGCTGTTCCTGGTGCCAGGCGATTCACCGGTCGGCTACCGGCTGCCGCTCGGCACGTTGCCCTATGTGCCGCCGGAGCAATTCCCTTATATCGTGCCGGTCGATCCGTCACTGCCACGCGGCCCGCTGCCCGCGCGTGAAGCCATACTGGCCGGACCGGCTCCAGCCGAACTGGAAGGCGCCGACGAGATGGCGCGCCGCCAGCAGGCGGCATCGTTCACCGCTGCGACCGGCCAGCAGGAGCGGGTCGAGCAGGAGATCACCGAGATCGGCGGCGCGGTGCGCACCGCACTTTCGGTCGAACCGCGCGATGGCCGGCTTTGCGTGTTCATGCCGCCGGTCGAGGCGCTGGAAGACTATCTCGAACTGGTCGCGGCGGCCGAGAACGCGGCGAAGGCGATAGGCCTTCCCGTGCACATCGAAGGCTATGGCCCGCCGCACGATCCGCGCCTCAACGTCATCCGCGTCGCGCCTGACCCAGGCGTCATTGAGGTCAACATCCATCCTGCTTCCAACTGGCAGGATTGCGTGGCGACGACGACGGCGATCTACGAGGAGGCGCGGCAGACACGGCTTGGCGCAGACAAGTTCATGATCGATGGCCGCCACACCGGCACCGGCGGCGGCAACCATGTCGTGGTCGGCGGTGCGACACCCAATGACAGCCCGTTCCTGCGAAGGCCGGACCTGCTGAAGAGCCTGGTGCTGCAATGGCAGCGCCATCCGTCGCTGTCCTACCTGTTCTCCGGCCTGTTCATCGGGCCGACCAGCCAGGCGCCACGCTTCGACGAGGCACGTCACGACTCGCTCTACGAGCTTGAGATCGCTATGGCGCAGGTGCCGCATCCAGACCAGGGCAACGCACCCTTGCCATGGCTGGTCGACCGGCTGTTCCGCAATTTGTTGACCGACGTCACCGGGAATACGCATCGTTCGGAAATCTGCATCGACAAGCTGTTCTCGCCCGACGGACCGACCGGCCGGCTGGGGCTGGTCGAATTCCGCGGCTTCGAGATGCCGCCCAATGCGCGCATGAGCCTCGCGCAGCAACTTTTGGTCCGCGCTATCATTGCCCGTGCCTGGAAGAGCCCGCTCGACGGCCGTTTCGTGCGTTGGGGCACATCGCTGCATGACCGCTTCATGCTGCCGCATCATGTCTGGGCCGATTTTCTCGACGTGCTCGACGACCTCAAGCTCAACGGTTTTGAGTTCCGTCCCGAATGGTTCGATGCCCAGCTCGAATTCCGCTTTCCGTTCTGCGGCGAGGTTCAGCATGCCGGCATCAAGCTGGAACTGCGCCAGGCGCTGGAGCCGTGGCATGTCATGGGCGAGCAAGGCGCGATCGGCGGCACCGTGCGCTTCGTCGATTCCTCGGTCGAACGGCTGCAGGTCAAGACCGAAGGGCTGAACCCGGAGCGCCACGCAGTCGTCTGCAACGGCCGCATCGTGCCGATGAAGGTCACTGACAATCGCGAAGTGGCGGTGGCAGGCGTGCGCTTCAAGGCCTGGCAGCCGGCATCGGGCCTGCACCCGGCGCTGCCGGTCAACACGCCGCTGGTCTTCGACATCTATGATCGCTGGTCGGGCCGAGCGGTCGGCGGCTGCGTCTACCATGTCGCCCATCCCGGCGGGCGCAATTACGATACCTTTCCGGTCAATGGCAACGAGGCGGAAGCCCGGCGGCTCGCCCGCTTCGAACCGCGTGGTCATACGCCATCCGCCTATGTGATCCGTGAAGAACAACCGGCGGAAGATTTCCCGATGACCCTTGACCTTCGGCGGCCGGCAAGACTCTGATCAGCGATGGCAAAGGGGAATCACAAGAGGGGACGCGGCAAGCCGCAGACCCACAGCCTGCTGGAGCACTACCAGCCCATCGACGGCGTCGTCGACGAGATGGTCGATGCATCGGGCAATCCTCGCCCGGCCTGGAAGCATTTTGTCGAGGCGCTCGAGGAACTCGGTGCTGAAAAGCTCGGCCAGCGCTTTGCCCGCGCCGACCAGTATCTGCGCGATGCCGGCGTTTATTACCGCGTCTATGACAAGGCCGGCGCCAATGAACGCGAATGGCCGCTGGCGCATGTCCCGGTTCTCATCGAAGAGAGCGAGTGGGCGGCGATCAGCGCCGGCCTCGTGCAGCGCGCCGAACTGTTCGAGGAAACCATCGCCGATATATACGGGCCGAACCGGCTGGTCGAAAAAGGCATCCTGCCGGCGGGATTGATCGCCGCCAGCCCCGAATATTTACGGCCTGTCGTCGGCACCAAGCCGGCCGGCGGCCACTTCCTGCATTTCTGCGCCTTCGAGCTCGGCCGTGGACCTGACGGCCAGTGGTGGGTGCTTGGTGATCGCACGCAGGCGCCGTCCGGCGCCGGTTTCGCACTGGAAAACCGCGTCGCCACCACACGCGCGCTGTCCGACATCTATGGCGAGATGCATGTGCACCGCCTTGCCGGCTTTTTCCGCCGTTTTCGCGACGCGCTGATCGGCATGGCCAAGGAGACCAACGGCCGCGTCGCCATCCTCACGCCGGGGCCGCTCAACGAAACCTATTACGAACACGCCTACATCGCCCGCTACCTTGGCATCATGCTGCTCGAAGGCGAGGATTTGACCGTTTCAGGCGGCCGGCTCATGGTACGCACGGTTTCCGGCCTGATGCCGATCAGCGTGTTGTGGCGGCGGCTCGATGCCGCCTTCGCCGATCCGCTCGAACTGCGCCCGGATTCGCAGATCGGCACGCCGGGCCTGGTCGAGGCGATCCGCCAGGGCGCGGTTGCTACCGTCAATGCGCTTGGCTCCGGCCTGATGGAGACGCGTGCGCTGCTCGCCTTCCTGCCCAAGATTTCACGGGCCTTGCGGGGCGAGGAATTGCTGCTGCCAAGCGTCGCGACATGGTGGTGCGGGCAAGCAACCGAACGCGCGCATGTGCTGGCCAACATCGATCGCATGGTGATCGGGCCGGCGCTGTCGACGAGACTTGCCTTCGAGGATGACGATTCAACGAAGCTCGGCTCGGCGCTGTCGGCCGGAGAGCGGGCGGAGCTGGTGGCGCGCATCGAACGCGATGGCGGCGATTTTGTCGGCCAGGAAGCGGTGACGCTTTCGACGACGCCCGTCTATGTCGGCGGGTGGCTGGAGCCGCGGCCAGCGAGCCTGCGCGTCTACCTGGCGCGAACGCCGGAGGGCTGGACGGTGATGCCGGGCGGTTTTGCCCGCATCGGCCTGTCGCTCGACCCGACGGCGATCGCCATGCAGCGTGGCGGCCAGGCGGCGGATGTCTGGGTTGTCAGCGACAAACCGGTGGAGCGCGAGACGCTGCTGCCGCAGGAAGGCGACAGTTTCAGCCGCACCAGGCCCGGCAGCCTGCCCAGTCGCGCGGCGGAGAACCTGACCTGGCTCGGCCGCTATATCGAGCGCTCGGAAGACACGGTGCGCATCCTGCGCGCCTACCATGTGCGGCTCGCCGAAACGTCCGACCCGGACATGCCGCTGCTCGCCGACATCAGGGATTATCTCGAACCTTTCGGCATCGACGTCGAGACGGCGATCCCGTCAGGGCTGATCGGCACGCTGGATAGCGCGGTCTACAGCGCCGGGCAGATTCGCGACCGCTTCTCGCCCGACGGCTGGCTGGCGCTGAAGGACCTGTCGAAAACCATCCATCAGTTCGCAACGACGGTCGCGCCCGGCGACGACGCGACCCGGGCGATGACAGTCATCCTGCGTAAGCTCGCTGGCTTTTCCGGCCTGCTGCACGAGAACATGTACCGCTTCGCCGGCTGGCGCTTCCTCGAGATCGGCCGCCGGCTGGAGCGCGGCATCCAGATCTCCCGCACGCTGTCGCGGCTGACCAGCGCCAAGGCGCCGGACGGCGCGCTCGACATGATGCTGGAGATCGGCGACAGCGTGATGACCCATCGCCGCCAATATCCGGTGCAGGCCGGCCGGCGCACGGTGATCGACCTGCTGGCGCTCGATCCGCTTAACCCGCGCTCCATCCTGTTCCAGCTCGAAAGGCTGAAGGCCGAAATCGGCCTGTTGCCGTCGCTCGGCGGGGAGGGGCAAATGTCGCCGGCGGCGAAGGAAATCCTGCAGCTCAACACCCAGATCGCCATCAAGGAGCCTTCGGATATGACGGCAAAGGCGCTGGACGAGCTCGCCCACGAAATCGGCGGCCTCTACAACAGCCTCGCCAAAGCCTATTTCGGATAAATCATGCTCTACGATATCAGGCTTCATCTCCACTATGATTACGCTTCCGCTGCCGGCGGCGGTCGTCATCAGGTGCGCGTGCTGCCGTCGACGATATCAGGCGTGCAGCGCGTCATCGCCGCATCACTGTCCTTTGCGCCGGCGCCCAACGAGCGTTCCGACTTTTCCGATTTCTTCGGCAACAACGTCACCTCGATCGCCTTTCGCGATGCGCATGATGCGCTCGACATCAGGATGAGCGCCCGCGTGTCGGTGTCTCGGCCCGAGCCCGGGCTCGACGTGTCGCCCGATATCGCCCGGCTCAGGCAGGAGCTCGCCGCGGTGCGGTCTCTGGCACCTGATGCACCGCACCATTTCCTGACGGCCAGCACCCATGCCGGCATCGACGATGCGATCACTGCCTACGCACGCAGCAGCATCGCCGGTTCCGCCGCCAGCACGGCCATGAACCTGTGCCATCGCATTCATCGTGATTTCACCTATGACGGCGAGGCGACGACGGTGCGGACCCGGGCCAGCGATGCCTTCAGGCTGAAGCGCGGTGTCTGCCAGGACTTTTCGCATATCATGATCGCCGGCCTGCGCGGGCTCGGCATTCCCGCTGGCTATGTCAGCGGCTTCCTGCGCACCATCCCGCCGAAGGGCAAGCCCCGGCTGGAAGGCGCCGATGCCATGCATGCCTGGGTCAAGGTCTGGTGCGGGCGCGACGCAGGCTGGCAGGAATTCGATCCGACCAACGGCATGCGGGCCAGCAACGACCATATCACCGTCGGCTACGGCCGCGACTATTCGGACGTAGCGCCGATCGTCGGCGTGCTCAAGACCACGGGGGGACAGGTCGGCGAGCAGGCTGTCGATGTCATTCCGGTTGTGCTCGAGAAAGCCTGAAGGCAGGCTCGACACCGTTTTCGGACGGCGCGTGGAACCAGCGGTCGGCCAGTGGCTTATCTACGGAATTCGCGTGGAGCCGACATGTTGCAGAAATCCGGAATGTCGCCCGGCCGACCGGCTGGCGAGGACGCTTTATCGCCAGATGGTGTGTTCAAAAACGGGGCACAAAGCTCGGCCGATCATGCGTCGCTTAGTTATGTCAGCGATGCCGAGCCTGGTATCCGGCGGCTGAAGACAGGCAAGGGGTTTTCCTACAAGGGACCGGACGGACGGACGGTTTCGGACGCCACCAAAGCCCGCATCGAGGCGATCGTCATTCCGCCGGCCTGGACGGATGTGTGGATTTCGCCCGACGCGGACGGCCATATCCAGGCAACCGGCAGGGACCAGCGGGGACGCAAGCAATATCGTTATCATCCGCAATGGGCCGAAGAACGCGATGGTGCCAAATATTCGAGCCTTGTCGCTTTCGCCGAGAGCCTGCCGGACCTGCGGCACAGGGTCGATAGCGATCTGCGCCGTCGTGGCTTGCCGTTCGAGCGGGTCGTCGCCGCGGTTGTCTGGCTGCTCGACAACACGATGATCCGCGTCGGCAATGCCGCCTACGCCCGCGACAACAAGAGCTTCGGGCTGACCACGTTGCGCGACCGGCATGTCGATATTGTCGGTTCAAGCCTGCGCTTTGCCTTCAAGGGCAAGTCGGGCAAGGAGTGGAAGCTGAAGCTGGCCGACCGCCGCATCGCCAGGATTGTGCGTGGCGCGCAGGACCTGCCAGGCCAGAAGCTGTTCCAGTATCTCGATGAGGACGGCGACAGGCGGCCGGTCCGCTCCGAGGACGTCAACCGCTATATCCGTGAGGCGGTCGGTGACGCCTTCAGTTCGAAGCATTTCCGCACCTGGGGCGGCACCATTCACGCCGCGTCACTGTTTGCGCAAACGGAACTGCCGCAAAGCCAGGCGCAGCGAAACAGGGCGATGAACAGCGTCATCGACAAGGTTGCCGAACGGCTGGGCAATACGCGTGCCGTCTGCCGCAAATGCTATATCCATCCGCGGGTCTTCGAAGCGTGGTCCGAGGGACGGTTGCTGGATGAAATGGCGCAGGCCAACAAGCGCAAACGGGCGATTGCCGGTCTCGATGACGAGGAAGCTCTCGTGCTGCGATGGCTGAAACTGGGAGAAAGCTGACCGACGCGGCCGACGGTGGCCAAATCCGTCACATCTGGATTTTTTTATCGACGTCATGTCGGGATCGGTCTTACTGTTTCGTCCTTTGACAGAGAAAAGGACCAGCCATGCTCTACGCAATCCTCTGCTATGCCTCCGAAGATGTCGTCTGCTCCTGGAGCAAGGCACAGGACGACGAGGTCATGGCCAATCTCCTCGACGTTCAGGACAAGTACGCCAAGGCTGGTCGGCTCGGCCCGGTGGCACGGCTTCTGCCGACCACGGCCGCGACGACGTTGAGGAAGGTCAAAGGCGAATCGGTCGTCATCGACGGGCCGTTCGCCGAGACCAAGGAACAGTTTCTCGGCTTCTACACGCTCGAATGCGCCGATCTCGACGAGGCGGTGGAGTTCGCCCGCGAGCTTTCCGAGGTCAACCCGAGCGGCGGCTCCTATGAAATCCGGCCGGTTTCGGTCTTCAACCCAACAACGGTTTCCGCATGACCGAAATGGCCTGGATCAGCTCCGCGATCAGCGCCGCCCGCCCGCAGGCGATGGGCGCGCTGCTGCGTTATTTCCGCGATCTCGATACGGCGGAGGAAGCTTTCCAGGACGCGTGCCTCAGGGCGTTGAAGAACTGGCCGCAGAACGGGCCGCCGCGCGACCCGGCGGCCTGGCTGATCTTCGTCGGCCGCAACAGCGGCATCGATGCGGTGCGCAAGCGCGCCAAGCAGGCGCCGATGCCGGAGGAAGACCAGGTTTCCGATCTGGAAGACGCCGAGAGCGATATCGCCGAGCGGCTGGACGGGGCGCACTACCGCGACGACATATTGCGGCTGCTGTTCATCTGCTGCCATCCTGATCTTCCGGCAACGCAGCAGATCGCGGTGGCGCTGCGCATCGTCTCCGGTCTCACCGTCAAGCAGATCGCGCGCGCCTTCCTGGTTGGCGAAAGCGCCATGGAGCAGCGCATCACTCGCGCCAAGGCGCGCATTGCGGACGCCGGCGTGCCGTTCGAGACGCCTGGCGCGGTCGAGCGCTCGGAACGGCTCGCCGCCGTCGCCGCCATGGTCTACCTGGTCTTCAACGAGGGCTATTCGACCAACAGCGGCGAGGCGCCGGCCCGCGCGCCGCTGTGCGAGGAGGCGATCCGGCTGGCACGGCTGTTGCTGCGGCTGTTCCAGACCGAGCCGGAGATCATGGGGCTGACGGCGCTGTTGCTTCTGCAGCATGCGCGCGCACCGGCCCGTTTCGACGAGAGCGGCGAGATCGTGCTGCTCGAAGACCAGGATCGCAGCCTGTGGAGCCGCAAGATGATCGATGAGGGGCTGGCACTGGTCGACAAGGCGCTGCGCCATCGCAAGCCCGGCCCTTACCAGGTGCAGGCGGCGATTGCCGCGCTGCATGCGCGGGCCGAAAAGGCCGAGGATACGGACTGGAACGAGATCGACCTGCTCTACCGCTTGCTGGAGCAGATGCAGCCGTCGCCGGTGGTCACGCTCAACCGGGCCGTCGCGGTCTCGAAGGTGCGTGGACCGGGGGAGGCGCTCGCCATGATCGAGCCGCTGGAAGAACGGCTTTCCGGCTATTTCCACTTTTTCGGGCTCAAGGGGGGCCTCTTGATGCAGCTCGACCGGGGCGACGAGGCGCGCGTCGCCTTCGACCGCGCCATAGCGCTTGCGAACACGGCGGCAGAGGCTGCCCATATCCGCATGCATATCGACCGGTTGATCAAGGACGGTGCGGTGCGCCCGCCGGCGAAAAAGGCAAACTGAGCGTCACCTCCCCATCTGGCTCAATCGTGTAGTTTGGGCTTGGACCATGCCGGGGTGGCGATTTTCCCCTGAAACGAGTAATGCCCACGCCATGACTGCGCCTGAAGTGCCTTTCGGCACACGGGCGGCACGGCGAAGGCTTAACCCAGCGCCATATGATGGCGACGGGATCTGAAAGGGACAAGAATGACGATAGGCAAGGAAACGACCGAACTGCTGGCGAAACTGGGCGTGGCCAAGGAGGCGCTCGTCGGCGGCGACCTGATCGTGCGCAGCCCGGTGACGGGCGAGCAGATCGCGGCGCTGAAGACGATCTCACCGGCTGACGCGGCCAAGGTGATCGATGCCGCGCACAAGGCCTTCCAGGCCTGGCGCATGGTGCCGGGCCCGCGGCGTGGCGAACTGGTGCGGCTGCTCGGCGAGGAACTGCGCGCGCACAAGGCCGAGCTTGGCCGGCTGGTTTCGATCGAGGTCGGCAAGATCCCGTCCGAGGGGCTCGGCGAAGTGCAGGAGATGATCGACATCTGCGATTTCGCCGTAGGCCTCTCCCGGCAATTGTACGGCCTGACCATCGCCACCGAGCGCCCGGGCCATCGGATGATGGAAACCTGGCATCCGCTCGGCGTCGTCGGCGTCATTTCCGCCTTCAATTTCCCGGTCGCGGTGTGGTCGTGGAATGCCGCCCTGGCGCTGGTCTGCGGCGACGCGGTGGTGTGGAAGCCGTCGGAAAAGACGCCGCTGACCGCACTTGCCTGCGAGGCCATCTTCAAGCGTGCGGTCAAGCGCTTCGGCGCGGACGCACCTGATGGCCTGGCGCCGGTGCTGATCGGCGACCGCGCCGTCGGCGAGATCCTGGTCGATCACCCCAAAGTGCCGTTGGTTTCGGCGACCGGCTCGACCCGCATGGGCCGCGACGTCGGCCCGCGGCTGGCCAAGCGCTTTGCCCGCGCAGTGCTCGAACTCGGCGGCAACAATGCCGGCATCGTCTGCCCGAGCGCCGATCTCGACATGGCGCTGCGCGCGATTGCCTTTGGAGCGATGGGCACGGCCGGCCAGCGCTGCACGACGCTGCGGCGCCTGTTCGTGCATGACAGCGTCTACGACGCCCTGGTTCCGCGCCTCAAGAAGGCCTACGAGAGTGTGTCTGTCGGCAATCCGCTGGAGACCTCCTCGCTGGTCGGGCCGCTGATCGACAAGGCGGCATACGAGGCCATGCAGAAGGCGCTGAAGGAAGCCGCCGCCCATGGCGGCAAGGTGACCGGCGGCACGCGGGTCGAGAACGGTCATCCGGATGCCTATTACGTGCACCCGGCGCTGGTCGAGATGCCCAAGCAGGTGGCCCCTGTCACGGAAGAGACCTTCGCGCCGATCCTCTATGTGATGAAATATTCGGATTTCGACGCCGTGCTCGACGAGCACAATGCCGTGGGCGCAGGCCTGTCGTCGTCGATCTTCACCCGCGACCTGCAGGAATCCGAGCGTTTCCTGGGTGTCGACGGATCGGATTGCGGCATTGCCAATGTCAACATCGGTACCTCGGGCGCTGAGATCGGCGGTGCCTTTGGCGGCGAAAAGGAAACCGGCGGCGGCCGCGAGAGCGGCTCCGACGCATGGAAGGCCTATATGCGGCGCGCCACCAACACGGTGAACTATTCCAAGGCGCTGCCGCTCGCCCAGGGCGTGTCGTTCGACATCGACTGAGAACTTCGGGATTTTGATCGCCCGCATTGAAAGGCATCCCCGTTACGGGGATGCCGCACCGATCAGCTTCCAGCCGGCGGAAAACAGGCATTGAAAGCGGTGTCGACGATGGCCAGTTTGGCCGCCTGGACTGTCATGTATTCCTGGTAGAATGTATTCGACACCCACATCACCGAATTGCCGCGCTGGCCGAGCCAGCCGATGCTGCCGAGATTCTCGGCAGCGCGCAGCTTGCGGGCCAGATGGGTCCGCGAGAGCTTGAGCCATTTGGCGAAATCTCCGATCGAAACCACGCTGGTCGGAATCTGGTCCAGGCCGGCGTGATCGGGGTCGATGCCCGACATCAGCCAGTCCATGACGATGCCGCCATTGTTGAGCCAGATGAACAGCGAAAAGGTCTGGTTGGGTTCGCGCACCGGCTTGGAGGCAAGCAGGCCGTCCGCCACCAGAGGCTGCAGCCCGGCAACCATCTCGGGGTGTTCGAGGAACCTGGCCAAGCGGTCAGCGCCGTCGAGGCGATCCAGCGTCCGCAGATGGGCAAGGACCCAGCCGGTAAAGGTCTGCACGGTTGCCGCCGTCGGCTGCAAAGGGTGCGTACGGCCGTCGCCACCCGACACATACTCGGCGATGTGGTAGTGCAGCATCTCCTTGATGAAAGCGTCCGCCGTGTTGCGGCTGGCGACCGCATGCTGGTGCACGAACTCGATGAACCGCGATACCGTCAGTTCCTTGCGGCGGTCGTGCGGATCGCGCCTGAAATGCATGGCGAGGCCGACATGACCCATCAGCCAACGCTGCTGCGTGGCGAAAATGGAAGCTAGGCGAGGGCTCTCCTCATAGATTCGGATCAGCGCCAGGGACTGTTCCTGAACGTAGCGATGCAACGCCGGATGGCCGGCAATATCTTCCAATTTCAGCGCCATCCTCCTGGTGTTCCGGTTCAACTCCAAAAGCCGAGTTGCGCTCCACATTTTCCAGCCTTCCACGGCTGTGTCCAGAGGCACCAAATGCGAAGAGCAAGCCCAACCCGAACACGGGTCGGGCAACGACCGGTCCATGGTGGGATCGGCTAGCCGATTGCCATGCCCTGGGAAGCGCGCCGGTGATCTGCGGCTTGACGGGGATGGTGGAGAGTGAGTTACCGTGCCAAGCGCAATCGCGACAAGATCAGCCAGGTAATCCAGCTGCGCGAACCGCGCCGCGCGTCAGTCGTCTGCAGGGGCATTTCCAACTGGTGGCGGCATCTCTCGCCACCATACGCGATGAAACCGGCCGGCTTTCGCCGGCCGGTTGGTTCGATCAGGATCAGCCGCAAACGCGGACCTCTTCGATCACCCTGTGGTGGTGGCGCCAGTGCTTGACCAGTTCGATATGGCAGCGATGATGCCGGTGGTGGCGGCGATATTCGCCGTACCGGTATTCGCCATCGTCATACTGAACGTTCCGGTCGCCATCATACTGATTGTCGGAATAGTGATCGCGGTGATGACGGCGAATAACGATCCCACTGTCGGAATCGTCGTCCGGCAAATATCGATCGTCGTCGGACTGGATGGTCACGCTTGCCGCTCGCGTCGGCGCAGTGATCGCCGCTGTCGCGGCCAATGCCAACAGGGAAGCCAGAATCAACTTCTTCATCTCGTCCTCCTACACGTTCAAGACATGGTAACTCGCGGAAGAACTGGGCGTTCCGACTAATTTTACACTCTTTGCGACGCGGGAGACATCAAGGCGTTATCGTCCACCCGCTCCAGGCGCACGAAAGCCGTCAGCGGCAGGTGGTCGGAGGCAACGCGTGAAAGCGGCGTGTCATGCGCGTCGATGGCGGCAATCATGCCATGCCGGTTGGCCATGATCCGGTCGAGCGCCAGCAGCGGCAGGTTCGACGGGAAGGTGGGGACCGCCGGCGGCTGCGGGCCGAACGTCGCATGCAGCGTGTTGAGAGCGGAGCGGTTGCCAAGCCGCCATTCGTTGAGGTCGCCGAGCAGCAGGGTCGGTCTTTCGTCCGGGCTGTTCATCAGGTCGAGCACGACGCGCGCCTGCTGGGAGCGGGAGCGGCGCAGCAGGCCAAGATGGGCGGCGATGATGCGCAGCGTCCGGCTTCCATCGAGGTCGATCTCCGCCACCACCGCGCCGCGCGGCTCCAGCCCCGGAAGCTTGATCTGGTGCACGTCGCGAACGACGCCCTTCTTGAACAGCAAGACGTTGCCATGCCAGCCATGGCCCTTGCCGGTGGCGGAAATCGGCACCGGAACCAGGCCGGTTTCCCGTTCGAGCCGGGGCAGGTCGAGAAGACCATCACGGTCGCCGAAGCGGTTGTCGGCTTCCTGCAGGGCAATGACATCCGGATCGATTTCGCGGATGACGCGGATGGTCCGGTCCGGATCGAACTTCCTGTCGACGCCGATGCATTTGTGGACATTGTAGGAGGCAACCAGCGTGCCGGTGGTGGCTGTCGTCTTGAGTGCGGCGGCGTTAGCTTTCTGCATCCGGCGGTCACGAAGGGACAGAAGCATGCTTGCCGGGAGGCTGCGTCCAATTCTGTGCATCTGTGCTGCTCGTTCTCGCTGGCTTCAATTCAGAAGCCGGATAAAGTCAAAATAGGCAATTTCGGCGTATGTTCCATGACAGACGAGTTCCTCAAGCGCACCTCCGCCTTAGAGATAGGGTGAACCGAGCCACAATGCCCGGTCGAACAGCCTGATAAGGAACGGCCGGGCGCGCAATGCTTCCAGCGTTACCGGCACGGCGGAGGCAATCGCCGACCCGATCCGCGCCTCGATCTCGCTGGCAAAGCCGGCATCGAGCACCTCCAAGTCGATCTCGAAATTGAGCCGCAGCGATCGGGCGTCAAGATTGGAAGATCCGACATAGGCCCACACGCCGTCGATCGAAAGCAGCTTCGAATGGTCGAATGGTCCCTCGGTTCGCCAGACACGGCAATAGTGTTTGAGCACCTGATCGAACTGCGCCATCATCGCGCGATCGACGAGGAAGAGATTGTTCACCGCCGGCACCACGATGTCTATCTCGACCCCGCGCCTGCCGGCGGTGATCAGGGCGCTGATCAGTTCCCGATCCGGCAGGAAATAGGGCGACATCACGCGTATGGACTTGCGGGCGACCGAGAACGCACCGATCAGCAGCTTGTGGTTGGTCTCGTTGCTGGCATCCGGGCCGGAAGCGACTGCCCGCACCATCATCGGTGCGCCTGGCGATGGCGACAGCGGGGCAATGCGCCAGGCGTCGCCCTTCAGCGCCTCGTTGGTGGCGAAGCGCCAGTCTTCGGCGGCGACCGAAAAGAGGTCGGCGACGATCGGGCCGGTCACCCGGAAATGTGTGTCCCTGGCGCTGTTGGAGCCGGCGAATTCGGCGGAGAAGCCTTTTCGGATGTTCATGCCGCCGGTGAAGGCGGCGATGCCGTCCACCACCAGGATCTTCCGGTGGGTCCTCAGATTGGCGTAGGGCAGGCGCAGGCCCATGACGATGTTGCCGTTGAAGACGTCGGCGGGGATGTTGGCCTCGCGCAAATGCCCCAGGATGCTCGGCACCGAGTAGCGGGCGCCGACGGCATCGATCAGCACGCGGACGGTGACGCCGCGCCGGACGGCGCCGGCCAGCGCCTCGACGAAGAGCAGGCCGACGGCGTCATTGTCGAAAATATAGGTCTCGAGCAGGACGCTGCGCTCGGCGCCGTCGATCGCCGCGCACATGGCGGCATAGGCCTCGTCGCCGGTCTCCAGCACATCGATTGCGTTTCCAGGGTTGAGCGCGCGCCGCGCCACCCTGTCGCCGAGTGTCCGCAAGCCCGTGAACCGTTGCCCGTATCGCTCGACGATCAGGGCCTCTTCGACAGCGACGTCGCGCTCATGCTTGGCGGACACCACGCCGTCGGCAAACGGGCGCTGGGCGGTGATCGTGGCACGGCGGATGCGATTGATGCCGGCGACGGCGTAGATCAGCACGCCGAGGATCGGGGACAGCACCATCACCCCGACCCAGCCGGTGGCGGCGCGCACATCTTCCTTGGTCATGACGGCATGGACGATGCCGACCGTCGCCATCGCCACGGAGATGATCGCCAGAATTTGCGGCCAGTGAGTCGCCAGGGTCGCCAACATGCCGAGACTATCCAGCGAGCGGTTGCAGAAGGCAATGCGGCCGGTCCTGCCGCGCATTCGCCGGATGGTGGCATGCGGCCCTGGCCGAAGGTTTCGACCAGCCGCAGAGATTGATGGGTAGAAGCTTCCCGACGGACCCTGTTCAGAAGGACAAACCTGACCTAGCGGAAGCATAGAGCCTGGCATCATCCTGTTCTGCTCAGAGCCTCCGAAGCCTCTTATGCTTTGGTGCGACCTCTATTGTATATCAGGATGAATGAACTTAATGATATGAACACTTTGATTGATGGCGAGGGGGGCGCCTAACGATGAAATTCAACTTCGATGAACCTCCCGGCGATGACATAGTTGCCGACACGTCGGCAGAATGCCAACGCCAATTGCTGCCTCTCGTCCGCGAGATCGTCCAGGCGGCCGTCGCTGCCGGATGGAGCGAGGAGGACGTTCTTCTGGGGTTTGTCGAACTTGCATGGGATTTGTATGAGAATCGTCGCGACGATCTGCAATGACCGGTGGCCAATCTGGTAGCTCTGCATTGCTGGCGGTGTCGCGGCTTTTGCGTCGGCAGCTTTTCGCGATAGGAATTTTTTCTTGACACGGTGATCTCAGCTAAGGTATATATTCGTGCATGGTGCTGATTTGCGCCAGTGACCCGCCGAGCAGGCGGGTTTTTCGTTTGATGCTCCGTCAGCCAATGCGCCGAAGGGTCCAAAGGGACCTGTTGACCCGTAGTCGCGACCTAAAGGCCTGGGTTCCTCGCCCCGAGGGGCTTTTATCCCGAACAAAATTTTTTGTTTGCGTACGGATGTTATTCACTATCCGAGGCATGTGCGTTACGTTGGATCCGGGTCGGGCAAAGGGGGATTTCAGGCGGCAGACAAGCGGCTGAGGCCAGGCAATGGAAAATACGGACGATGCTCGGGAAAGCGGCAATTCCCAGGGCGTCAATCGAGAACGGACAGCTCGATATGTCCTGGACATAATTCCTGAAAGCGCAGGCCCCTGGAGGCCCACCGCGGCACGGAGTGTCATAGACTCCGCCCGCGATCCCGTCTCGCAGACATTCCCGGCCAAAGAGCATTCCACTGGAATTGCGCTGCGGCCCGCACGCCGATCGAGAGCCTTGCTCGGCAGCGACCGGATCACGCGGTGCGATACGCCGACCGGATGTCGCGTCGTCAATCCGGCGGGTGTGGACAGCAAGCCGGCCTGGTCCCTGACCCGGGAGAACGCCGTCGTTTCCATCGCTCCCGAAGCGCTGGCGCAATTGGCCGCGCATGAATTCGATCTCGCCGAACTCGATCCGCCTGCTTTCGGCACGGTCGACCCGGCCGATCTGCTGCGCACCCACCCAGGCCGCAACAGGCGCCTTGCGGCGTTTTCCAAAATACATCTTGCTGCAAATCCGCCCCAAGCTCCGCAGGAATCGTCTGGAATGTCATGCAGTCCGCGCGTTGTACGCCGTCCGGCCGGAACGCTCTCATGAATGGGGTTGGCGATGCCGGTCGGCTTCGATCAATCACGAATTGTTTTTCAGGGGAACGCGGAAGGAAGCCTAGGGTTGAACCTCATCCGGGACGAATCAGGAGGCCAAGAAATGCCGGGTGAGGATGGTGTCCCCGGACCGGTTTCCGGACCCAATTCGCGACAACCGACGCTCAACGCAAAAGGCGGGCTTTCCGTCCGCGCCGCGAGCCGCGTGCGGCAATTCCTGGACGAGAACTTTACGCGCAAGCTGGCGCTTGCCGAGATGGCCGCGGTTTGCGGTCTTTCACCCTATCATTTTGTGCGGGCTTTCTCGAGGACGTTCGGGATGCCGCCGCATCAGTACGTGCTCGGTCTGCGGCTGGATTTCGCTGAAAGGTTGCTTGCCGACAGCGGCATGACGATCGCCGACATCGCTCACTCCAGCGGATTTTCGAGCCAGAGCCATTTTACCACCGTGATGAAGAAATACCGGCAGATGACGCCGCTGCAGGCGCGGATGGGAAAGCTTAGCGCCAAGTTTAGATGAGACGGCGCTTAGGGAGTTGCTTGATTACTTATTTCTAAAGCATTGGCAGGGGTAACGAGCCGTTAACCTATGCCGGTTTGCTCGCCTCTTTTCTCACAAGACAGCAATCGTGAAATACCGCACGCTGGAATCATGTCTTCCTGCGATGGAGCGGAATTGTCAGACATTTCGTGCCGGCCAGCGGAGAGGGACCATGACCGACAACCAGATTTCGAACGGCCAGATTTCGAGCGGTTCGTTTGTTCGGCGTCGCACGGCGCATTTCGCGGGGCAGTGGATCGCGGGGGCCGATCATGGTTCGCGCTCGGTTCGCCGCCGCCTGATGGCCGTGCTGCGCATGGCGCATCGTGCGCTTGGTATGGGGCGCAAGCGTCTGGGGCTGGGAACGCTGGGGGTCGGCGGCAGCGTGCGTTCGGCCTTGGCCTCCTCCGTCAGCCTGGCGAGCATCGTCGGCGGCCTGGCGGCGATCCCCGCGCTCAGCCTCGCCACGCCGGCCCAGGCACAATACCAGGCCGGCGGCGGGTCCGCGACAGGCGGCAACGCCGTCGCCATCGGTAACGGTGCCACGACGAATGGCAATAACGCCGTAGCGTTGGGCACCTCCAACAGTGCAACGGGCGACGCTTCGATCGCCATCGGCTATTCGATGAGTGTCAATGGCCTCAACGCCATCGGCATAGGTGTCTTTGCAAGCGCGACCGGCATTAACGCGCTCGCTGTGGGCGGAAACGCCCATGCTAACGCCGGCGGGGCAAGCGCCTTTGGCGTCAACAGCACCGCAAATGGGGCGAACGCGACTGCCATCGGCTCCACGGCTACTGCTGGCGCCGCCGCGACGGCCGTTGGCGTATCGAGCCAAGCGACCGGCGGCAATTCCGTCGCTGTCGGCAGCGTGAGCCAGGCTTCGGGGAACAGTTCGACCGCCCTCGGCACGGGAACCGTCGCCAACAGCTTTGGTACCGCGGTTGGATCGACCAGCCAAGCAACCGGCGGCAACGCGACCGCAATGGGAGCGGGTAGTAACGCAAGCGGCGGCAATTCGATAGCGCTGGGAGTGGTCAGCCAGGCAACCGGCGGCAATTCTCTCGCCGCCGGGAACGGCGCCAACGCCAGCGGAGTCTCGGGCGTCGCCGTCGGCAACGCTGCTAAGGCGACCGGCAACAGCTCAACGGCACTCGGGGTGCAAGCGCTGGCGATCGGCGACAGCACGGTTGCTGTCGGTCAGGGCGCCGGCGCCGGGTCAACCACCGGAAATGCCAGCTCGGTCGCGGTGGGCGTCGCGGCAGGCACGCTCGTCAGCGGCGGACAGAATACCGCTGTCGGCGGCGGCGTCCCAAGCGTCTTGAGAGGCGCCGGCTCCGGCGTCACGGGGCAGCGCAATGTCGCCCTCGGCACTGGTGACGGCGCCGTTGCCTATGACGCAACGCTCTCCGCCTCCGCGGGCAATCTGGTCACCGGCAACGACAACATCGCGATCGGAACCAATGCCGGTATTGGTGTCGCCGCCAGCAACACCGCGTCGATCGGCCACAACGCTCAAGCCAGCCAGACCAACGCCGCCGCCATTGGCACGGGATCCATCGCCAGCGGCGTGAATTCCATCTATCTGGGCGCACGCTCCGCTGCCGGAACGGGGGCTCTCGCTCAGAGCGCGATCGCTATCGGCGTGGACGTGACGGCAAACGTGGCTGATGCCACGGCGATCGGCCGTACAAGCGTGGCATCGGCCCAGTTCGCCGTCGCAATCGGGGTAAATTCCCGTGCGACGGGGATAAGCTCGTCAACACTCGGCCCCAACGCACTCGCCTCAGGCAATTTCGCATTGGCTTTCGGCAATGCCGCTCTGTCGAGTGGAATCGGCTCGGTCGCGATTGGGTCGGGTGCCCAGGGCACGGATGTTGGCGCCGTGGCGCTCGGCAATGGCTCCCGTGCGACCCTCGCGCGCGCAACGGCGCTGGGCGTTAGCGCATCGGCGAGTGGCGCGAGCGCGCTGGCGATGGGCGATACCGCGAACGCGAGTGCCCAGAACGCGATCGCCGCCGGAACGAACGCGGTCGCAAACTCCGCCGATGCCGTCGCCATCGGCACCAGGGCGAATGCAAGCGGCGGCAAGGCTGTCGCCATCGGCGCCGACAATGTTGCCTATGGCGACGGCGCCGTCTCCATCGGCGATCCCAGCTATGCCAGCGGTACCGGCGCCTTCACCGGCGGCGCCAACAACATCGCCAACAGCGACGGCACGGCAACCGCCACCGCGGCCAATATGGCCAACGGCGCCGTCGCCATCGGCAACAGCAACAAGGCGATCGGGCAAGGCTCGGTGGCGCTGGGCAACGGCTCGACGGCGGGCGCAGCCGGCCTCGCCGGGAACGTCGCACTGGGCGATGGCGCGACAGCGGCGGCAAGCTCCGGCGATGTCGCGCTCGGTTCGGGCTCGGTCACCACCACGGCGGTCGGCACGGCCAGCGGTGTGGTCAACGGAACGACCTACGCCTTCCAGGGCACCAATCCGACCTCGACGGTCAGCATCGGTGCACCCGGCGCCGAACGCACCATCACCAACGTCGCTGCTGGGCGGATCAGTTCAACATCGACCGACGCGATCAATGGCTCGCAGCTCGCCGCCACCAACCAGGCGGTGGACGCCATCGGCGCCGTCGTCAACAATCTCAACGTCGGCGGCGGCATCAAATATTTCCACGCCAACTCGACGGCGGCGGACTCCTCGGCCATTGGTACGGACTCGGTCGCCATCGGACCCGTCGCGACCGCGACGGGGACGAACGCCATCGCGGCCGGCGTCAATTCGAGCGCCTCCGACGCCAACGCCTCGGCCATCGGCAGTGGCGCCGTCGCGTCGGCGCTCGACGCAACGGCACTGGGGTACATCTCCAAGGCCTCGGGCCAATACAGCACCGCCATTGGCGCCAACGCCACCGCCACAGCCACGTCCAGCACGGCGATCGGCCAGAACTCGCTTGCGGCTGGCGTTCAGGCGACTGCTGTTGGTGTAGGCGCCAATGCCGTCGCCCAGAACGCGCTCGCGCTGGGCGCCGGCTCTGCTGCTGGCAATGCGGGCGACGTGGCGCTCGGCTCAGGCAGTGTCACCGACGTCGCCGTCGGCACGCCCAGCACCGTGATCAATGGCACCACCTACGCCTTCCAGGGCACCAACCCGACCTCGACGGTCAGCGTCGGCGCGGTCGGCGCCGAACGCACCATCACCAACGTCGCCGCCGGACGGATCAGTTCGACGTCGACCGATGCCATCAACGGTTCGCAGCTCGCCGCCACCAACCAGGCCGTCGACGCCATCGGCACCACGCTCAGCACCATCGGCGGTTCCGTCACCAATCTCGGCAACACGTTCAACAACATCGCCGGCGACACCTCGACGGCCTATACCGATGCCAATGGCATAGGCATCCGCTACGCCCGCACCAACGAGGCCGGGCTGGCGCAGACCGATTCCTTCGCCCAAGGCGTCGGGTCCACAGCGGTCGGCTACAATGCGACCGCGACCGGCGTCAGCGCGCTGTCGCTCGGCCGCGACAGCAAGGCCAGCATCGACGGCAGCGTGGCGCTGGGCTCGGGTTCGATCTCCGATCGCGCGATCGCTCCGGCCACCGGCCAGATCGCGGCCGGTCCGTCCAACTTCATCCAGTACAACACGAGCGACAAGACGCTGCTCGGCGCCGTTTCGGTCGGCGATGTCAACTCCTACCGGCAGATCACCAACGTGGCCGACGGCACGCAGGACCAGGACGCAGTGACGGTGCGCCAGCTCGCCGGCGCCATCGCTGCCGTATCGGTTACCTCGACGAAATACTTCCACGCCAATTCGGCGGCGGGCGACTCGCTCGCGGTCGGCGCGGAATCGGTCGCGGTCGGCCCGACGACTGTCGTCAACGGCGACAATGGCATCGGCATCGGCAATGGCGCCATCGTCGACCTGACAGCACCCGGCGGAACGGCCATCGGCCAGAACGCCCATGTGTTGCTGGCCGACGGCCTGGCGCTCGGCACCAATTCGCTGGCGTCCGGGGTCCAGTCGGTGGCGCTCGGCGCCGGCGCCCAGAGCACCTTCATCAACAGCGTGGCGCTCGGTGCGCAATCCATCACCACGGTCGGCGCGCAGGCCGGCTACACGGCCTTCGCGCTCGCCGGTCCGCAGACCTCGGTCGGCGAGGTGTCGATCGGCGCCGCCGGGGCCGAACGCAAGCTGACCAATGTCGCAGCGGGTTCGGCCGATACCGACGGCGTCAACGTCTCGCAGTTGCGCGGCGTGACGAAAAACGTCACCGACCTGTTCGGCGGCGTTACCACGATCAATCCCGACGGCTCGATCACCGGCCCGACCTACACTATCCAGGGCAACAACTACTCGACCGTCTATGACGGCCTGACGGCCGTCGACAATGCCCTGACCACCATCAGCAATGGCGGCGGCATCAAATACTTCCACGCCAATTCGACGCTGGCCGACAGCATCGCCGGCGGCACCAACGCGGTGGCGATCGGGCCGGAAAGCGTGGCGAGCGGCGCCGAGAGCGTGGCTGCGGGCCATGGCTCGACGGCTACCGGGGCGGGCGCCGTCGCGCTCGGCCAGGGTGCGCAGGCCAACAACGCCAACGATGTGGCGCTCGGCTCCGGCTCGGTGACGCAGACAGCCGTCGGCACCTCCAGCACCGTAATCGGCGGCAAGACCTACACCTTCGCCGGAACGACTCCGACCGGAACCGTCAGCGTCGGCGATGCCGGCGCCGAGCGGACGATCACCAATGTCGCCGCCGGGCGCGTCGATGCCGGCAGCACGGATGCGATCAACGGCTCGCAGCTCTACGCCACCAACACGGCGATCGAGGATTTGAAAGCCGGCGTCGGAAACCTCACCCAGAACGCGGTGACCTATGACGCCCCGGGCGGCGTCAAGTCGAACACCATCACGCTGCAGGGTGGCGACGTCAACGCGCCGGTCGTCATCTCCAATGTCGGCCCCGGCGTCAAAGGGACCGATGCGGTCAATGTCGACCAGATGAACCAGGGCCTGACCGCCGGCAAGAGCTATACGGACAACCGCGTGGCTTACGCTATCGATACGTCCAACGACTACACCGACAAGGTAGCCGCCACGACCCTGCAGCAGGCCAACGACTATACCGACCAGAAGCTCGGTCAGCTCAATTCGGACATCAACGGCATCCGCGACGAGGCCAGGCAGGCGGCCGCGATAGGTCTCGCCGCCGCCTCGCTGCGCTACGACGACCGGCCCGGAAAGCTGAGCGTCGCGGCGGGTGGCGGCCTCTGGCGCGACGCAGGCGCATTCGCCTTCGGTGCGGGCTACACCAGCGAGGACGGCCGCATCCGCGGCAACCTGTCGGGCACGGCAGCGGGTGGGCATGTCGGCGTCGGCGCCGGCATCAGCTTCACCTTGAACTGAGGCAGGGATGAAAGGACTTGTTGCCCTGACCTGCCTGGCGCTTTGCGGCGGCCTCGTGCCTGCCGCCGGGCAGGTTGCGTCGACCTACAGGATCAAGCCTTCGGACGTGGTGCTCCCGCCCGAGGTGAAGCTCGGAGACTACCAGCGCACCATACGCCCATTCGACAACTGGACGCTGATCTGCGACGAGAACCTCAAAGCCCGCAAGAAGGTCTGCAACGTCTCGCAGATCATCGAGGACGCGTCCGGCAAGATGGCCTTCAGCTGGTCGCTTGCCGCCACCCAGGACGGCAAGCCGTACATGATCCTGCGCACCGCCCCGAACGCCAGGAGCGATGGCCTTGTGTCCGTGAAATTCGATGGACAGAAGCAGCCGATCGACGTGCAGCTGAACGGCTGCAACGAAATGGTCTGTGTCGGCATGTTGCCGGTCGGCCCCGTCATGCGCCGGCAGATATCGCAGAACGCGACGCCGGCGATCTCCTACTCGACGGTCGATGGGCAGACGATCACCGTTACCGCAACGCTCAAGGGGCTGTCAGACGCCCTTTCACCACTCAAATAACCGAGGCGCCACCATGAGCCAGCAGGACCAGTTCACGTCCGCCAAACGCACTCCGAGCGTCGAGGCGGATCGGCAGAGGCGGGCCGAGCCCCCAAGGCGCTGGCCACGCGCGGCCGGATATTCACTGCTGGGATTGGTCGTGGCGGGGCTTGGCTTCGCCGCCGGGAATTACGCCGCGGTCGCCAATCTGGTCGGCGGCGCGACGGCCGCACCTGCAGCAACAGCGGCGGCCCCCGTGCTTCCGGACACGCCCTTCCTCGAGCATGTCAAGCAGGCCGGTGTGCAGGCCTGCTCGACCGTCTATCCAGTGCTCGGACAGATCCTGACGACCGGCACGAAATACAGCGTCAAATCCCTGTGGAACGACCAGGCCGCCGACAAGCACGCCATCCAGGCCTTTGTCGGCATGGACTATGCGTCGGAACGCTATAGCGGCCCGGCCGCCGGCATCGTCTTCGCATCGCCCACCGCCACGGGTTGCGAAGGGGCGATGGTGCGGGTGGCGCCATTCGCCAGCCCGTGCGCCGACATCCCATCCATCCTGCCGCAGGGCAGCAAGATCACCGACCATCTCGGGCAGGTCGAGGTCTACGAGCTCGGCGGCAATGCCGGTGAAGCGCTTCTCCTGCCGACGGGCAAAAGCTGTGTGGTGATCTCCCTTGCTTCGGCGGCGAAGTAGGACGCGAAGCGAGTGAGGTCAAGGAAAGGATGCCGACCATGAGATTGCAGGCTTTGGCAGTTTTGGGCTTGACCTTTTTGTGGAGCGGACAAGTCGTCTCAGCCGACCTTGTGGCCCCATCGGAACCGCAACAGGAGGAAAAAGGCATATGGGCGGCCATTGCCTATTCGCAGGCCGATAGCAAATACGGCTTCTTCTGGGGCGCCGACAAGCGGCAGGAAGCGAAGGACATCGCACAGAAATATTGCGAGAACGCAGGCGGAAAGGCCTGCAACGTCGTCACCGTCTTCCGCAACCATCGCCATTGGAATGATGACGACGAGACCGGCTTTCCCTACAAGCACTGCGGTGCGCTTGCCGTGGCAGACAAAGTGGAGAACCGTTTCACGCCCTGGGGCGTGAACTCGGCCGAGACCCGTCGGGAAGCGGAGGATCTCGCTTTGCAGGCCTGCGAGGCGACGGGAGAGAAATGCAAGATCCGCGAATGGGTCTGCACATGAAGCTTGGCCCGAAGGCCGTCTCCGCATGTGGAGCAATTCTATTCTCATTGATGTCGCCGGCGTCTGCCCAGCAACAGGTGGCGGCTGTCCCGGATGGACCCTCATCGCTGCGTGAGGTCTATCAGGACTGGAGCGTGACCTGTTCGGTACGGGAAAAGGCGAGAGTGTGCTCGCTTGCGCAAGACCAGGTCCAGCAGAACGGGCAGAGGCTTCTTGCCATGGAGATCGCGGCACGCCCGGACGGTTCGACGACGGCTACCCTGCTTCTGCCCTTCGGCATCCTCCTTGATCCGGGCGTGACGCTGCAGATCGACGATCAACCGCCGCTGTCCCCGCAGCGCTTCAGGACCTGCCTGCCGACGGGTTGCGTCTCCGTCTTTACGGTCGATCGGCCGACGCTTGGAAAGCTGAGGGGAGGCTCGGTGCTGAAGCTCAATGTCACGACGGACGCCGAGACCCCGCTGAGCTTCCCTGTGTCGCTTCGCGGCCTGACCGCGGCGCTCGACCGCATGGTGGCGTTGAGCGCAAATTAGGGTGCGCGCTGACCAGCTTTTGGCCGCAGTGAGCCACATGAAACGTACGCCGGCCGCCGCGATGGAGTATTTTTGGACGCGGCATCCGAAGGGGCGTGCCTGAAAAGGGCTCAACTTCAGGTTGGATCATCGACAGCCGCTATCCGAACCGGCCATGATTCTGGCCATACCGCCCACTGGCCTGCCGTTTTTTGTGCTTTCCCACTGAATGCGGCGTCCGGATACAACCGCAGCGAGCCGACGTTATGTGCTATTTTTGCTACATCTCGCAGCCTTGTTGCCCAAAAAAGCTATTTAGCGATCTCTAAATCAATAATCGCTCACATATTTCGTGAATCTGTGAATAATCCACCGACGGGCAGGCCTTGGCTTGGTTAGCGCTCTGAAAAGGACGCTGGGGAAACGTTAGGGTGGGATTAATGAATACGACAAACATGTCGACTATAGGCAGGCGCCTTGGTCTTTTGATGGCGGCCACCATGCTGACCTGCGGCAGCGCTCACGCGCTCACGCTCAAGGAGGCGATGGCTGTCGCGGTGGAGTCCAATCCCGAGATTGGACAGGCGATCGAAAATCGCGAAGCCATCGAGTTCGAGTTGCGGCAGGCCAAGGGCCTTTATCTTCCCAGTGTCGATGTCGAGGCATCGGCTGGCGTTCGCCGGCTCGACAATCCGTCCCGGCGCTCTCTTTCCATCGAAGGCGATGCGCTCTATCCGGCTGAAACGGATCTTACCGTTTCGCAGACGCTTTATGACAGCGGCGGAAGGCGGGCCGAATTGAACCGTCAGGCATCGCGCGTCGACGGCGCTTCGTTCCGCGTTCTGGAACGGTCCGAATTCATCGGGTTGTCCGTTGTCCAGGACTATCTGGAATACATGCTGCAGGCCTCGATCGTTGCCGAAGCGAAGAAAAATCTCGGCTTCCACCAGGCAATTCTCGGCGACATCCGGCAAGGCATCTCGGGCGGCGCGCTGAACGAGGCCGACCGGCAACAGGCCGAGGAACGGCTGTTCGCCGCCAAGGCGCGCATGCAGGAGGCGACCGAGGAACTGGAAGCGGCCAAGATCCGCTTCTTCAAAACCGTCGGAAAGCCACTGACCAGCCCTTCGAGGCCCGGCGATGTCTCGGCCGCACTCCCGCGCTCGCTCGACGACGCGATAGGGTTGGCGCGGGAAAGCAATCCGCGCGTACACATGGCCAACAGCGACATCGACGCGGCGGCCTCCCTCGTGGACGCTGCGCGGGCAAAATTTGGCCCCTCCATCATCGCTGAAGGTCGGGCCCGGGCAGGAACCGACATTGACGGCGACGATGGCGACACCACCGACCTGCAGGCGCGCGTGGTCCTGCGCTGGAACCTCTACCGCGGTGGCATCGACAAGGCCAACGAGCAGGAGCAGATCCGCCGCACCAGTGAACAGCGTCTCGCGCTGCATCAGGTCCAGCGCGAAATCGAGGAAGCCGTTCGCACCTCATGGGATCGCCGTTTCCGGCAAGCCGATCTGGCAAAGACCCTGAGGCAACAAGCCGCTGCCAATGAGAAGCTGGTTGCTTCCTATCGCGAGCAGTTCAAGGTCGGACAGCGTTCGCTGCTCGACGTGCTCGACGCGCAGAATACACGGTTCAACACGGCAACGCTGGCGGATACCGCGTCCTACGCATCGCTGTTTGCCCAGTACCGGCTCCTGGCCGCGACCGGACAGTTGCTGAAAACGATGAATCTCGAGCCGGCAAAGCAAGCGACGGCCTATGCACGCACCGAGTTCGCAGCACCGGAAACCGCGGACACAGAAACCTATGCGCGGACGCCATCGGAGCAGAAGAACGACCTGCCATTCGATATTCTCGCTCCGGTGAGGAAGAAATAGGACAGCACAAGGTCCAGCGAGCGTCCTGACGGGCAGATCGTGAACCAGCAACCCAACATCCTCTCCCCGAAGGAGGCGTTCAAGGCCTGCTTCTCGGCCGTTGCCGGATATCTCGGCAGGCCGAGCGCGGAGACCGTGCTGTTTGCCGGCGTGCCGCTCTCGGACACGCGAATTGCGGCCGACGACATCAGGCACCTTGCCGAACGCATCGGCCTGGAAGTCACCGAGTTCAATCATCGCGATTTTCTCAGGGGGCGTATCGACCTGCCGGCCATCGTCTTTCGCGTCAGCCAATTGCCCGTCGCCCTGCTCGCTCTAGGCGAAGGCGATGCGTATATCACCGCGCCCCAGGAAGACGGCCGCACCACGATCGGCCGGTCGGAACTGGCCGCCAGCTACATCAGCGGCGGCGCTTCCTTTTCGATCACCTATGCCAATGCCGCCGAGACCATGTCGGTCGGCTCGGCGGCCAGGATCGAGCGAAGACATTGGCTTACGGGGACGATGGGCGCTTTCTGGCGCACCTACTCGAAAGTCGTCCTGGCGGCGGTGTTCATCAATCTGCTGGCCATAGCCTCGCCGATCTTCACCATGAACGTCTACGACAGGATCCTGCCGAACAAGGCGATATCGACACTGTGGGTGCTGGCTCTCGGCATCGGTGCGGTCATCCTGTTCGACCTGCTTTTGAAGACGGCCAGGGCTTCCCTCATCGACTATGCCGGGCGCAAGGCGGATCTGCGGATATCCTATCTGCTGTTCGAAAAAGTGCTGAACTCGTCGCTTTCGGCGCGCCCCGGCTCGACCGGTGAATACGCAAACAGGGTCACGCAATATGAGTTCGTCAGGGAGTTCTTCACCTCCAACACCATAAGCGTGTTCATCGACACGGCATTCGTCTTCGTCTTTCTCCTTGTGATCTATGCAATAGGCGGCTGGCTGGTGATCATACCGGCGCTGGCCTTCGTGATGTCCGTCATCGTCGGCCTGGTCACCCAGCGCCGCATCGGCAAGCGCGTCGCAGCCTCGATGAACGAAGCATCGCAGCGCCAGGCCCTGCTGGTCGAATCCATCTCGACGCTGGAGACCATCAAGTCGCTGCGCGCCGAGGCGTATCTGCTGCGGAAATGGGGCGAGCACTCCAAGAACGCCGCCAACACGTCCGAGAAGATCAAGCAGCTTTCGGCGGCAGCGGGCAACATCACCCAGTCCATACAGCAGCTGGTGACCGTCGCCCTGGTCGTGGCCGGCGCCTATGCCTTCTCAGAAGGGCATGTTTCGACAGGAGCAATCATAGGAACGGTGATGCTGGCGAGCAGGGCCGTGGCGCCGCTCGGCCAGATCGCCATAACGTTGTCCCGGTTCCGCCAGGCCATGCTCTCGCTGAGGATGGTGAATTCGATCATGGCTCAACCGGAAGACCGGCCCGACACGGTGGGCTTCGTCAACCGCCCCATCCGCAAGGGCGCGATGGTGTTCAGGAATGTCGGGTTTGTCTATCCAGGCTCGGAAAACGAAGTTTTGACCGGCCTGAATTTCTCGGTCAAGCCGGGTGAGCGGATCGGCATCATCGGCCGCATAGGATCGGGAAAGACGACGATGGGTCGGCTGGTCGGCCGGCTCTTCCTGCCGACTTCCGGTGAGTTGCTGCTGGATGGGATCGACATTCGCCAGTATCACCCGTCCGAGGTTCGCGCCGCGGTCGGCATCGTTGCGCAGGCCGGCGACCTGTTCTCGGGCACCATCAAGGAAAACCTCCTGATGGCATGCCCCGAGGCTACAGACGAACAGATCATCGAAGCGGCAAAGGCTGCCGGCGTCGACGATTTCGTTTCACGCCACCCGCGCGGCTACGACATGAATGTCGGCGAGCGCGGCACCAATCTTTCGGGCGGCCAAAGGCAGACGGTGGCGATCGCGCGCCTGCTGCTGACCAAACCGAAAATCGTCTTTCTGGACGAGCCGTCGGGCTCGATGGATCTTGCTTCCGAACGCCAGTTGATCAAGCAGCTCAAAGTCGCCTTTGACCGCGACACGACGCTGATCGTCTCCACACATCGGTTCAGCATGCTTGAACTGGCCGACCGCCTGATCGTTATCGAACAGGGCAAAATCGTTGCCGACGGACCGAAGGACCAAGTCATACAGGCGTTGCAGAAAACAAGCGCCTGACAAAACAATTATTGCTGCATCCAATGCGTTGGGGCGTGGGAAATGCTTGCCAGGGAAGATCGGCCGCCGCTGTTTGCGTCGGCGTCTATATTCATCATCGGAGCGCTCTTCGTCGTTTTTGTCGCCTGGGCGTCCTTTGCCGAAGTCGATGAGATCGCACGCGGCGACGGCAAGGTCATACCTGCTTCCAAGACCCAGATCATCCAGGCGAGCGAGGCCGGTGTGGTTCAGGAAATCGCCGTGACGATCGGCCAGGTCGTCAAGAAGAACGATCTCATCATCCGCCTGGACAACACGCTCAACACGTCCAGCCTTGGCGAGCAGCAGGCCAAGGCGCGCGCGCTGGAAGTGCGCATAGCAAGGCTGAAATACGAACAGGCCGGCAATCTCTCGGGCCCATTTCCGTGCCCGCAGGACATCCAGTCGGTCGCTCCGCAAATCTGCGACAATGAACAGAAGCTGCTCATCGCCCGGCGCGGGAACTTCGACAACAAGCTGTCCGTGCTCAAGTCACGCCTCGATCAGCGCGAGAAGGAACTTGCCGAGGCGGAGGCCAATTCCGATCGTCTTACCAAGAACCTGGCGGTCAGCGACCAGGAGGCAAAACTGGTCGATGCGATGGTCAAGAAAGGCCTGATGGCAAGGACCGAGCAGCTCCGGGTAGAGCGCGAGCAGACCGAACTCAACGGCCAGCTGAACCTTGCCGGCGAAACGATAAAGAAGATCAAATCGTCGATCACGGAAGCTCAGCTTCAGGTCGAGGAACTCGGCCTGCAATTGCAGCAGGAGGCGCTGGACGACCTTACCCAGGCGCTGGCGGACCTTTCGGTGGTGGATGAGACCATAAGGGGAGCCACCGACAAGGTCGCGCGCACCGATATCCGGTCTCCCGTGGACGGCATCGTCAACACGCTGGAGTTGAACACGGTCGGCGCCTTCGTCCAGCCTGGCGCCGTCGTGGCCGGCATCGTGCCAACCTCCGAAACGTTGCTGGTGGAGGCACGGGTCTCGCCGCGGGATGTCGCCTTCATCCGGCCCGACCAGGAAGCCCTTATCAAGGTCACCGCCTATGACTTCTCGATCTTCGGCGGCATCGAGGGCAAGGTCTCCAACATCACAGCCGACAGCCTGGTCGATCAGAAAACGGGGGAGCCTTATTATCAGGTGCGCGTGGCGACGGACAAATCGACCCTTCAAAGAGACGGCAAGGCCTATTCGATCATCCCCGGAATGATCTGCTCGGTCGACATCAAGACCGGGCGCAAGACGATCCTGCACTACCTCCTGAAGCCGATCAACAAAGCGCGCGAGGAGGCGATGAGTGAGCGGTAGCGCCAGCCCTCATCATTCCGATCGCGAGCGGCTGCTTGCGCCAGTCGCTGCCGAGGATTTCGGGCTGGAGTTTCGGGTCGTGGCGCGAGGCGGCATACGGCGCGGCATTCGTCTGGAGCGGGCATTCTGGATGTCGCTGAAGCAGATGGCCGAAAGCAGGAAGTGCACGATCGGCATGCTCATCGACGAGATCGCCGAAAGCCAGGCCCAGACAGGCAATCTGACATCCGCGATCCGGGTGGCCTGCATGCGTGGGTTGGGGGACGAAAACCTGACCTTGCGAAGGCTTGCATCGATCAACACCATCAACGCCATACTGGTCGCGTGCCCGTCTCCGGCCTTTGCCCTGGCTTCGTCGAAGAAGATCCTGTCGTTCAACGCGCCGTTCCAGCAACTGGTCAAACGCCAATTGCCGATCGCCCCAAGCGATGACGCACGGCACGACCTCAAGCTGGCGCTGGACCTCAATGTGGCCGACATCTTCACGCGGCTCGACGCCAATGGCGAATCGCCGGTGGCCACCGGTTTTGTCATCGGCGCGGGTGACCGTCGATACCGGGGGCAATTGAATGCGGTGCGGGCTCCGGTGCTCGAGCCGGAACTGCTGATGGCGTTCGTCTTCGGCGGCTGAATGCCCGCCAGTCCTTGGCGAGAACCTATGGCTTGGACTGGCCGAAACCCTATGGCTGAAAACCTTCGCCGGGTGCGACGGTTGCGAAACCGCCCTTGATGTCGGCCATCTGGGCGCCGCCCGGTCTTGAACCGTGGATCCAGGCCCGGTCCGTGCTGAACGAATAGAGCGGGACGTAATCCGGGAGATCGCTGTCACGCATAACGGTGTTGCTGAGGCTGTCGAGAATGAAGGTGCCGCTGCCTGTGCTCACCGACAGCACTGCGTGAAAGAAGCCTCTCTTGCGATCCTGGAGGACGACAAGCGCCATGCTTTGCGTCGGAATGCCGGCCCTCAGCAGGGCCGTCATCTTGAGGATGGCAAAATCCTCGCAATCGCCGGCTCGCCGCTCGAGAATCTCCGAAGGCTTCGCCCAATAGTCGAGCTTGCCGTAGACGACGCTGTCTTTCCTGTAGGCGATCAGGCGATTGACGCTGCTGTTGACGAAGGACAGCTTCTCGCTGAATCCCTTGCCTTGAGCGGCAGCGATCATGCCGGCAAAAGCCGTGCTCTTGTGCTCGCAGGGGCTGCCTGCCGAGCAGGCGGTGATTGCCCGGTAGACAGGCGCCCAGCGTGCCGCGACGGGAAAATTGCGCATGGACAAGGCAACCGATCCGAAGACCCCTGGAATAATCGACGCGGTCTGCACCGGATCTATTCCGGCGTCATCTCGCGCCGTTGACGAGCCGTCCCCGCGGCCGACATCCGGGCCATGGCTGCCGGTGACCATGCCGATCCGGTAAGCGTCCGCAGGCTGCCAGGGCTGGGGCCTCGTCAGTGAAACACCGCCGAGACAGGGCGGCGTCTGGACCTTCTCCTGGGGCCTGCCGGGTGCGGGGATATCGCTGGCGAATGACGGCCCCGCCAGGCCGACAAGCCCGATTGCCAGCAGGAGCATCTGGAGCCCGGTTTTCCCCGGAACCGATTTTTGCTTTTTCATAACGCCCACCTTTGACTGTGGACGCTACCAATCTTGTCTCAAATTATTGGAAAGGAAGGTGGATAAATATCCAGCAACTGTCTTCATCCCTTTTATATAAAATTTTATTCAATTTTATACTTTGATTTACCAAAAAATCTCGGCCAGTCCTCCGTCAGGGAAGCCTCCGGAAGCCAGCATATATCAGGTTATATTGTCGCGGTTTACCACGTGTAAAAAATGCCGAGCAATGCATATCATAATATATGAAATAGATTAGGGGGCAGTTGCAAAGTAGAAATGGCCGCTGTCTCTATCCGGTAAATATCGGAGGGGTTTCAGCCATGACGAACAATATCGAGTTGGACAGCTTTTCGGGTTCCTTGAACGAGCATTCCGCGTCCAGTGAACACGGCGATCAGGCATCGCCGGCGGAGATCCGGGTCGCACAGGCAAATTCGACGCAGCAGGCCGCACCGGCAGCGTCCGAACCGGTGCCGGTCGATGTCGGCGGCGGAGCGCCCGTCAAGCCGGAAGCCCCCGCGGAAGCGAAGACGCTGCCGGCAGCTGCGCCGCACGAATATGTAGCCGACGCCAGCCACGTGGTAAGGCTTCCTGCCAACGCTTCCATCGACAACATCAAGGTGGACGGCCAAAACCTTGTGCTCGAGCAGGCCGACGGCTCGGTGATCGTGATCAAGGATGGCGCCCTGAACGTGCCGACCTTCATCATCGGCGACGTCGAGGTGCCGCGCGTTGCCTTGCTGGCGGCGCTGGAAGCCAGCCATGTCGATGTCGCCTTCGGCGCCGACGGTTCCATCTCGGCCGGCCCCGGCGGTTCGAATTCAAGCGCAGGCGGTGATTTCTCGGTTCCCCCCGGCGGCATCGGCGACGGGTTCGACCTGTCGGCATTGCTGCCGCCGACGGATTTGCAGTTTGGTCGCTTGGAGGCGCGTGAGCTGTTCCCGAGCCTTCGACCTGACTCCACGCCGTCGATTCTCGACCTGACGCCTGCGGTCGATGGCGGCGACACCATCGTGTACGAAAAGGGCCTGACCTCGGCCCCTGACACCAGCGAGACCGGCACCGGCGCGTTCACCGTCACCTCGGCTGACGGCATCGGTAAGCTCACCATCGCCGGCCAGGATATTTCGGGCGCCGCCCTTGCCGACAGCGCGGCAAATCCGGTCAGCATCACCACGCCGTTCGGCAACACGCTGACCATCAACGGCTACGACGCCAGCACCGGCCAGGTGAGCTACATCTACACGCTGGTCCATAATGAGCCCCATCCCGGCGCGGGCACCGATTCCATCTTCGAAAACCTGACGGTGACGGTCACCGACACCGACGGCGACGTGTCCCTTCCAGGCACGCTTTCGGTCCAGATCATCGACGACGTGCCGACGGCACATGCCGACACCGACGGTGTGGCGGCCAACCAGTTCACGGCCGAGGTCGGCAATGTGCTGACGGCGGTGGGCACCACTTCGCCGGTGACCGGCGTCGACGTCAAGGGCGCCGATGGCGCGGCGGTGGTTGGCGTCCAGGCCGGCACCGTCAATGCCGACCTCGACAGCACGGGCACGCTCGGCACTGCGATCCAGGGCACCTACGGCAAGCTGACGCTGGCCGCGGACGGCACCTACTCCTATGTGCGCGACGCCGGCACGGCCGGCGGCCACGATGACGTCTTCACCTACACCATCAAGGACGGCGACGGCGACCTGTCGCACACCACGCTGACCATCTCGATCGGCAACTCCACGCCGACCGACAGCATCCCGGCACCGGGCGGCGTGACGACGACGGTCTATGAAGCGGGCCTGGCGGCACGCGGTAGCGAGTCTCAGGGCTCGGACGCAGCGGCGCCCTCGGAGACGACTTCGGGCACCATCGGCTTCACATCGCCAGACGGCCTGACGACGGTGTCGCTCGGCGGCCATGCGCTGACCGGTGCGGCCCAGACCTTCAGCGATGCCACCGGCTCACTGACGGCAAGCTATGTCTACAATGCCACCACCGGCGCCGGCACGATCAACTATTCCTACACGCTGCTCGACAACACGTCGGGCAACAGCACCAACGCCAGCTTCGCGGTCGTCGTCACCGACGCCGACGGCGACAGCGCGCCGGCCGGCAACCTGGTCATCAACATCATCGACGACGTGCCGACGGCACATGCCGACACCGACGGTGTGGCGGCCAACCAGTTCACGGCCGAGGTCGGCAA
>NZ_JAIUIC010000018.1:0-138313 GCF_020165455.1 Mesorhizobium sp. BR1-1-3
CAAGGTCCGGGCGGCCACCCGGACCTTGGCTCAATCGCTCTAATCCCACGAAATCTCTCTCGTGTAGATACAAGGTGCCGAGCGTAGCTCGGCGGAGTGGGGGTCGACATTGGCTCAGCCCGCCAGCGCCGCCGCCATCGTCGCGTAATAGAAGGCATCGAAATTGCGCAGCGTCGGCTCGTTCGGCAATTCCGGCAGCACACGATTGACGATGAACGGCACCTCCTGCTCGGTCAGCCCGCCATGCGACCGTAGCGGCTCGTTCAGAGCCGCCAGGTCATGGCGATGTTCCGAGGTGCCGATCGTCTTGTTCTCGGTCGAGATCAGCACGATGTCGCCGATGCGGTCAGCCGGAAGCTCGAAGCGCTCGCAGGCGGTCGGGCTGTCGACGACCAGCATGATGCCGTCGATCTTGGCCAGCCTGGCCATGATGCCGGCCTGGTCGGCGCCATCAGGCAGATAGGCGGTGGCGAAGGAACCCAGCGCGCCATGATGCACGACATAGGGGTCGGTGATCGGCAGGATGACGCGGGCGGCGTCCTTGCCCAGCCAGTCGTCGAGAATATCCTGGACATAGACCACGTCGGGCGAGCCGTCGGCCTTGTGCTTCGGTTTCATGCCATGGTCGGCGGTGACGACGATGGCAGCACCCAGCGCATCGAGCTCGGTCAGGTACTTGTCGAACATCTCGTAGAAGGCGTTGGCCTGCGGCACGCCCGGCGCATATTTGTGCTGCACATAATCTGTGGTCGTCAGGTACATGATGTCGGGGCGGAACTCCTTCAGCAGCTGCACGCCGGCGGCGAAGACGAATTCCGACAGCTCGGCCGAATAGACCTCCGGCACCGGCAGCCCAAAGTGCTTCGAGGCATTGTCGATGCCGTGCTCGGCTATAGTCGTGGTGTCGGACTTTTCCGCAGAGAAGCACAGCGCGAGGCCTTCATCGAAGGCGAGGCCCTTGCCAAGCAAGGCACGCAGCTTGTCCTTGGCGGTGACCACGGCGACCTTGGCGCCGGCATCGTAGAAGGCCTGGAAGATGGTCGGCGCGCGCAGGAAGCGCGGGTCGTTCATCATCACTTCCTTGCCGGTCTCGCGCTCATAGAGATAATTACCGCAAATGCCGTGCACCGACGGCGGTCGGCCGGTGGCGATCGACAGATTGTTGGGGTTGGTGAAGCTCGGAATGACCGAGTGCGCAAAACGCACCGTGCCCTTCTGCTTGATCCTGACCAGCGCCGGCATCAGCCCGGCCTCGATTGCCTCGTCGAGATAGGCCGGCTCGCAGCCGTCAAGGCAGATGGCAATGGCCGGCACACGCGGCCAGGCGTAGGTGCGGCCGTTGACCGCGACGTTGATGGGAGACATCTGGTTCATCTGATATCCTCGAAGTCGGCCGCTTCAGGCGGCGAGTTTGGCGCGTTCGGCAAGTGCCGCGGCGGGTGGGGCGGCGGTGTCGACGCCCATTTCATGAAGCGAGAACGCCGCCGCCTCGACGACGCGGCGCATGACATGTTCGTCCATCTGGCCGATGCAGCCGACGCGGAACGAATCCACGGCGGTCAGCTTGCCCGGATAGATGATGAAGCCCTTGTCCTTCATCAGGTCGTAGAAACGGTCGAACGCGAAACTGGCATGAGCCGGGTTGAAGAAGGTGACGATGATCGGCGACAGCCAGCGATCCCGGAGCAGTGTCTCGAAACCGAGGTCGCGCATGCCGGCCACCATGACGTCGCGGTTCCTCGTATAGCGGGCGCCACGGCCGGCGACGCCGCCTTCGGCCTCATGCTGGCGCAGTGCTTCGAGGAAGGCGGCCACGACATGCGTCGGCGGCGTGTAGCGCCACTGGCCGGTCTTGTTCAGGTGCGCCCACTGAGCGTGGACATCGAGCGACAGCGAATGGCTCCTGCCTTTGGCGGCGTCCAGTTCGCTCTTGCGGGCGATGATGAAGCCAAAACCCGGAACGCCTTCGATGCACTTGTTGGCGGACGAGACCATCGCCTCATAGCGGATTTCGTTGACGTCGAGCGCCACGGCGCCGAACGCACTCATGGAATCGACCAGCAGCTTGCGACCCTTGGCATGGACGGCTTCGGCAATTTCAGCGACCGGGTTGAGGATGCCGGAACTGGTCTCGCAATGGATGGCGATGACATGGGTGATATCAGGGTCGGCCGCGAGGGCCGCTGCCACCTCGTCGCCGCGCGGGGGCAGATAGTCGCCCTTGTCGATCAGCGTATAGGCGCGGCCGAGATACTGCATGGTCTGCGCGGCGCGCAGGCCGTAGGCGCCGTTGGCCAGCACAAGAACCTTGCCGTCCCTGGGCACGAACGACCCCAGCATCGCTTCGACGCAGAAAGAACCGCTGCCTTGCATCGGCACGCAGTCGAACTCATCGTTCCTGTCCCCGGTCAGCGCCAGCAGCCGGCGACGCATATCCGATGTCATGGCGCGGAAGTCGCCGTCCCACGATCCCCAGTCGCGCAACATCGCCTGCTTGACCGAATAGGCCGTGGTGAGCGGCCCCGGGGTCAGAAGATACGGCTCGCCCAGCGCCGGGCTGGCCAGCGGCTCCGCGGCAAATTTCGTCTCGGCGAGCATGTTGTCCTCCGCTCGATCTGCGTTCGATGTGGCCTTATTCTTGGCCTGAATGATCTATTTGTAAAATCGTTATTTTGTATCGATGTATCGATTTTAGTAATGACCTGCCGGGCGGGAATCCGTCCTCAGGCCAGTGCAGGAGCCCTCACTTCCGCAGCCCCTCTCGCCAGCCGGCTTTCCAGCAGATCACCGCTCTGCGTCAGCAAGGGATAAGCGACCGAGGCCATCAGCGAGTTGATCTCCTTCAGCGCCCGCACGGCCTCCAGGTGGATGTCGCTGGTGTCGATGCTCTGCGGCATTCCCGATTGCAGGCGCTTGAGGTGACGGTCGTGGCTCGTGCGTTCCAGTCTGCGCATCCGCTCCTTCTCGACGACGAGTTGCCGCGCCGAATCGAGATCGCTCGACACCAGCACATTGAGTGCAAGCTGCATGTTGGCCATGACACGGTTGTGAAGCCCGGCCAGTTCGCTCCAGCCGTCGCGTGAGAAGCGCAGGTTCTTGTCACGCAGCTCCTGGGTGAGCACGAGCAGGTTCTTGGCGACGATGTCGCCGGCGCGTTCGAGATTGATGGCGAAGTCGGTGAGCTCGATCCCGCGCTGCGCTTCGGCCACGCTCATGCTGCCGCGATTGACTTCGGCAATGTAGAGCTTGATTTCGGTATGGGCGCGGTTGACCTCCTCATCGAGTTTTTGGGCCTGGCGTATCTGGTCGCCGGTGCCGGCGTCGAAGAAATCCATCACTGGGCGCAGCATCACCTCGACGACTTCGCCCATGCGCAGCAGCTCGCGGGTCGCACTGGCTAGCGCAAGACCGGGTGTGCGCATGACGGTGCGGTCGAGCGCGCTGGTTCGGCGCGACATCAGGTCTCCACCCTCTCCGGCCTTTGCCACCGGCCTGTCTGCGATCAACAAGGCGACCAGCCGCTCCATCATGCCGGTGAACGGCAAGCAGCAGATGACCAGCACCAGATTGAAGGCAAGGTGCAGGTTGACCAGCTGGCGGCCTTCGGTTGCGCCGAACAGATGCGCCGGGAAGGTCACGGCCTGAAGCGCGAACAAAGCCGTCAGCGCCGCCGTGCCGCGAAAGATCAGATTGCCGAGCGGGATACGGCGCGCCTCGACGGCTTCGCCGCGCGTCAGCCAAACCGCGATCAGCGCGCCGCCGCAATTGGCGCCGAGGATGAAGAACAGACCGACCTCGACCGGCAAGACGCCTTGCGCGGCAAGCGTGACGAACAGCAGGATCGCCGCGACGCTGGAGTGGATCAGCCATGTGAACAGGGCAGCGGCGGCAAAGGCGGTGAAATAGTCCGCGCGCAGATAGGAAATCACCAGTGGCAGCAAGGTGCTCTGCCGCATCGGTGCGGTCGCCTCGCCGATCATATGCAGCGACAACAGGACGAAGGCGACCCCCATCAGGATTCGCCCGCTATGCCTGATGCCAGCCACTTCGAACTTCAGGGCCATCGCGCCGCCGACCAGGATCAGCGCCGGCACAAGCCAGCTGAGGTCGAACGACAGCACCTGCACGACCAGGGCGGAACCGAGATCGGCGCCCAGCAGGATCGCCAGCCCGGCCGACACCGAAACCATGCCGCTGGCGGCAAACCCGGCCGCCAGGATAGCGACGGCGGTCGAGCTCTGCAGCAGCACGGCAAGCACGGTGCCGACACCGGCCGATCTGATCCGCTCACCCCGGGCTTGCCTCAGGGCATCACGCAAAGTGAGCCCGCAGGCCCGCTCGACAGCCTTGCGCACCATATGCACGGCCCAGAGCAGCAGCATGACCGCACCCGCCAGATGCAGCAGGATGATGGAAAATTGCATGGCGACGCCTCCGGTGCCAACGGCCGGCAGGGATGTCGACCCATGCTCAGGCTGAGGGTCGGCAAAACATAAGTCAAATCGTTCCTTTCGATCTTTTCCTAAGCAATCCTTATGATAAGATGTCGGCGATTTCAGAAGTGTCGGAGGCACGGGAGATGCGCTACGTCCAGTTGCGAGCCTTTCACCAGGTGGCCATCTGCGGTGGCTTTTCTCGCGCCGCCGAGGCGCTCTTCCTGACCCAGCCGGCGATCTCGGACCAGGTGCGCAAGCTCGAGGAAGAGTATGATGTGCTGCTGTTCAACCGGAACAAGAAGCAGGTCACGCTGACCCATTCGGGCCAGAAATTGCTCGAAATAACCCACCGCATGTTCGATACCGAGCAACAGGCGCTCGAACTCCTGACGGAGTCCCGCGCCCTGCGTTCCGGCACGCTGCGCATCGTCGCCGATGCCGCACATCATCTGCTTCATATTCTCGGCAGCTTCCGGGCCCGCTACCCCGGCGTGCAGGTTTCGGTGCGCGCCGGCAACACCGAGACGGTGATCAGCAGCCTCTACAGCTACGATGCCGATATCGGCGTGCTGGGCGAGGTGCCGACGGGGCGCGATTTCGAGGTGCTGAAACTCAACTCGACGCCGATCATCGCGTTTGCATCCGTCGACCACCCGCTGGCCGCGAAAAAGTCGCTCACCCTCAAGCAGCTCGCGCAGGAATCACTGGTCATGCGCGAGCGTGGATCGAAGACGCGTCAGAAACTCGAAGATCTCGCAGCCGCCTCGAAAATCGAATTGAGGCCGGCGATCGAAGCCGAGGGCCGCGAAGCCGTCCGCGAGATCGTCGCCTCGGGCGCCGGCATCGGCTTTGTCTCGGCGGCCGAATTCGGCCAGGATTCGCGGCTGGTGCCGATCACCATCGATGCTCCCGAGACCCTGATGGACGAGGCGTTGATCTGCCTGCGTGAACGCAGCGGCGGCAAACTGGTGCGGGCTTTCCTGGATATGGCGCGCTCGATGTCGGCGGATTAAGCGGCGGCCCTGATCTCCACCGCATCAGCCTTCACCCGCTCCGACTTCGGATCGTAGGGGCTGCGCAGATGTGCTGTCGCGGCATGGCGAACGCCGGCAAGGTCGATCTCGAAACGACCACCGGTGAGAAATGCAGCGTCGACGCCCGCCTCGTTCTCGATCAGGCCGAGCGCCACCGAGCGGCCAAGCGTGTGGCCGTAGGCGGCCGAGCGGACTTCGCCGACCGGCTTGCCGTCGCGCAGGATCAGTTCGCCGCCCCACAGCATCGGCTCGGCATCATCGAGCGTGAACAGCACGATGCGTCTTGCCGGTGCTGCCGATGGCTTCGTCTCAACCAGCGCGTCGCGGCCGATAAAGTCACCTGGCTTGTCCATCGCCACGGCGAAGCCAAGCCCGGCCTGCCAGGGGTCGATATCAGGCGTCAACTCCCTGCCCCAGGCGCGAAAACCCTTTTCGATGCGCAAGGCATCGAGCGCGTAGTAACCGGCGTCCAGCAGACCGAATTCACGGCCCGCCTCATGCAACGCCTCATAGACGCCGACGGCGAATTCTGTCGGCACGATCAGTTCCCAGCCCAGTTCGCCGACATAGGTCATACGGTTGGCATAGGCGGTGGCATAGCCGATATCGATCTCGCGGATGGTGGCGAAGGGAAAGCCGGCGTTGGAAAGATCGGCCGAGGAGAGTTTGCCCAGCAGATCGCGTGATCGCGGTCCCATCAACGCCAGCACCGCGTAGGACGAGGTGACGTCGGTCACGATTGCATGCGCGTCGGACGGAATGTTTTTGACGATCCAGTCGGCATCGTGGACAGCTTGTGCGGACCCGGTGACGATGAGGAATTTCTCCGCGCCGAGCCGCATAACGGTGAGATCGCTCTCATAGCCACCGCGTGCATTGAGCACGCCCGTGTAAACAGACGTACCGTCCGGTACGTCGATATTTCCGGCGCAGATCCAGTTGAGCACGGCGCAGGCATCGCGGCCCTGCACGAGGAGCTTGGCGAAAGAGGTCTGGTCGAAGACGGCGACGGCTTCGCGTGTCGCCTTCATTTCGCGCTTGACCGCCTCGTGCCAGTTCTGGCGGCCGAAGGCATAGTCGTTCTCGGTCTTCTCTCCCGGTGCCGCGAACCAGTTGGCGCGCTCCCAGCCCATCTTGGAACCGAAGCAGGCACCTTTGGCGGCGAGCCGGTCGTAGAGCGGCGAGCGGCGGAACGGCCGCGCCGTGTCCAGTTCACGGTTCGGCCACGGCATGGCGTAATGCAAGCCGAGCGTTTCCTTGACACGGTCATGCAGCCAGCGCGGATTGTTGTTGAAGGAGGCGAAACGCCTGATGTCGACCGGCCACAAATCCATGGTCGGCGCGCTGTTGACGATCCATTCCGCCAGCGCCCTGCCCGCGCCGCCGGCGCTGGCGATGCCCATGGAGTTGAAGCCGGCGCCGACATAGAAATTCTTCAGTTCCGGCGCCTCGCCGAGGAGAAAATTGTTGTCCGGCGTGAAGCTTTCGGGACCGTTGTAGAATTTCTTGACCTCGGCCTCGGCCAATTGCGGCACGCGGACCAGCGCGTTTTCCATCAGGATCTCGAACTGATCCCAATCGTCCGGCAACAGCGCGAACTCGAAATTTTCGGGAATGCCATTCATGCCCCACGGCTTAGCGTGCGGCTCAAAGCCGCCCATGACCAGGCCGCCGACCTCTTCCTTGAAATAGATGAAACCGTCGGGGTCGCGCATGACCGGCAGGTCCGGATGCACGCCCTCGATCCTGCCGGTAACGATGTACATGTGCTCGGCCGAATGCAGCGGCACCGAGACGCCGCACATCAGCCCGACCTTGCGCGCCCACTGGCCGGCGCAATTGACGACGATCTCGGCGGCAATGTTGCCGCGGTCCGTCTCGACACCGCAGGCGACGCCGTTCTTCACGCTGATGCCGGTGACCTTGACCCGCTCGAAAATTTTCGCGCCGCGATTGCGCGCACCCTTGGCCAGCGATTGCGTGAGATCGGTCGGATTGGCCTTGCCGTCGCCCGGCAGCCAGACGGCTCCGACCAGATCGTCGGTCGCCATGACCGGCCATAGATCGGCCGCCTCCTTCGGCGAAATCACGTCGATCTCGACGCCTTGGGCGCGGGCCGATGCGGCCGTGCGCTTCAGCACCGTCATGCGGTCGGCGGTCCGCGCCACCGACAGCGAGCCACAATTCTTCCAACCGGTGGCGAGCCCGGTCTCGGCCTCCAGCTCGCCATAGAGCTGCGTGGAGTATTTGATCAGGCTGGTCATGTTGGAATGACTGCGCAACTGGCCGACAAGCCCTGCGGCGTGCCAGGTGGTGCCACCGCTGAGTTGCCCCTGTTCGAGCAGCACGACATCGGTCCAACCGAGCTTCGTCAGATGATACGCGACCGAGCAGCCAATGATACCGCCGCCGACGATGACGACGCGCGCTTGCGTGGGGAATTCGTTTGCCATGGGACATCCTGCCGTTTTGACACCGGTTGGATCATAGCAGCCGAATTCCAAATATCAACACAAAATACCACAAAATATCACATCAAAGAGGCAATCATCAGCTCAGGCCCTTTGCGCGCAAGCGCTTCAGCGATGTCAGCCTGCGGTTTCGCGTCGACGATCACGCCGGCGGCGCGTTGAAAATTCGGAATCCTGAGCGGCGTCAGCTTTGCGAACTTGCTGCTGTCGAGAACGAAGTAGGTTTTGGCGGCAAGCGCGATCATGCGGCTGCGCTGTTCGGCGCCGGCGCGGGTGAAATCGGTCACCTCGCCGTCGGGCGACAGCGCGCCACCACCGAGGAACGCGATGTCAACGCGAAAGCGCGACATGGCTTCGAGCATGTCGATTCCCGAGGCCGCTTCCTCGCCCGGATCGACTTCGCCACCCAGCACATGCACGCGCATGCCTGAGACGTGGCACAGCAGAAGCGCGATCTTCAGGCTCGCCGTGCAGATGGTGAGATCGCGCAGGTCGGCCATGGCTTGTGCGACGGCCAATGTGGTGGTGCCGGAATCGAGGAACACCACCATGCCGTCCTTTACAAGACCGGCGGCCAGCCTGCCGATCGCGGCCTTGCCTCCGGCATTTTCGTGGCTGCGCAAGCTCATTGCCGGTTCGCTCGGCTCGAAGCGGGCGGCGCCGCCATGGACGATGCCGAGCCGTCCCTTATCCGACAGCAGCTTCAAATCACGGCGGATGGTTTCGCGCGAGACATCGAAGAACCCGGCCAGTTCGGCGACACTGACAGACCCCTGGGCGCCCAGCCGCCGCAGGATCTCTTCGTGGCGACGTGGAGCAAGGGCGCGCGCCGGCAGGCTGCTGTCGGGGGACATGATGATCCTCGGATCGAGTAGCGATGTTGCAATATGTGGCAGTGATCGTGCGCAGAGGCAACTCAAGCCATGTCGTCAGGATTTTCGCGACAGGCCATCTTCCCTGATCGCGCTGACCAGCGTCTCGCTTCCCTCGCGAAGATGCTGCCTCAGAATGCCTATGGCCCTGTCGCCGTCGCGCCACCGGCAGGCGGCCAGCAGATCGCGGTGCTCCGTCTGCGAGCGGCTGCGATAGTCCAGGTTCGACAGCAGGATGCGGACGTAGCGATCGGCGGCATTGTGGTGCGCCTCGATTAAGGCCAGCAATCGATTGTTGCCGCAGGCATCGTAGAGAGCCAGATGAAAGGCACGGTTCAGCGCGCCCCATCGGCCGACATTGCGCTCCGCGTCGATCTGATCGAGAACCTGTTCCGCCTCGTCGAGCCTGTCACCGGCGAGATTGGGAAGCGAAAGCCGCAACGCCTCGCATTCGAGCAATTCGCGCAGTGCATAGATTTCACTGATCTCGGCGCTGTCCATCCGGGCGACCTGCGCACCTTTTGTCGGATGGATGGAAACAATGCCTTCGGCTTCCAATTGGCGAAGGGCGTCACGAATGGGCATGCGGCTGAAGCCAAACTGCTCGGCCAATTCGTCCTGGCGCAGCGAAGTGCCCGCCTTGATGGTGCCACTGGCAATCGCTTCACGCAGGACATTGGCGACCTGTTCGGCCACGGTTCGCGGCCCCTGCATCACGCTTTCCGCAAATCCTGGCAATCGATGCTCCCGTTTGACGCGGGGCGCTCAGCCTAACGGAAACCCCTCTGCATGGATATATGTATGCCTGTATATGCACACGTTCGGCATCAATTGCCAGACTTGCCCGAATTCCTGCGCCAAGGCCTGATCTGCGTATTTTACCGGCGCTTCGCTTGCCTGGCGTCAGCCGCCGAAGCGCGGTTCCGCAACGCCCCTAACGCCAAGGCCTGATATGGCGAACAGGCTGCCGCGCAAAACGCCGTCGCCGGGAAAACGCGGCAGCGGCGGCTTGGCCATCGAGGTGACGTAGAGGGTGTCGAGCTTCGGTCCGCCGAACATGACGCTGGTGATCTTCTTGACCGGCATGTCGATGATGCGATCGATGCTGCCATCGGGCGCGTAGCGCACCAGCCTTCCGTCATAGACCAGCGCATTCCAGAGATAGCCCTCGGCGTCGACGGTCGAGCCGTCCGCCGCACCGCCTCGGCTGGTGTCGACGCGCACGAAGGTACGCCTGTTGGTGGCGGCACCGGTGGCGATATCGTAGTCGTAGGCCCATATCTCCCCGGTCCAGGTATCGGCGAAATAGAAGGTGCGGTCGTCGGGGCTCCAGCATGGACCGTTGGAGCAGATGATGCCGGAATCGATCCGGGTGACGGAGAAATCCGGATCGAGCCTGTAGAGACCGCCGGACGGCCCCTCTTCCATCGTATCCATGGAGCCGGCGAAGAAACGGCCGCGCCGGTCGACCTTGCCGTCGTTGAGCCGGTTCATCGGCTTGTCCGGCTCGGGATCGTGGATCAGCGTCACCTCGCCGGTGGCGAAATCGAGCAGATGGAAGCCGCGCTGCAGCGAGACGACAGCGCCGCCGCCATCCTTGCGCAGCGCCATTGAGCCGATCTTCATCGGCACGTCCCATGACCGGATCTCGCGCCCGTCGGCGGTCGCCCGAAACACGCGCCCGTCGAAGCTGTCGATCCAGTAGAGTCGTTCCTGTTCGACGTCCCACAGCGGTCCTTCGCCCAGTGTGGTCTTCACGTCCACCACGACTTCGATCTTCATGCCGTCCTCCTCCGTTTTGCGTCTCGCGGCGATTGCTCGGACCGCCTCAGAAAGCGACCTTGTCCCCGCCTTTCAATGACAGGATTTCGCGTGCCTCGTCGGGCGTCGCCACCTCCATGCCGAGCCCTTCGATGATCTTGCGGGCCAGCAAGACCTGCTCGGCGTTCGATTTGGCAAGCTTTCCCTTGCCCGCCCACAGACTGTCCTCCAGCCCGACGCGGATGTTGCCGCCAAGGGCCGCCGATTGCGCGGCGATGCGCAGTTGGCTGGCGCCGGCGCCCAGCACCGACCACCGGAACTGGTCGCCGAACAGCCGGTCGGCAGTGCGCTTCATATGGGCGACGTCTTCTGGATGCGTGCCGATGCCGCCGAGCAGCCCGAACACCGACTGCACGAAGAAAGGCGGCTTCACCAGCCCACGGTCGGCGAAGTGGGAAAGGTTGTACAGATGGGCGATGTCGTAGCACTCGAACTCGAAGCGCGTGCCGTTGTCGTAGCAGGTCGCCAGAATGTACTCGATGTCCTTGAATGAGTTGCGGAAGACGAGGTCGCGCGTCGCTTCCAGATGCGGCTTTTCCCAATCGAACTTGAAGGTCTCGTATTTGTCGGCCAGGTGATAGAGCCCGAAATTGATCGAGCCCATGTTGAGCGAGGCGACTTCCGGCTTGAACTGGGCGGCCGGGCGCACGCGCTCCTCGACCTTCATGTAGGGGCTGCCACCGGTGGTGATGTTGATGGCGGCGTTGGTGCCTTGCTTGACGCGCGGCAGGAAGCGGGCGAAGGCCTCCGGCGTCTGGTCGGGCTTGCCGGTTTCCGGATCGCGGGCATGTAGATGCAGGATCGCGGCACCGGCTTCCGCCGCCGCGATCGCCTCCGAAGCGATCTGGTCGGGCGTGATCGGCAGATAGGGCGACATGGTCGGCGTGTGGATGGCGCCCGTCACCGCGCAGGTGATGATGACCTTGCCCCTGGTCCGTGCAGGTCCCGGCTTGCGACTGGTTTGCGTCATTCTCCAAACTCCTGATCCGATTTTCTCTTGTGGGCGGCGAGCGCCATGAGCCGGCGGTCACGCCACACCTGCCGGTCGCCTAGGCTTTGCTGTGGCAGTCGCTTGCGGCGATCAGCCTCGACCGTGTCGATGACCTTGCCGGCCCAGTCGACGCGCCGCTGCGTCTGGGGAAAGATGTTGGAATAGATGCCCTGATAGCGCTCGACATAGTCGCGCACGCCGCCGGGTGCATTGAGATCGATGGTCTCGAACGGCCCCATGAACGACCAGCGCAGCGCCAGCCCGTCGCGGATGCCGACGTCGACATCCTCGACACTGGCGTAGCCATCGGCGACAAGCCGGAAAGCTTCCTCCAGCAATGCGCCTTGCAGGCGATTCATGATGAAGCCGTCAAGCTCGCGCTGCATGACCAGTGGCGCGTGGCCGGCGTCGACGAGGAAGGCGCGGGTTCTCTCGACCGTCTCGGCCGAGGTCCACGGCGCCGGCACGATTTCGGCCGCCGGAATGAGATAGGGCGGGTTGATCGGATGCACGACCAGGCAGCGCTGCCGCCCTTGCAGATGGTCGGTGAATTTCGACGGCAACAGCGCCGAGGTGGAACTGGCAATGACTGTTCGCGGATCGGCAAGCGTGTCGATCAAGGAGAACACCTTGCGCTTCACCTCGAGATTCTCGGGCGTGTTCTCCTGGATATGTACGGCACCTGCCAACGCCTCTTCAAGCTCGGCGACAACGGAGATACGGTCAAGAACCTCACCGGCTTGCTGTCCCCGCAGAAGATCGTTCGCGGCGAGATCGCCGAGCACGCCGGCAATGTAGTCGCGGGCTCCACCTGTGGCAGTGGGCGACTGGTCCCACATCCGCACGTCATGGCCGGCGCGGGCGAAGCTGATCGCCCAGGCCCGCCCGATGAACCCGCTTCCGACGATCGCGACATTGGCCATGGTTTGTTCCTCAAAGTGTTTCGACGTTGCCGTCGACGCCGAGCGACTGGCCGGAAATGTTGATCCCCGCATCGGAGAGCAGGAAGGCGACCATCGACGCGACATCATAAGGGCTGGTCATGCGGCGCAGCGAGATGTTCTGCAGATAGCGTCCGGTCATCTCCTCGTGGCTGATACCGACCTGCTTGGCGCGCGCCGAGATAACCCCTTCGATGCGGGGGCCCTCGATGATGCCGGGCAGGATGGCGTTGACCCTGATGGCGTGCGGCCCGAGCTCTTTGGCCAAGCTTTGCGTGAAACCGATGACACCGAACTTGGCCGCCGAATAGGGTGTGCGGAAGGCGTAGCCATGGCGGCCGGCGGCCGACGACATCGAGACGATCGAACCGCCGCCCGCCGCCTTGATCAGCGGCACCGCGCGCCGGGCGCACAGGAACTGGCCGGTCAGGCAGATGTCGATGCAACGCCGCCAGTCCGCCGGATCGATCTCGTCGACACCGCCGGTCGGCCCGGCAATGCCGGCATTGTTGATCAGCGCATCGAGCCCGCCGAGTTTTTTCTCGACCGCCTCGAACAGACGGTCGACGTCGTCGTCGCGCGAGACGTCGGCCTTGACCGCCGCGACCAGGTCGATCTTGCTGGGAGCAGCGGCCAGCGCCTCGTCGGAAACGTCGCAGACGACGATGCGGGCGCCGAGGCGTGACAGCGTGTCGGCTATGGCAAACCCGATGCCGCCTGCGCCCGCCGTCACCAGCACGCGCTGGCCTTTCAGCCCGGTCAAAAATTCGTCCGCCGATGCCGGCGCCCTTGTGCTCATGGTCCTGTCCTTCTCATTGCAGCCGCCGTTCGCGCAGCGCCATGACGGCGCCCAGAACGACCAGTCCGTAAAGAATTGCCCTCGTGGCATAGGGAAGCGTGGTGCCGGCGAGCAGCATCTGCAGTGCCGTCAGCAACAACACGCCGCCGAGCATGCCGAGATAGTGGCCGCGCCCGCCGGTGATCAGCGCGCCGCCGACCACCACCACGGCGATCGACGGCAATAGATAGTCGTCGCCCATGCCGAGGCTCGCCTGACCCGAAAAGCCGGTCAGCATGACGCCGACAACAGCCGCGCAGACGGCCGAAAGCATGTAGACCAGGATCAGCGTGCGCTCGACGCCGATGCCCGACAAGCGCGCCGCGCGCAGCCCGTTGCCGATGCCGTAGACGCGCCTTCCGAACGGGGTGCGGCCAAGCAGGAGTACCGCTGCGACGACAAAGACGACCATCAGCAGCACGATTGGAGTCAGCAGGCCGGCGAGCTTGGCCGTCATGACCCAGCGCAGCATCGGCGAGGAAAACCCGGCCGGCGTTCCCTGCGAATAGAGCAGCGCACAGCCTTGCAGAATGCCGTTGGTGGCGAGCGTCATGACGATCGGCGAGATGCCGAGATAGACGATGCCGAAACCATTGGCGAAGCCGATGGCGCAGGCCATCACCAGGACGACCGGCAAGGCATAGACAAGGGCGGCGTCGGAGCCGTTGACCATGCCCGCCAGGATGATGCCGGAGATGCCGATCGTCCACGGCACGGAGAGATCGAGGCCTCCGGTCAGGATGACGGTTCCCTGCCCGAGCGCCAGGACGGCTAGGAAGGACGATAGCACCAGCAGCGAATTCCAGTACCCCGGATTGAGGATGGCGCGGCCGAGCCAGATCTGGGTGACAAGCACGATGAGCAGCAGGCAGACATAGGCCGGCAGCGCATAGCGCAGCGTTTCCGCATTGCGCAGATGGAAGGCAGGGCGCGGCGATGCCGGACTGCGCTGGGCATGGGCTGGCTCGGCGATCTTGAGACGCCGGTCCACGCGCTCGAGCTGCGAGGGCAATATGCCGGCGCGCCAGGCGGCGAGCCGGGCACGCGCGGCGCGCAGTTGCACGGCAAGCACCGATGCATGCGAGATCGAGCCGGCAAGTGCTGCCAGCACCAGAATGGTGCCTTCGGCGATGGTCGCATAATAGGCCGATACGTTGAGCACCAGCAGGATGTTCACCACGATCATCAGGATAAAGGCGCCGAAGACAGAGCCCACCGGGCCGCCCTGCCCGCCACCGAGGCGCGTGCCGCCGACGACGACCGCCGCGAACATCGACAAGAGCAGCGGATTGCCGACCAGCGGATCGCCGCTGCCGGTCTGGGCGCTGATGAACACGCCGGCAAGGCCATAGCAGCCGCCGGCGATGACATAGACGGCAAAGCGCACCAGAACGACATTGATGCCGACGGAAGCGGCCGACTCCGGATCGCTGCCAAGCGCGTAGAGTGCTGTGCCGAAGCGGGTTCCCTTCAGCCAGAACCAGGCGAGCAGGACGACACCGATCACCACCAGCGGCATCGGCAGCCAGCCGGCGATCGCGTCGCCGAGATAGAAGGTGCCGAGATCGGGCGACACGAAGCCGCCGGGCTTGTCCATCACCAGCAGCGTGACACCTTGCAGGATGAACATGGTGGACAGCGTCACCACGATCGGCTGCATGCGCAGCACCGCGATGAAGAAGCCGTTGAAGGCGCCCACCGCCATGCCGACGCCGATGCCGACGGTGGTCCACAGGAGGATGCTTGCGCCTGGCGCCATCGGATCCATGCTCGATGCCAGCACGGCATTGACCAGCGATATCACCGCGCCGGCGGACAGGTCGAAGCCGCCCGACAGGATCACGATCGTCTGGCCGATCGCCGCGAGCGCCGAGGTGGCGCCGCCGCTCGACAGGAACGACACATCGAAATAGGTCAGCGGCCCGGCGCTGATCCAGTCGACGACGAAGAGCAGGATCGCCAGGACGGCCGCGGCGATCAGCGCGCCGCGATTGCGCACCAGCGCACGGCGCAGTCCGAAGCCGCCGGGAACAGGGGATGAGGCTGCTGCGCTGCTCATGCGGCGGCTTCCCCGGCATGGCCGAGCGCCGGGCGCATGATGGCCGGTTCGGTGATGGCGTCGCCTTCGAGTTCGGCGGCGATGCGCCCGTCATAGAGGACCAGCACCCTGTCGCATTGGTGAACGAGTTCGGGGATCTCCGTCGAGTGCAGCAGGATCGAACCGCCCGAAGCCACGTAGTTTCGCATCATCACATAAAGCTCGTGCTTGGTGCCGACGTCGATGCCTCGGGTGGGATCGAACAACAGCAGGATGCGGCTCTGCGCCACCAGCCACTTGGCGATGGCTATCTTCTGCTGGTTGCCGCCGGAAAACGCACCGGCCCGCGTCCACAGCGCTCGGCGGTCGACCTCGACAGTGGCGAATGCCGCCTCGACGGAGCGGGTCTCGGCTTGCGCGTCGACAAGGCCTAGCCGTGTGAAGCGCGATATCACCGGCAGCGTGGCGTTCTGGCTGCCCGACAATTTCAGGAACAGGCCTTCGGATTTGCGGTCTTCCGGCACCAGGCCGATGGCCATGTTGGGGCGCAAGGCATCGGCCGGCGAACCGAGCCAGACCTTGCGGCCGTCGACGAGGATGTGGCCGCGCTCGATCTCGGCCATGCCAAAGCAGGCCAGGAACAGGTCCTGCTGGCCCATGCCTTGCAACCCGGCGACGCCGAGGATTTCGCCCTTGCGCAGATCGAAGCCGGCGCCGTCGAGCTTGCGCCCGACCTTGAGGTCGCGCACGCCCAGAACCGGCGGACCGAAGGCCTGGGCGCTGTCCGGCTTGGGCGGAAAGGTCTGCTCGATGCTGCGGCCGATGATCTTTTCGATGACGTCGGCATCCGAGACATCGGCGACCGGCGCGGTGACGATGTGGCGGCCGTTTCTCAGGATCGTCAGCGTGTCGCAAAAAGCGCGGACCTCGCGCATGCGGTGGGTGATGAAGACGATGGTGGTGCCTGCCGCCTTCAGCCTGGCGATGATGTCGCCCAGCCAGTCGACGTCGCGTCCGGCGAGCGTCGAGGTCGGTTCGTCGAGCAAAAGGATGCGCGGCTTGCGGTAGACGGCGCGCGCGATCTCGATCTTCTGGCGCACCGAAAGCTCGAGCTCGCTCACCTCGGCATCGAGATCGACGGAAAAACCGAGATCTTCGATATGGCGGCGGACGGCCTTGCGGGCGGCACCGCGGCGGATCAGGCCGGAGATGCCGACGGGGGCGTAAGGCAGCAGCATGTTGTCGAGCACGGAGAGATCGCGCACCAGGGTCATCTCCTGGAATGCTGTCTGCATGCCGAGCGCATGTGCTGCGCGCGGTGCGCCGTAAGCGATCTCCTTGCCGAAGACACGGACATGGCCTTGGCTCGGCCGGACCAGCCCGGACAGCAGCTTCACCAGTGTCGACTTGCCGGCTCCGTTTTCGCCGAGCAGGGCATGGACGCTGCCGGGCGCGATCGCAAACGACACGCCGTCCAGCGCGACGGTCGGGCCGAACGCCTTGCTGATGCCGTCGATCTCGACGGCGGGGAGCTCGGAGTGCTCTGTCATTGTCCTCGATCGCCGGCTTGGCATGGATTGACGACGCACGGACAGTTGTCCGTGCATCGTCACACGGGCCTTGGGAGGCTTAGTTCTCCGGTTGTCCGACGAGGGCAGCATTAAGGCCGACCTCGGGTGTCTGGTCCGAGAAGATCGAGGCAAACCAACCCGGATTGGAGACCAGCGACGGCTTGAAGGCGTTGCAGCCGGCCTTCATCTCCGCCCATGTGCCTTCGTCGCACAGCTTGATCGTCTCATTGGTAACGACCGGCAGCGGCAGGATGGTGGTCTTCGGCACGTCCTTGCCTTCGATCGCCTCGACGGCAAGCTTCAGCGCCAGCGCACCCGAATAAGGCGGCGAGGCATAGGAAATGCGTTGTGCGCCCGCCGGTGCATAAGGAGGAGCGGCACCTTCGACTTCGGTGCCCTCCGGCAGCATCTGGATGCGGCCGCCATTGGAACCTTCGCCGGCGCAAGGCAGGAGTTCGCTGGTCTTCTTGCCAGCCTCGAGCTGCATCGAGTTGGCGGTGAAGCAGCCGACCTGCATCCACAGTCCGTTGATGTCGTCCCAATTGCGGGTGGCCAGGATTTTCGAAAGTTCGGTGCGGGCGACCGCCTGGCTCCACATGCCGACAGCCTCGCCGACGATCTTGATATCAGGATACTTGGCGAAGACTTCCTTGGCGGCCTTTGTCCGCTGATCGTCAACGGATGTTCCCGGGACGCCCGTGATGGCGATGATGTTGCCCTTGCCGTTGAGCTTCTTGACCAGCCATTCGGCGGTCACCCTGCCCGCTTCCAGCTGGTCTATGTGGACGTTGTAGGCGCAAGGCTCGGTGATCTCGGCGTCGTACGCAAAGACCTTCACACCCTTGTCGCAGGCATTCTTGACGACCTGGTTGAGCGCGGTCGGCGAGATCGGATACACGACGATGGCTTCGGCGCCGCTTTGCACCATTGCGTTGATCTGCTGAATCTGGCGTTGCGCGTTGGGGCCAGCAACCTGGACCTGCAGGTCGACCTTGTCGGCCAGGCTCTTATGAGCGGCCATGGCCTTGACCATGTTGGCCGCCTCCGCCTGCCAATCATTGCCGATGTAGCTCATGCTGAGAAAGATCTTGTGCTTCTCGGCGGCCTGCGCGGCGGACAGGCCGAAGGCGCACGCAGCCATGCCGGCCAGCAGCGCGAGCCGCCGGACTTTCGATCCGATACCCATGTGGAACTCCTCCCAAACAGAACGACCGAATGCCTCCCAAGGGCAAAACGTAAACCCTTGTCATTCGATGCCAGCGACCGTATCATGATTTGATCAAATATCAATGATGGAATCGTTTATATCAAAACGGGCTATGTCGGCCGCTTGACGTGGCACCACGAACCTTGCATTCCGGCACAAGCAATAGTGTCGCCCATGGGCGGGAAGGTTGACCGGAGATGGCTGGATCGGCGTTCAGGAAGCCTGGTGTCGAGATCATTCCATTGTCCAAGGAAACTCTGCAGGACCGGGTCTACAACCAGGTCACCGAGTTGATCCTCGACGGCAGCATCGTGCCGGGCGAGATGGTCACGGTTCAGAGCCTCGCCGACGCCTTTGGCGTCAGTCCGATGCCGGTCAGGGAAGCGCTGCGGCGCCTGACGGCAGCCAACGCGCTCACCGTGGTATCCGGACGCTCCATTGGTATTCCGGCGCTCAGCCGCGAGCGGCTCACCGATTTGCGCAATGTACGTTTTGAGATAGAGGCCATCGCCGCCGGCTGGGCCTCACAGAACCGCAGTGATGCGGATCTTGCGATTTTCGCGCGCGATCTGGACTCACTGGAACGCGCGAATGGCGCGGACGACGTAAAGGCCTATCTCAGGGCGAATTATACCTTCCACTTCGCAATCTACCGAGCAGCGGGATCCGAAACCCTGCTCAAGATCATTAAGGATCTGTGGCTGCAGATCAGCCCCTATTTCAATATGCTGCATGGATCCTACTCAACCGCGAACACATACCATCAACAGATGTTTGCGGCCCTGCGCGACCGGGACGAGCAGGCAGTTCAGGCGGCGGTTCGCGGCGATATCGATGCGGCTTTCGACATGCTGGTCGATCTTTTGAAGTAGCGCCCGGCCCGACCTCCGACCCCTATCACATGCCTCCTATTTCTGGGGATGGCAGAGCAGCGCTCATGCGCACTCAGCGGGCAAGCGCGGGCTTCTTCTGGTGACCTAGAGATCATTCCCGAGCGCGCCATCCATGGTTCTCGTGCTTGAGCTTGCGAGGCGGCAGCCGATGACGCGGCGAAGCACATGACCCGCATCCTCATTGTCATTATCGGATTGCCAAAATCTGGTAGCGTGATTATACCAGTTGATCAGTTGACGACGGGCGATACCGTCCGCTGAGATCAGGAGTAGTGACCAGATGACAACGATTGCGCTGTTCGGTGCCGGTGGGAAAATGGGCTACCGCCTGTCGACCAATTTTCGCGGATCGCCCTACACGATACGCCATGTGGAGGTCAGCGATGCCGGCCGCGAACGACTGAAGACCGGGCTGGGTTTCGATACGGTCAGCGCCGACGAAGCGCTCAAGGGCGCCGATGTGGTGATCCTGGCCGTTCCCGACACGCATATCGGCAAGGTGGCGAGCAGCATCGAGAGCAAGCTGGCGCCGGGCACCATGGTGGTGGTGCTCGACGCGGCGGCACCCTTCGCCGGCCACCTGCCGAATCGACCGGACCTCACCTATTTCGTCACCCACCCCTGCCATCCGCCGATCTTCAACGACGAAACAGACATGGCGGCAAAGAAGGACTATTTCGGCGGCGTCAAGGCCAAGCAGCATATGGTCAGCGCCTTGATGCAGGGGCCGGAAGAGGATTACGCCAAGGGCGAGGCGATCGCGAAGATCATCTGGGCGCCGGTCATGCGTTCGCACCGCGTCAGCGTCGAACAGATGGCGCTGCTGGAACCCGGGCTTTCGGAGACGGTGTGCGCCTCGTTGCTGGTGGTCATGAAGGAAGCCGTCGACGAGGTCGTGGCACGCGGCGTCGACCAGCAGGCGGCGCTCGACTTCCTGCTCGGCCATATGAACGTGCTGGGCGCCGTCATTTTCGGCGAGACCAAGGGCGTTTTCTCGGATGCCTGCAACAAGGCGATCGAGTTCGGCAAGCCGGTGCTGATGCGGGACGACTGGAAGCGCGTGTTCGAGCCGGAAGAGATCGCCGCCAGCATTCAGCGTATCACCTGAAGAGGAGAGGCGCTGCCGCAGCGCCGCGACGTCGCCGTACCGTTGCGACGCTCGGCATCGTAGCTCATCAGGTACATATCACCTGAATTCGTGGTTGACTCATCATACCAGTTGGCTTAGCTGTTCATGGCTCGGATCGACAGGGTTTTCGCAGGAGTACGATGCCTGGGCGAGTGGAGGATGGCTGGGGAGCAACGATCCGTGGAGGGGAAGCCGGCAAACGGCTCTTTAGCCCGAAAGCGATCCGCCGCCCGCGCCGCCTGACGAATTCGGATGCCGACAGATGCTTTGGGTTACCAAGGCAATTTTCAAACGGGAGGACTTCATGAAACTTACACGCAGAATGACGCTTGCGGCTTTCGCCGGCATGCTGGCGCTTGGCACGGCCGCGCCCGCCTACGCGGCGGATCTCATCGCCATCATCACGCCCTCGCACGACAATCCGTTCTTCAAGGCGGAAGCCGTCGGCGCCGAAGCCAAGGCCAAGGAACTCGGCTACGAGGCGCTGGTGCTGGTCCATGACGACGACGCCAACAAGCAGTCCGAGCTGATCGACACCGCGATCGGCCGCGGCGCCAAGGCGATCATCCTCGACAATGCCGGCGCCGACGCCACCGTCGCCGCCGTGCAGAAGGCCAAGGACGCAGGCATTCCGTCCTTCCTGATCGACCGCGAGATCAACGCCACCGGCGTCGCCGTCGCGCAGATCGTCTCCAACAACTACCAGGGCGCCCAGCTCGGCGCGCAGGAATTCGTCAAGCTGATGGGCGAGAAGGGCAATTTCGTCGAGCTGGTCGGCAAGGAATCCGACACCAATGCCGGCATTCGTTCCAAGGGTTATCACGACGTCATCGACGACTATCCGGACCTGAAGATGGTCGCCCAGCAGTCGGCCAACTGGAGCCAGACGGAAGCCTATTCCAAGATGGAATCGATCCTGCAGGCCAACCCCGACATCAAGGGCGTGATCTCCGGCAACGATACGATGGCGATGGGCGCCTATGCGGCACTTGCCGCGGCGAACCGCAAGGATGTCATCGTCGTCGGCTTCGACGGATCGAACGATGTTCGCGACTCCATCACCTCGGGCGGCATCAAGGCAACGGTGCTGCAGCCCGCCTTCGCGCAGGCGCAGATGGCGGTCGAGCAGGCCAACGACTTCATCAAGAACAAGAAGTCGCCGGCCAAGGAAAAGCAATTGATGGACTGCGTTCTGGTCAATGGCGACAATGCCGCCAAGCTGGAGACCTTCGCGCTGACGAACTGAGCCAGCGTGATTTGAATAGCGAGGGGCGAACCCAGGATCGCCCGTCGTTGCCATTTTCCGTGGGCCGCCCACGATGCTGAACGACAGGCCGCCATGCTGAACACCAAGCCGAACTGGCCGATCCTTACCGTGATGGTCGGCATCAGCCTGACCGGCTGCAAGATCCTGCCGACGAAATCGGACGACAGCAACAACGCTGCCACCTTCAATCCAGACAAGATGGTCGAAGAGATATGGGCGGCAAAGGTCGTGCCCTATCTCCAGCAGAAAGCCGGAGCGTTTGCGCAGGTTCACACACTGGCGACAACCGACCCAGCGGCTGCCGGCGCCAAATACGGCAATCCGAACAAGCAGGCGAATTCGCCTTGGACTTTCGCGGTTCGGCTGGAAGGCAAGATTATCGCGGCCAACACACAGTCGCGTGCGGCAACGGTCGACGTCGATGTCGACGGCGACGGCAAAGCCGATGCACGGGTGCAGATCGGACCGGCGGTGCGCGGTACCGCGCTGCGCGACAGCCTGGACTTCATCCAGTTCAACGACTTCACCAACCAGATCGACTTCGCCCAGTTCGGCAAGGCTTTCAACGCTTATGCCGACAAGACGGTGCTTTCCAAGCTGCCGCGCGAGGCGCTGGAAGGCCGCAGCGCCAAGGTGCTCGGCGCCTACACGCTGGGCAGCGGCCAGGACCTGCCGCTGGTGACGCCGGCGGAGGCAGAGATCGGGCCGAAGCCATGAGCGCGATCGCGGAGCGCGAAATCATTCTGAAGCTCGAGGACGTCTCCAAGGTCTATTCCGGCACCGTTGCGGTCAAGCGCGCCAATTTCGAGGTGCGCAAGGGCGCGGTCAACGTGCTGGTCGGCGAAAACGGCGCCGGCAAGTCGACGCTGATGAAGATCATCGCCGGCGTCGAACGGCCGACCGCCGGCCGCATCCTGCTGGAAGGCGAAGAGGTTTCCTTCTCGTCATCCGGTGATGCGGTGAACCGTGGCATCGGCATGGTGTTCCAGGAGCTGAACCTGTTCGGCAATATGAGCGTCGCCGAGAATATTTTCGCCACCCGAGAAATCACCAACCGCTTCGGCAAAATCGACCACGCGCAACAGGAAAACCGCGCTGCGGAATTTCTGGAACGCCTGCAGGCCGGCATCCGGCCCGACATGCTGGTCGAGGATCTGCGTATCGGCCAGCAGCAACTGGTCGAGATCGCCAAGGCGGTTTCGCTCGACGCGCGCATCCTGATCATGGACGAACCGACCTCGGCGCTGAGTGCTGCGGAAGTCGAGATCCTGTTTAAGGTGATCGCCGACCTCAAGGCGCGCGGCGTGGCGATCGTCTACATTTCGCACCGGCTCGAAGAGCTGATCCGCATCGGCGACTACATCACCGTGCTGCGTGACGGCCGCATCACCGGCCAGGAAGAGATGAAGAACGTCGACACGCAGTGGATCGTTCGCCAGATGATCGGCTCCGACGCCAAGGACTTCGCCAAGGCCGACGGCCATCTTCCGGGCGAAGAGATTTTTCGTGCCGAGGAGATCTGCCTGCCTCGTGCCACCGGCGGACTTGCCGTTGACCATGTCTCGTTGTCGCTGCGTGCCGGCGAGATCCTCGGCATATACGGCTTGATGGGCGCCGGGCGCAGCGAACTGTTCGACTGCATCATGGGCCGCCACGGCCATTCGACCGGCGACATCTTCATTGGCGGTAGAAAGGTCAAGGAGCGCGATACGACGCGGCGCATCCGGCGCGGGCTGGCGCTGATCCCCGAGGATCGCCAGCGCGAAGGGCTTGTCTCGATCCTTTCGGTCGCCAGCAATTTGACGCTGGCCAGCCTGTCGCGCTTTGCCCGCCTGTTCCACATCCGTGGCGCCGACGAAAGGCAGGCGGTGACGCAGGTGGTGCGGGAGTTGGCGATCAGGGTCGCCGACCCGGCGCAAGAGGTGTCGTCGCTGTCGGGCGGCAACCAGCAGAAGGTGGTGATCGGCAAGGCGCTGCTCACCGAACCCAAGGTGCTGTTGATGGACGAGCCCAGCCGAGGCATCGATGTCGGCGCCAAGGCCGACGTCTTCCGCACGATGCGCAAACTGTCCCGCGACGGTTTGGGGATTTTGTTCGCCACCTCCGATCTCGATGAGGTGATGGCGCTGTCGGACCGCATCGCAGTGATGAGCAACGGAAAACTGACCGGCATGTTCGACCGCACTGAGGCGACGGAGGCGGCACTCGTCGCCGCATCGGCGCTTGGCCACGGACCAGCCCCACATACGGAGAGCACCGCCCATGACTGACATCCCAGCCAAAGCGGCCGCTCCCTCCGCTTCCAGCGGCTCGGTGCTGCTGACAGTTATGAAGCTCAGGACCTTCATTGCGCTGATCGCCGTGCTGATCTTCTTCTCGATCGCGGCGCCGAATTTCCTGTCGACCGCCAATCTGATCCTGATGTCGAAGCACGTGGCGCTGAATGCGTTCCTGGCGATGGGCATGACCTTCGTCATCATCACCGGCGGCATCGACCTTTCGGTCGGTTCGATCGTCGGCCTGTGCGGTATGGTGGCCGGGTATCTCGTGCTCAACGGCATCGACCTGCAGATCGGCTACACCATCTATTTCAACGTCTTTGAGATCGCGCTGATCACGCTTGCCGTCGGCATATTGATCGGCGCCGTCAACGGCTTGCTGATCACCAGGCTAAACGTCGCGCCGTTCATCGCCACGCTCGGCGTGCTCTATGTCGCGCGCGGCCTGGCGCTGCTGTCGTCGGATGGCCGCACCTTTCCCAACCTCGTCGGCAAGCCGGAGCTTGGCACCACCGGCTTCGGTTTCCTCGGTGCAGGCCGGCTGCTCGGCTTGCCGGTGGCGATCTGGATCCTCATCGTCGTTGCACTGGGAGCCGCCTATCTCGCCAAGTACACGCCACTCGGTCGCCATATCTTCGCCGTCGGCGGCAATGAACGGGCGTCGCGGATTTCGGGCGTCCGGGTCAACATGGTCAAGATGTTCGTCTATATGTTCTCCGGTTTCTGCGCGGCGATCGTCGGCCTGATCATCTCGTCCGAGCTGATGGCCTCGCATCCGGCGACGGGGGAAAGCTTCGAGCTCAACGCCATTGCGGCGGCGGTGCTTGGCGGCACTTCGATGTCGGGCGGCCGCGGTACGATCGGCGGCACCATCGTGGGCGCCTTCGTCATCGGCATCCTTTCGGACGGGTTGGTGATGATGGGCGTGAGTTCGTTCTGGCAGATGGTGATCAAGGGCCTCGTCATCATCGTCGCCGTCGTCGTCGACCAGGCACAGCGCCGGCTTCAGCAACGTGTCACCTTGATGCAGATGGCAAAGGCAGGCTGAGCATGGCGGAACTGCGGGGAGCGCTGATCGGCTGCGGCTTCTTTGCCGTCAACCAGGTGCATGCCTGGCGCGACATAGCGGGCGCCTCGATCATCGCCATCTGCGACCGTGACCCGGAACGGTTGCGGATCGTCGGTGACCAGTTCGGCATTGCGAAGCGCTATACCGATGCGGCGGACCTTTTTTCCGGCGAAAGCCTGGATTTCGTCGACATCGCCACCACCGCGCCCAGCCATCGTCCGCTGGTCGAAATGGCGGCCGCCCATCGCGTTCCGGTGATCTGCCAAAAGCCGTTCGCGCCGACGCTTGCCGACGCAAAGGCGATGGTCAAGGCATGCGCGGAAGCCGGCGTTCCGCTGATGGTGCATGAGAATTTTCGCTGGCAGTCACCTATCCAGGCGGTGCGGACCGTGCTCGATAGCGGCGAGATCGGCACGCCCTTCTTCGGGCGTATCTCCTTCCGCTCGGCCTATGACGTGTTTTCCGGTCAGCCCTATCTGGCGACGGGAAAGCGCTTCATCATCGAGGACCTCGGTATCCATATCCTCGATATCGCCCGTTTCCTGCTCGGCGACGTCTCGACCATCACGACACGAATCGCCCGCATCAATCCCGCCATTGCGGGCGAGGATGTGGCGACCATGCTGATGGACCACAAGAGCGGCGCAACCTCCGTGGTCGACTGCAGCTACGCGACCAAGCTCGCCACCGAGCCGTTTCCCGAAACGCTGATCGAGATCGATGGCAGCGACGGCACGATCCGGCTGGCGCAGGGATACCGGCTGACCGTCACCGGCAAGAGCGGCACGGCCGTCACCGACGTCTCGCCGCCGCTGCTGGCCTGGGCGTCGCGGCCCTGGCACAACATCCAGGAAAGCGTCGTAGCCATCCAGCAGCACTGGGTCGACTGCCTGGCAAAGGGGACCGAGCCGGCGACCTCGGGCGCGGACAATCTCAAAACGTTCGCGCTGGTCGAGGCCGCCTATGCTGGGGCCGCGAGCCGGCAATCGGTGCAACTCGACGCCTTGCCGAAATGACCGCCGACACTTTCCTGCTCTACGGCACGCGCGTGGTCGAGGCCGAGCCGGTCAGGCTCAGCGCAGGCTCGCTCAGCGCCGACTTCGTCAACGGCAATCTACGCACCATCCGCCATGGCGGCACCGAAGTGCTGCGCGCCATCGCCTATATCGTGCGTGACCGCGACTGGGGCACCTATGAGCCAAATTTGACAGACCTGATCATCGACCAGGCTGCCGACGCTTTTTCGGTCAGCTATTCGGCAAGCTGCCTGGCCCCCGATGGAAACCGGCTCGGCTTCCGCGCCACCATCAAAGGCTCTGCCGACGGCCGTCTGGTCTTCGACGTCAGCGCCCTTCCCGAAAGCGATTTCGAAACCAACCGCTGCGGTTTCTGCATCCTGCACCCGATCGCCCGCCTCGCCGGCAGCCCGGTCACGGTCGAGCATACGGACGGCAACGTGGTGGCGACAAAGCTTCCCGAACTGATCGACCCCTGGCAGCCTTTCAAGGATATCCGCGCCATCTCCCATCAGGTTCGGCCTGGTGTCACCGCTGAGTGCCGGATGGAAGGCGATACTTTCGAAATGGAGGACCAGCGCAACTGGTCGGACGCCTCCTACAAGACCTATGTGCGGCCGCTGGTGCTGCCGTGGCCGTATGTGCTGCCTGCCGGCCAGCCCCTGCGCCAGACGATCAGCCTGCGCATCGCAGGTGACGGCAAAGCGCCGGCTGCCGCAGTGGCCAGCGAACCGGTCAGAGTCAAACTCGCCGAGGCGGGAGCAAGGCTGCCCGATATCGGCGTGATCATCTATCCCGAGGATGTCGAGACGGCGCTGGCGAACCTCTCCACGCTGGCGGAACTCGGCCCACAACAGCTGCTGTTTCACTACGATCCGACGCGCGGCCACGGGCTCGATGCCTTGCGCGCTTTCGCCCGGCTCGCAACTGCCTACGCAGCCGAAACAACCCTCGAATGCGTCGTTGCCTGCGCTGGCGATCTTGACGCCGAGCTGTCCGGCGTCGCCGACCTGGTTCGCCGGGCCGGGCTAAAACTCTCGGCCATTGCCGTGTCGCCGTCGGTCGACCGGCAGTCGACGCCGCCGGGCAGCGCGTGGCCGGAATGCCCGCCGCTCGACGTCATTTATGCCGCAGCGCGGCGGGCATTCCCCGATATCCGCCTCGGCGGCGGCATGTTCAGCTATTTCACCGAACTCAACCGCAAGCGCGTTCCGGCAGACCAGCTCGATTTCGTCACCCATTGCACCTGCCCGATCGTGCACGCCGCCGACGATCTCAGCGTCATGCAGTCGCTGGAGGCGCTGCCTTTCATCACCCAATCGGCACGGGCTATCTTCGGGGCAAAGCCCTACCGGATCGGACCGTCGACGATTGCCATGCGCCAGAACCCTTATGGCGGAGCGACCAAACCCAATCCCGGGGGACAGCGCATTGCCATGGCCGACAGCGATCCCCGCCATGCCGGCCAGTTCGCGGCGGCTTGGACGGTCGGCTATGCCGCGCGCGTCGCAGCCGCTGGGCTGGAACAGCTCACGCTCTCCAGCTTCACCGGACCGTTCGGCGTGCTGGCGTCATCCGGAGAACCCGTCGCGGAAGGATCGCCCCGGCCGCTCTTCAGAGCCATCAAGGGGCTTTGCGAACTGGCCGGCCTTGCGCATGTGGCGGCAGGGACGAGCGATGAGACCAAGGTGCTGGCGCTGGCTGGACGCTCGGCCTCGGGCGACACTGTCGTGTGGCTGGCGAACCTGACGGCGGACGACGTGCAGGTCGACATTTCAGCTTTTGGCCGAGGCCATCTCGTGATGACGCCTTACGAGATCCTCCGGATCGACTGACGTTATTTTTCGGAGTTCATCACGTAGAGCGCGCGCGAGCGTTCTAGATGCTTGATCATCGCCTTCTCGGCGCCGTCTGCATCCTTCAGCTCAATGCGGCCTATGATCTCTTCGTGCTCGGTGAGCGTGAACTTTTCCTTGCCGGTCCAGATCAGCATTTCGGTGTGGTATTCCTTCAGCCAGCCGAGCATCGCCTCGCTGACGGCGACATAGATCGGGTTGCCGGAGATCGCGGCGATCTGTGTATGGAACTTCATGTCGGCGGAGATGAAGGCTTCGGAAGCGCCGCGAAAGCCGCGCTGTTCGGCAACGGTGGCCCGCAGCCGCAGCACATCCTCGGCGGTGGCCTTTTCGGCGGCTTCCCTGACCATACCACGCTCGAAGAAGATGCGCGCGGTCTTCAGGTGCTCCAGCGTGTCTTTCGATGACGACAGGATGATCTTGGCGGCGCCGTCGACCTGCTTGATGATCGACTTGGCGGTGAGTTGCAGCACCTTGGCGCGTTCGCCATGCGAGATCGCAACCAGCCCCATATTGCTCAGCGCCTGCATCGCCTCGCGGATCGCGGGGCGGCCGACCTCGAAGCGCTCCATCAGCTCGCGCTCCGAGGGCATGTCGTCGCCTGGCATCAGCTCGCCGCTGGTGATCAGCCGCTTCAGCCGCAAGAAGACCTCATCGGAAAGCTTGCGCCGGACAATCGGTTCCGAACGGTTCATCGCCGCGAATCACTCCCTTGACCCGGCCCTATCTAACACTGCCGCCACAATTCCCGGAATTGCCGTCTGTCGATCCCGCTGCCGGATATGACTTGCAATACTTATGTACTCATTATACCAGATTTGAAACACCAGTGAACCTTTTTCGAACGCCTCGGCTTGAGACAGCGGACCATGATCACGCTCACCTACCGCATCGAAACGCCTGGAAGCATCGAAGCGCTGGCGGCCAAGATCGCCAGCGATCAGTCGACCGGCACCTTCGTAGCGCTGCCCGGCGAGACCGAGGAACTGAAGGCCCGGGTGGCGGCGTGTGTGCTGGCGATTCGGCCTCTGCCCGATGCCGAGCGGCCGTCGCTTCCCAATGACGGTAAGGGGCCGTTCAGGCGCGCCGATGTCGACATCGCCTTTCCGTTCGATGCCATCGGCACCGACCTTTCGGCGCTGATGACGATTGCCATCGGCGGCACCTATTCGATCAAGGGCCTTACCGGGATTCGCGTCGTCGACATGAAATTGCCGGAGGAGTATCGCGGGGCACATCCCGGCCCACAGTTCGGTGTCGCCGGCAGCCGCCGGCTGACCAATGTGACTGACCGCCCGATCATCGGCACGATCGTCAAGCCGGCGCTGGGATTGCGGCCGCACGAGACGGCGGCAATGGTGGCGGAACTGATCGCCGCCGGCGTCGACTTCATCAAGGATGACGAGAAGCTGATGAGCCCGGCCTATTCGCCCCTGTCGGAACGGGTGAAGGCAATCATGCCGCTGATCCTCGATCACGAGCAGAAGACCGGCAAGAAGGTGATGTATGCCTTCGGCATTTCGCACGCCGATCCGGACGAGATGATGCGCAACCACGATCTGGTGGCGAAGGCCGGCGGCAATTGTGCTGTTATCAACATCAATTCGATCGGCTTTGGCGGCATGGCATTCCTGAGAAAACGCTCCGGCCTGGTGCTGCATGCTCATCGCAACGGCTGGGACATCCTCACCCGTCACCCCGGCCTCGGCATGGACTTCAAGGTCTGGCAGCAATTCTGGCGACTGCTCGGCGTCGACCAGTTCCAGATCAACGGCATCGCCTCGAAATACTGGGAGCCGGATGACTCTTTCGTCGAATCCTTCAAGGCGGTGACGACGCCGATCTTTTCGCCTGGGGACTGCGCATTACCGGTGGCAGGTTCCGGCCAGTGGGGCGGTCAGGCGCCCGAGACATATGCACGGACCGGCCGGACCGTGGATCTTCTCTATCTCTGCGGCGGCGGCATCGTCAGCCATCCGGACGGACCGGGCGCCGGCGTACGTGCCGTGCAGCAAGCCTGGCAAGCGGCGGTCGACGGCATTCCGCTGGCCGACTTCGCCTTGAACCATCCCGAACTGGCGCGGTCGATCGAAAAATTCGGCGACGGCAAGGCAGCCTGAGACGATGCAGGACCTGCTTCTCAGCTATTATGGCGACGACCTGACCGGCTCGACCGATGTCATGGAGGCGCTCGAGCTCGGTGGCGTGCCGACCGTGCTGTTCATGCGCCAGCCGGACGCGGCCCTGCTGTCCCGGTTTGGCCATTGCCGGGCGATAGGGCTGGCCGGCACCAGCCGCAGTGAGACGCCGCAATGGATGGACACGCATCTGCGCGATGCCTTCGCCTGGCTGAAGACGCTTAACGCCGAGATTTGCCACTACAAGGTCTGCTCGACCTTCGATTCCAGCCCGACGATCGGCAGCATCGGCCGAGCCATCGAGGTCGGCCGCTCGGTGTTCGCGCAGGATAGCGTGCCGCTGCTGGTCGGCGCGCCGCAGCTCAAGCGCTATACCGCTTTCGGCCATCTGTTCGCGGCCTATCGCGACCAATATTTCCGCATTGATCGCCACCCGGTGATGAGCCGCCACCCGACGACGCCGATGGATGAGTCCGACCTGCTGATCCATCTGTCGCGGCAGACGGCGCTGAGCTCCGGGCTGGTCGACCTTGCGACGCTGCAGTGCGCGTCGCGGTCGGCGGCGTTCGATCGCCTGACCGGAAACGGCACCGCTATCGTGCTTGTCGATATCGACAATCTGGAAACTCAGGCCCTTGCCGGCAAGGAGCTATGGCGCGTTCGCAAGCCCGGCGGTTCTTTTGTCGTCGGCTCGTCCGGGGTCGAGTATGCGTTGCTGGCCGAATGGGTGTCGAATGACATTGTCGGCACTGGACAAGATTTCACGCCGCCGGGCGCAGCCGAGCGGATAGCCGTCGTGTCGGGCAGTTGCTCGCCGACCACCGAACGACAGATCCGGCATGCCCTGACCGACGGTTTCGACGGCATCGAGGTCGATCCGGTCGAACTGGTTTCGGAGGCCTCGCAGCAGGCGATCACGCGCGCAACGGCAAGCGGCCGTGCCAGTCTGCAAGCCGGGCGCAGCGTCATCCTCTACACCGCGCTTGGCCCCACTGCCGACAGGGGCGCCGAAATCGACCGGGAGGAAGGCGCCCGCCACAGGCTTGGCCGCGGCCTCGGAGAAATCCTTCGCAACCTGACGGTGGAACAGAGCCTGCGTCGCGTGGTCATTGCAGGCGGCGACACGTCGAGCCACGCACTCGGCGAGATGGGCGTCGATGCCCTGACAATTCGCATGCCGCTGCCCGCTTCGCCGGGTTCCCCGCTTTGCGTTGCCCATTCGCGCGTCAAGGCGATCGACGGACTGGAGGTCGCGCTCAAGGGCGGCCAGGTCGGGACCGATCGCTATTTCTCAGCCATCCGCGACGGCCTCGGCGGTTGAAACAGCCAGCGCCTGCGTCCAGGTGTTGGCCGGTGGGAACATCTCAGCGCGCGAAATACGCCTTGCCGGGTGGAAATCCCGGTAACACCCGGTATTATCTGCGAAAATACCGAAATCGGGAGGATGCCGGGTGCAGACCAAGAAGATCATCAACGATGGCAACCGCGCCGTCGACGAGATGCTGGAAGGCATCCTGGCAGCGCATCCCCGCCATCTCAAAAGCGTGGACGGCAGTCCACGCTCCATCGTCGCCCGCGACGGGCCGCGCCAGGGCAAGGTGGGCCTGGTCATCGGCGGCGGCTCGGGCCACGAGCCGAGCTTTCTCGGCTTCGTCGGCAAGGGCTTGGCTGACGCTGCGGCCATCGGCAATGTCTTTGCCTCGCCGCCTCCAGATCCGATCCTCGAATGCGCCAAGGCGGTCAGCGGCGGCGCCGGCGTGCTGTTCATGTACGGCAATTATGCCGGCGACGTGATGAATTTCGACATGGCGGCCGAGATGGCGGCGATGGACGACATCGAGGTGCGCACGGTGCTGAGCACCGACGACGTTGCCTCGGCACCGCGCGACCAGCGGCACAAGAGACGCGGCGTCGCCGGCAATTTCTTCATCTTCAAGGCGGCCGGCGCCGCCTGCGACCGGATGTTGTCGTTCGACGAATGCGAGCGCATCGCCGGCAAGGCCAACGACCACACCTTCACCATGGGCGTGGCGCTGTCGCCCTGTTCGCTGCCGCAGACCCGCCGGCCGAATTTCGAGATCGGGCCGGACGAGATGGAGATCGGCATGGGCATCCACGGCGAGCCCGGCATCGCACGCGAAAAGTTGAAAACAGCCGATGAGATCACCGACGAGATGCTGGACAGGATCCTCGACGAGATGGCGCCGGCGCGCGGCGACAAGGTCGCGGTGCTCGTCAATTCGCTGGGCTCAACGCCGCTGATGGAACTCTACATCATGAACCGGCGCGTGAAGCAGAGGCTCGATGAGATCGGTGTGTCCATCCACGCAAGCTGGGTCGGCAATTACTGCACCTCGCTCGAAATGGCCGGGGCCTCGATCACGCTGCATCGGCTGGACGGCGAGTTGCAGACGATGCTGGACCACCCCTGCGACTGCGCCATGTTTCGCGCCGGCTAAACCCACTCTGTGGCAAGGACTAAGACATGACGACAATCGATACTGCCCGCCTTGTCACGATGTTCGCAGCGATCGCAAACTCCATGTCAGCCGACAGGGACAGGCTGTGCGCGCTTGACGGGGTTATCGGTGACGCCGACCACGGCATCGCGATGGAGCTTGGATTTTCCGCTGCGCGCGATGCGGTGGCCGGACTGGACACCGCGGCGACCGATCCGACCACCTTGCTGAACACGGCGGCAAAGTCGTTCCTGAATGCGGTCGGCGCCTCCTCCGGTCCGCTCTATGCGACCGCGCTCATGCGCGCCGCGGCAGCCGTCAAGGGCAAGACGGCGCTCGACGACGCGGATGTGGTCGCCCTGTTCCAGGCCATGGCCAAGGGCATTCAGGATCGCGGCAAGGCAGAGCTTGGCGAAAAGACGATGATCGATGCATGGGCGCCGGCGGGGCAAGCGGCGGGCGAAGCGCTGGCCTCAGGCAAGGATCTGGCCGCCAGTCTCAAGGCCGCCGCCCAGGCGGCAGAGACAGGCGCGGAAGCGACCAAAGCGATGGTGGCCACCAAGGGCCGGGCATCACGCCTCGGCGAACGTTCGCTTGGCCATATGGATCCGGGCGCTGCGTCCGCCGTCACCGTGATCGAGGCGATGCGGACCGCCTTGACCGACTGATCATCAGCGGACTTGCCGCGTCTTTCAGCGCTTGGCGTCGAGCTTGTCGACGGCCTGCACGTTCGCGGCAGATGGGCCATTCGGATCAAACTCGGAGGCAAGCCATGCGTCGGCGATCGATTTCGCCAGTTCGGGACCGATGACGCGGGCGCCCATGGTGATGATCTGGGCGTTGTTGGACTTGGCGGCGCGCTCCGCGGAATAGGTATCGTGGGTCAACGCGGCGCGAATGCCCGGCACCTTGTTGGCAGAGATGCTGACGCCGATGCCGGTGCCACAAAACAGGATGGCCCGGTCGTAGTTGCCGTCGAGAATTTCGTGGCCGACCGAGGCGGCGATATCGGCGTAGAAGCCGGCCTGGCTGAGGTCGACGACCTGCAACTCCGGCTTGGTGGCGAGATGCTTGGCGATGACATCGAGCAGCGGCTTGCCGGCGCTGTCGGCTCCGAGTGCGATCTTCATGATGATGAACTCCTTTGCTTTTGTTTCTATCTCTTTGATTTGACGCAATTCCGGACGGAAAACCGCTTCACACTTTTCCTGGAATTGCTCGCGCGGTTAGCGCGCGATGGCGGCCGACGCCTTTTTCAGAATGTCGATATAGCCTTCCGCTTGCCACGCCGAGCGGCCGATGAACAGGCCATCAATATGCGGCTGGCCGATAAGTTCGGCCGCGTTGCCGGGGTTGACGCTGCCGCCGTAAAGCACAGGCGGGGCAGCCGGCAGCCGGTCAGCGGCTACCTGCTTGATCAGCGCTTGCTGCTTGTCGGCATAGTCGGCGCTTGCGGGAATGCCCTTCTCCCCGATCGCCCAGACAGGCTCGTAGGCAAAGAGGATTTCCGCCTTCGGTTGATCGCCGCTCAGCTCCTGCAGCGCGCCGAGAACCTGTGCCGTCAGCACCGCCTCGGCGCGGCCTGATTCACGCTCGTCCAGCGTCTCGCCGACGCAGATCAGTGGCACGAAACCGTGCCTGACAGCAGCTGCCGTTTTCAGTCCGACAGTCGCATCCGTCTCGCCGAAATGCTCGCGGCGCTCGCTATGGCCGAGTTCGATTACATCCAGCCCGCAGTCTTTCAACATCACTGGCGAAATCTCTCCCGTCCAGGCGCCGGCATCGGCCCAATGCATGTTCTGGGCACCTACCTTCACGCGGGTGTTGGCCAGTGCCGCCTTGACCTGGCGCGCGGCGGTGAACGGCGGAATGACGAAAGGCTGTATCGCCTGATCGAAACCAGGCACGAAGGCGGCCAACGCATCGGCGAACAGCAACGCCTCGGCAAGCGTCTTGTTCATCTTCCAGCTCGTGCCGACCCAATATGGGGCCATTGTTTTTCTCCTTCGATACTTTTGCGGCCGAAGCCGGCTTCCGGGCGACGTATTCGCTCAAGTCCGAGGCTTGAGACTGTCGCGGCCACTGTCGACGTAAGGCGCCCAGAAATCCACCGACTCGCGGATCATCTCGATAACCTGATGGTCGACTGGTTCCCTCTCCCTGAAGGAAAGTTCAAGGCAAATTTCATTGTCGGTTCCACCACCCTGCCGAACCGCGTCCAGCAACTTCTGCGGCACTATGCGGCCATCCTTGTTGTAGGCGGCGGTAAACGGCCAATGGCCGCCCTTGTTCATGGAAGACTGCTTGATGTGGATGATCGGAGATTGCAATGGAAACGCTTTCGCCCAGGCGTAGGGGTCGGTGTCGGCAGGGTTGGGTGAGGTCACGTCGCCATGGTCGATATCGACCATCATCTTCATCGGTATGGGCAGCTTCGCTGCGTCGATGGCGCCTTGCAGCGTGACGCAGCTTTCGATCGTGTGGCCGAACTCGCGGCCGACCGACATCGGCTCCCAGAACAGGTATGTCAGCCCCGCCGCCCTGGCGTGTTCGGCAACCTCGCGCCAGCATTCGAGCGCGATATCGAGAAGTGCTGCCCGCCGTTGCGGATCGTCAAAGTCCTTGTAGGTGAAGATGGCGAACTGCGTGCCCATGCCTGGCGCGCCGAGTTCGGCGGAAATGTCGGCGAAGGTCTTGAACCAGTCGACATAGTAGCGCCGGACGTCGGCGTCCGGGTGGCCGAAATGGTTGAGCCGGCCATAAGGTCCGGTCATGCCGGAGGTGATCCTGACACCGGTCCGCGAAAGCGCGCTGTTGAACAGGCGCAGGAATTTGGCAATCGTGGCCGCCGGCCAGCCCGGATTGACGAATTCATGCGTCAACTGCACGTCGCGAATGCCGATGCCATAAGCAATCGCGTCGATCAAATCGTCTGGATCGGCGAAGCGATTGACCAGAGGATTGGTGTTGAGGGAAAGCGTGAAGGCCATCAGTCCGCCGTCGCCATGATGTTACCGAACCAATCTTCGAATGCTTTCCGCTCGGCCGCATTGATATGCAGGCCATGCTTTGTGCGGCGTTCCAGTATATCGGCTGATGTGCCAGCCCATTCGGTCTCGACCAGGAACTTTGCCTCCCGTTCATACAGATCGGGACCGAAGCGTCGGCCGAGATCAGCCTCGCTTTGCGCGCCGGCGAGCAATTGCCTGGCGCGGGTGCCGTAGCTTCGAGCGTAGTGCTTCACCAACGACGGGCTGAGCCATGGAAATTCGACATGCAGATCGCTCAGAAACTGCTCGAAGTCCGCATTGGGCAGGTCGCCCCCCGGCAAGGGAATTTTGGCCGTCCAGGCTTTCTTCATCGTCGGAAAGAATGGCTGGATCTTTTCCAGCGCGTGTTCCGACAGCTTGCGGAAGGTGGTGATCTTGCCGCCGAACACCGAAAGCAGCGGTGCGTTGCCGTTGGAGGCGTCGAGTTCGAAAATATAGTCGCGCGTCACCGCGCTTGGATTGTCGGCATTGTCGTCATAGAGCGGACGCACACCGGAGAAGCTGTAGACCACGTCCTGTGGCGTCAGCTGCCGCTTGAAATAGCGATTGACCACCTTGATCAGGTAGTCGACTTCGCTGGCCTCGGCGACCACTTCCTCGGGCCTGCCTTCGTAGGGAATGTCGGTCGTGCCGATCAGCGCCAGATCGTTCTCGTACGGGTTGACGAAGATCACCCGCTTGTCGTTGTTCTGGATGAGATAGGCCTGCCGCCCCTCCCAGAATTTGGGCACGACGATATGGCTGCCTTTTACAAGCCGGACATTGCGCGTCGAATTCTGCCCGGCGACGCGGCTGACAATGTCGTTGACCCAGGGACCTGCTGCGTTGATCAGAGCGCGCGCGCGGACTTTCGTGACGGCGCCCGTGCGGCCATCCTGCATGTCGATCGACCACAGTCCGCCTTCACGGCGCGCCGCGACACAGGCGGTGCGCGTGAGCACTCTGGCGCCTCGCTGCCTTGCATCGAGCGCATTGAGCAGCACCAGGCGCGCATCGTCGACCCAGCAGTCGGAATATTCGAAACCGCGCTTGAATTCGTCCTTGATCGGCGCGCCTTCAGGCGAGGTCCTCAGGTTCAGCGTTCTTGTCCCAGGCAGCCGTTTGCGGCCGCCAAGGTGGTCGTAGAGAAACAGCCCGAGCCGGACCAGCCATGCCGGCCTATCCTGCGGGCTGTGCGGTAGAACGAAGCGCATCGGCCAGATGATGTGCGGCGCCGCCTCGAGCAGCACCTCGCGTTCGATCAGCGCTTCGCGAACCAGCCTGAATTCATAATATTCGAGGTAGCGCAGGCCGCCATGCACCAGCTTGCCGGAGCGCGAGCTGGTGCCTTGCGCGAGATCGTCTTTTTCGCACAGGATGACGGACAGGCCACGACCTGCAGCATCACGCGCTATGCCGGCTCCATTGACGCCGCCGCCGATCACGAAGAGATCGACGACATCTGTTGTATTGCTCAAGATATTGCTCCTGTGCGGTGCGCCATGCCCTTCCACACCGGCCGAAGCGCCTGGCGCGCCGCAACGAAGGAAGGGAAGAGCGCATCGTATGTTTGCGAAAGCGCCTCGTCATAGGCATCGCAGTCGCCGAGAAGCGGCGTCACCCATTCGGCGGCGCAGTCTTCCATGGAGCCGTAGACGCCGAGCCCGACCGCGGCCATCATCGCGGCACCCGCCGCGCCGGCTTCCTGGCGGCTGCTGGTGCGCACCTGCGCCCTTGTCGCCGCCGCGATGATGCGACGTAGAGACGGACTGCGCGCTGCGCCGCCCGACAGGCGGATCTCACTCGGCACGGCGCCCATCGCCTGGTAGCAATCGCGAGCGGCGAAGGCCAACCCCTCGAGCACGCCGCGTGCCAGATCGCCAAAGCCATGCTTGACCGAAAGGCCGATGAAGCCGGCGCGTGCGTCAGGGTCGACGAACGGCCCTCTTTCGCCGGCTAGCGATATGTAAGGCTGGTAGATCAGCGATCCCGGCTCCGATGCTTCCATCCAAGCGTCGAGGGCCTTCAGCAACTCGTCATGAGAAGGTTTGCCGCCAGCCGTGGCGAGCACGTCGCGCGCAAGGCCAAGCACCCAGTCTATGTTGAGCGTCGCCGCCATGTTGGATTGCAATTGTGCAAAGGCGCCCGGAATAGGCATGGCGATCGTGTAGCCGGAGCCATCTGCGTTCAGCACGACATCGTCGGGAGTGGCTGCGAAGCGCGTGTGTATGCCGGTCGAGCCGATGACCGTGCAGCCGACATTGCCCGAGGGATCATAGAGGCCGGCTCCGAGCGCCGTCATGACCATGTCGACGTAGCCCAGCACCACCGGCGTGCCTTCGAGCAGGCCGGTCTCCGCCGCCGCCGATCGCGACAGCGGATGATGGTCGGTGGTGCCTTCGAGCATGGGAGGCAACAGGCGGCGATGCGTCGTCAGATCCAGGATGTCGAGGGCTTCGTCGGAATAGGTGCGCGACCGAAAATCGCCGAAGGTGAAGGTTCCTTCGGAGGGATCGGTGGCGCGTTCGCCCGTCATCTTGAAGTAGAGCCAATCCTTGCAATGTAGTGCGGTGGCCGCCCGCTCCAGCATGTCGGGATGGTTCTTTTTCATGAAGGCAAGCTGGGCGCCTTGCTGGCAGGAATTCAGCCCCGTGCCGGTCAGTTCGAACCGCCTGCGATCCCGGGGATCGGCGCGCATCTCGTCCACCAAATGTCCGGCGCGGGCATCGAGCCACAGCCAGGCGCGCGAGACAGGCAAGCCGTCGCTATCGATCAGCCAGGTTCCGTCGCCTTGCCCGGTGATGGCCACCGCCGCGGTTCGTTGCGCGAGGTCGGGAATCTTGGCCGCGAGATCGCGAACGGTCCGCGCCATGTCGCGCCAGGTCTGGTCGAGGTCCTGCTCGGCGCCGCCGCCTTCCAGCGTGACGAAGCTATTGGGCACCGACGTCATGGCGAGCTGCCGCCCGGACAGATCGAAAGCGATCGATTTGATCACCGACGTTCCCGCGTCGATGCCGATCAGCAGGTCTTTCATGCCGCAAATTCCGATTGGTTGCGAAGGCAGTTCACGAGGGCAGTCATTTCGTAGAAGAGGCAGGGAGTGCCCGCAAGGACACCCCCTGTGCAGGTATTACTCAGACAGCACGAAGGGTGCGGTGTACTTGTCGACATTGTCCTTGGTGATGAGAAGGCAATCGAACAGCTGCTTCTCGGTCGCCGCACCGGTGGCACCCGTCTTGATAAACGAGTCCGCCTGCTGCACGGCCTTGGCCGAGAAGATGGCGACCGGCTGAAGCACGGTGTACTGCAGTTCACCGGACTTGATCGCCGCAACCGCGTCCGGGGAGCCGTCGAAGCCACCGACCTTGATGCCGGCGAGCTTGCCAGCTTCCTTCAGCGCCGCAACCGCGCCGAGAGCCATTTCATCATTGCCGCTGATCACGGCGATGATGTCGGGATTGGCTTGCAGCATGCTCTGCATCTTGTCGTGGCCCTGGGTACGATCCCAGTTGGCGACCTGCGAAGCAGCCTTTTCGAGATCCGGGTACTGGCTCAGCACAGTCGCGTAACCGTTCGAGCGCGTGGCGGCATTGTTGTCCGACGGGGCGCCGAGCAGTTCGACATATTTGCCCTTTTCACCGACGGCCTGCACCCACTGCTGGGCACCGAGAGCAGCGCCCTGCGCGTTGTTGGAAACGAGCTGCCCCTTGGCGAGGCCTTCCTGGTTGATCTCGGCATTGACAAGGAACACCGGGATGTTGGCTGCAATCGCCTTCTTCACCGCACCGACAGAGCCGTCGGCGTTGGCCGGATCGAGAATGATCGCCACCGACTTGTTGGTGATGGCGGTGTCGATCAAATTGCTTTCGGTATTGGTATCGCCCTTGTGGGCGCCGACATTGGCCGTATAGCCAAGCTTCTCGGCCTCGGCCTTGGCGACGTTGCCCTCGGTCAGCCAGTAGGGATTGGCCGGATCGTTGACGATGATCGAGATCAGGCCCGCGGCTGACGCGGCGGCCGTGAACCCAACGACCATCGCGGCCGCGAGCAGACTTTTCAGCATGGTTTTCATGTACATTCCTCCAATGATTACGCGTGTTGCTGCCAGTTCACCTGGCAGTCTTCCCTTGGGCAGGATTGGCCGGTTCGGCCTTCCCCCGTTTCTGAGAAGTCGGTTGGCCACCTGTCGCGCTTGGGAGCTTGCTGCGGCGGCGATACTGAACGGCATTGAGGAGCACGGCGAGCACGATGACCGCGCCGGTGAACACTGTCTGCCAGTAGGATGAGATGCCGATGATCACCAGACCGTCGGACAGGAAGCCGATGACGAAGGCCCCGAGCAGGGTTCCGCGGATGTTGCCGCGGCCGCCGGTCAGTGCCGCGCCGCCGATGACGACGGCCGCAATGGCCGTCAGTTCGTAGGTGGTGCCGGCGGTCGGTCCCGCCGATGTAAGCTGCGAGGACAGGATCAGGCCGGCAATGGCGGCGCAGATGCCCGACAGCACATAGACGGAAATCTGCACTGTCTTGACCGGAACGCCGGAGAGTTCGGCCGCGCGTTCATTGCCGCCCGAGGCGTAGAGCCAGCGCCCGAAAGCGGTTCGGTTCAAGACGATGCTGCCAATGAGCGCGATGACCACGAGAACCACGACGCCCGTCGGCACGCCGAACAAGCGGTTGAAGCCAAGCGCATCGAAGCCGGTGTTTCCGAGTTCTGGCTTGCCGCCGAGATTGTTGTAGGTCAGGCCGCTGGTCATCAGCAGCGCCAGGCCGCGCGCCATGTACATGACGCCGAGCGTGGCCACGAACGCCGGAACCTTGAAGCGCGCGATGAGCACGCCGTTGATCAGCCCGACGACGGCGCCCAGCATGCAGGCCAGCACCGCGACCACCCACACCGGCGGATAGAGAACGACGCCCAGCCAGCTCAGCGTCACCCCTTGCATCAAGAAGCCGGCAACGACGCCGGCCAAGCCCAGCGTCGACCCCACCGACAGATCGATGCCGCCATTGAGGATGACAAGCAGCATGCCGATCGCGAGGATTCCGAAGATGGCGACATGCGAGGCCATGGTCAGGAAATTCGCCACCGAGAGGTAGTAGGGCGACAGGATCGAAAAGACGACGATGATGACGATCAGGGCAAAGAAAGCGCGGCCCTCGAGCAGCAGCTTGGCTAGATCGAAGCCTTCGCTCGCGCTTGGACTGGACTGTTTTCTGGCCTGGCTGACATCGGTCATGGTGTGGGCTCCGAAATTCCTGGTGATCAGGCGACCACGGCTTCGCCCGAGGCGGCCATGATCTGCTCTTTGGTGGCATTGGCGCCGAATTCGGCTGAAATCCTGCCGCGGCGCATGACGACGATGCGGTGGGCAATGCTGAGGCATTCGTTGACCTCAGAGGTCGAGAAGACGACGGCAAGGCCCTGCGCAGCGCGTTCGCTCAGCAAGCGGAAGACTTCGGCCTTGGCGCCGACATCGATGCCGCGGCTCGGCTCGTCGAGAAGGATAACCTTGGGATTGGTCGTCAGCATCTTGCCGATGACGACCTTCTGCTGATTGCCGCCCGACAGCGATCCGATCATGGCGTTGCCGCCAGCGGTCTTGACGGTCACCTTGCGGATCGAGTCTTCGACCAGCTCTCGCTCTCTGGAACGAGACAGAAACAGGCCCCTGGCGAACGCTTCGATGCTGGCGAGCGAAAGATTACGACCGACGGTCATCGTCTGCACCAGTCCGTCGCGCTGCCGGTCCTCGGGGACCAGCACAAGCCCTCTGGAGATACGCTGGGCAATGCTCAGCCCCGAGACGTCCTCGCCTTCCAGCAGCGCCCGCCCGCCCGCCATCGGCACTCGTCCGGCGACGGCCTCCAGCAATTCCGTGCGTCCGGCACCCATCAGCCCGTAGATGCAGACGATCTCGCCTGCTCGCACGTCCAGCGACAGGTGATCGACGACGGAATAGCCTGAGCCCGAAGTGTCGACGACGCTGACATCCTCGATCGACAGGGCGACTTCGCCGAATTCATGGCCGGTCGGCGGCGAGCCGAGATCGAAATTCTCACCGACCATGTTGCGCACGATCCATTCGAGATCGATATCCCGGGCTTCGGCCGTCGCGGTAATCGCGCCATCGCGCAGGACAACGGCATAGTCGGTGATCTGCAGCGCCTCTTCGAGGTGATGCGATATGTAGACGATGGAAACGCCGCGGCTGGTCAGATCGCGGATCACCTTGAACAGAACTTCCACCTCGGTTGCGCTGAGCGCGGAGGTCGGCTCGTCCATGATGAGGATGCGCGAATCGACCGACAGTGCCCGGGCGATCTCGACGATCTGCTGTTGGCCGAGGCGCAAATCCTCGACCAGGGTCATCGGATCGATGTCCTCTTCGAGATCAGCCATCAGGGCGCGCGCCTGGCGTTGCTCCTCGGCGAAGTCGAGGCCGGTCCTGGTGCGCAGTTCGCGGCCCATGAAGATGTTGTCGCGAACGCTGAGGTTGGGCGCCAGGCTGAGTTCCTGGTGGATGATCGAGATGCCGCGATCGCGCGCGTCCGAGGATGAGGAAAAGCTGACGAGATTGCCATCGAGCACGATGTCGCCGGATGTCGGCGTGACCACGCCGGAGAGGATCTTCATCAGCGTCGACTTGCCGGCGCCATTCTCTCCGAACAGCGTGGTGACCTTGCCGCGATGGATGTCGAAATTGACGCCCTTGAGCGCATGGACGCCGCCATACGACATGACGATGTTGCGCGCCGAAAGCACGGCGTCGCCAGTCGCGGGTCCGGTGTCGGCAGCCGGTTTCATTTGACGTCCAGCCTCACGGGGGTGACGAGCCAGCTCTTCGGGTTGACCAGCTTGAATGCGCCGACCACAGATATGGTCTTGCCGGTCAAGGTGCTCGTATCGACCTTGGCCAGGACTTCCTTCTTCATCTCATTGTTCAGCGCCGAACCGGCGTCCTGGTACTCGATCTGGTTGGTGAACTGGCCGAATGTGATCTTGCCCGTGGCGTCACGCAGTTCCGTCCCGTTGATTGCCGGCCCCGTCTGCACGCGGATCATCAACGTATCTGGCACGCCGTCGACGGCGACCTTGTAGATGCCAGATTTTCCTTCGCCGACGACGCCGGTGAACTTGACTGAAATGACCGGTCCGACGCCCGCAGGCACACCGTATTCCTTTTCCGCCGTTGCCCTGTCCTTGGCAATCGCCGTCGCCACCGTCACCGCGTCGGCGGCACGTGCCTCGACATCGGCCTGCACCTTGGGAAATTCCGACTTGCCGTAGTCAGCGGCGGAAAACACGGCGCTGCGAACGTCGCCTGCCGACCCTATCCTGACCACCTTGGTATCGAGCGCCATGGCGCCGAGCAGGACGACAACCGCGGCGCCGGCAAGTGCCCGACGCAGGGCGGGCGAGGCAGGCCTGGTCGATGCGGTGGCGGCTTTCGCGCTCATGACGCAACCGCCAGCAAGGCTGATCCGCGCTTGTCACGCATTTGGCGATCCTCCGTTCATATGGCGCTTCGCACCATTGGGTTTGTTCTGTTCGACAAGGGCACGAGCGGTGGATTCGTCGGTGATCAGGCCGCTCAGATAGCGGCTTTCGAGCACCGCTTTGATAGCGCGTATTTTCACTTTGCCGCCGGCGACGGCGACGATCCGGCGGCCCTTCAACTGGTCCCGCGGGAGTGCCAGGATTCTTTCCGACAGCGCCGTTTCCACTGGGCGTCCCTGGTCGTCGAAGAAGTGGGCGAGCAGCTCGCCGACGCCGCCATCGCGTTTGACCTCATCGATTTCGGAATGTTCGATCATGCCGGTGGCGACCAGCGAAGCTTCCCGCTCGGCGGTCCCTATGCCGACGAACATCAGGTCGGACCGGCTTGCGAGGTCGAAGACATCGCTGATGCCGCGCTGCCCAAGCAGCACCTCACGGTCCTCCGCGGTGTTGGCGACAAAAGGCACCGGCATCACATAGGCCTGCGCGCCGGTCCGCTCGGCCAGCCGATGCATGACGTCGTGCGGGTTGGCCGCGAACTTGCGCGTCACACCGCCAAGCAGCGAGACGAAACGGATATGGGCGGCGGCGGTGCGCGTCAGATACTCGACGCTTGCGGCAAGGGTACGGCCGTGGCCGACGCCGATCAGCATGTCCTCGCCGCGATCGATCTCCCGCTTCAGAAACTGAGCGCCGGCGATGCCAAGCGCCTTCAGCGGCAGCTCGTCCTGATCGAGATCCGGAACGACCTCGCAGTAATCGAGCCCGTAAGCATTGATCAGCTGCTGCTCGAGGTCGATGCATTCGCCGACGTCGCCGTCGATGATCACCCTGACCAGGCCATCCTGGGTGGCCCGCGTGATGAGCCGATGCGCCTTGAGGCTGGTCAGGCCGAGCCGCTTGGCCACCTGGGCCTGCGTCAGACCCCCGGCATAGTGAAGCCAGGCCGCGCGGGTGGCAAGGCTGGACTCATGATCGCGGTTAGCGGTTCCGCCGGATTTCAAGCCATCTCCTCCCTGAGATGATATTATTATCTTTGTGTGCAAAAATTTTCACATCCCTGCATCGCTGTCAATCCCCCGCCGGATTTGGCGCATGCACATGCGGGCAATTCACAGGTCTCGCCCTTCCCGAAACACCGGTCTGCCGGCATTCGGCGGGCAACATCGGCCTATTAGGAGGTGAGCATGTTACTCGATCATACGGTGATGTTAATTTAACGTCAATCTATGTTACCTCACGCCTAAGCCAGCAGAATTGCATGGCCATCGGCTATCCAGATTTTCTTCTAACTAGCTGTTTTTCAGGGATAATATCTAATATCGGCAAAATCCCAATCTGCCTGTGAGTTGGGCGATTTGCGGATGCGACGCATCCATGGGCAAACCGACCGGATTGCCTATGGAAGAGCATCGGTGACGGACTGATCAACCCAGCCGCATCAGGTTCCGGTCCTCGAGTTCCACAATTGCGGCCTCGACTTCCCTTGCAAGGCGCCCGGCGCTCCAGCCCAGCGCCTGTCCGGCAATCGCCGCAATCGCCTGCAGGTCGCGGCCTGTCAGGGAGCCTGATATCGCCAAGGTGCTGCGGCGCATGACAATATCGGCCAGATGTTCGACGAACTCGTTGCGGACGATGTAGTCGATTTCCGATTTGCTGTAGCTTTCTGAATCCGGCAGCCGACCCTCATCGCCCGACCCATGCGTGGCGATCTGCGTGGCTCTGGTGCCGTATCGCGACAGCAGGGCATCGAGACGCCGTTCCTCAGCGCCCGTCTTCGAGCGAGCCAGAGCCAGCCAACCTGCTCGCGCTGCGGCATTGGTCGGGAAATCCCTGCCGCCGCCGATCGGCATGGCTTGCGTCGTCACCTTGCGGCTGCGCTGCAGGCGACCGAGCACGGTGTCGGCGACTTCCTCGGCGAAACCGCGAAAGGTCGTCCACTTGCCGCCGACCAGCGAGATGACCGCGAAAGGTCTGTTCCGATCCGGCTCGGTGACCGGCGCGGAGTGGTCACGGCTGATCAGCCCGGGCAGCGATGCATCGGAGGCCGGCAGCGGCCTGATGCCGCTATAGGCATAGACGATCTGGTCGCGCTCGAACGCCATTCCCGGCAGCAGAGTCCGCACGCTGTCGAGCAGGTACTCGACTTCGTCGGGCTCGCAGCGCACCGCGTCGGGATTGTCGGCCTTGATGTCGGTGGAGCCGACCAGCGCCAGGCCGAGATAATCGTAGATGAGGCAGATGCGGCCGTCATCGGCTTCGAAATAGAGCATGCGCCCGGCCAGGCTTTTGACCAGTTCGTCATGCTTGAGCAGGACGTGCGAGCCCTTGGTGCCGCCGATCATCTTCGACGGCGCGCCAAGCAATTCGTTGACATCGTCGATCCACGGACCGGCGGCGTTGACCACCAGCTTCGGCCGCACCGAAAAGGCCGCGCCGTTTTCCGGCTGGAAGGTCAGTACCCCATCGGCGGACTTGACCAGCGCCGTATAGTTCGCGCTGGCCGAGGCCGCATTTGCTTGCCGCCCATCGAGGATCAGTTCAAGCACGAGCCTTTCGGGGTGGCTTATCTTGGCGTCGTAGTAGGTGCCGGTGGCGACGATCGAAGGATTGAGCGCCGGCATCCCGCTGAGCGCCTGGCGCCGCCCGACCATGCGGTGGCGCGGCATGACCTGGTTTCGCGAGCCGTAGAAATCATAGATCATCAGGCCGATCTTGATCAGGATGGCACCGCGGCTGCGCGGTGCGCTGGTCGAGCCGAACAGCGTCCGCAGCGCCGCCAGCATGCCCTTGCTCCAGGAAAAGATCGGAATCACGGTCGGCAGCGGGCTGACATAGTGCGGCGCGTTCTTCAAAAGCAGATTGCGTTCAAGTGTCGACTGTGCGACCAGCCCGAACTCGCCGGTTTCGAGATATTTCAGGCCACCGTGAATAAGCCGCGATGGCGCGGCACTGGTGCCCGAGCCGAAATCCGCCTTGTCGACGATCAGGCAGCTGACGCCTTGCGCGCACAGGTCGCGAAACAGCCCTGCCCCGTTGATGCCGGCGCCAAGGATGACGACGTCTACCTCCCCGGTTCCGGCCATGGCGGCCAAACGCCCGGCTGGATTTTCCGTAAATTTTGCTTCGCTTGAGCTCATGACGCTTTCGTCTTGACGATGCGCAGCTTCACGCCGGCCCGTTCGAGGGCTTGCGCCCGCGCATCGCCCAGGCCTTCGGTCGCCAGCACGACATCGAAGTTGGTCAGATCGTCGAAGACATGCAGCGCGATCCTGTCGAACTTGGCGTGGTCGATCAGAAGGATACGCTTGACCGATGCGGCCATCATCGCCTGCTTGACCCGCACGACATTGGGATCCTGGATGAAGGCCGTGGTTCCGGTGATGGCCGAAGCCGAACAGATCAGCACATTGGCGCGCAGCTGCGCCACGGCGTTCTCGCAGACGATACCGATATAGGCGTTGTAGGTGCCGTGGTACTGGCCGCCGAGACAGATGAAGTCGAGTTCGTCGACATTGATCAGCAGTGATGCCGTCGCTACGGAGTTGGTGATGACGGTCAGCGGCTTGACGTCGAGCAGCAGTGCCGCGACGGCGTTTGCCGTCGAGGAATCGTCCAGCATCACCACCTGGCCGGCTTCGACATAATCGAGTGCTGCCCGCGCCAGCGCATCCTTCTCGGCCCGGTTGACCGTCACACGGTAGCGGAAGGCGCTTTCGTAGAGGCCGGAAGGCTGAACCGTCACCGCACCGTGCAGCTTGCGCAGCACGCCCTGCTGCGCCAGCCGGTCGATATGCCGGTGGACGGTCATGCGCGACACGCCGAAATGCTCGACCAGATCGTCGATGCGCACCTGGCCGAGCTTGATCACATAGTCGGCGATCTCTTCGCGTCGTTCGTCGGCCTTGATCATGCGGTTCCCCCAGTGTCTGGCCGGCCCAGCTTCTCGATGTCGGGCCAATGCGGTTCGAGCGCACCGGCTATGCGGCCATAGAGGGAAAAGCGCTCGTTGAACACAGCACTCGAGGCTTGGTCAGGCTCGTATTGGCGGGCCGTCATCCCGACCTGCCTGGCGCCCTGTTGCGGCGTCGCGAAGATGCCAACCGCCGCCCCCGCGCAAAGGGCAGCGCCAAAGGCCGCGGCCTCGTCGGTCGAGGTGACGATGACCGGGGCGTTCAGCACGTCGGCAAACATCTGAACGAAGGCCGGATTACGCGAACCGCCGCCGGTCAGGCGGATCTCGCTGATGGCAAAGCCGTCGCGCAAGGCTTCGACATGATTGCGATGATTGAAGGCAATGCCCTCCAGAACCGCCTTGAGTATATCGCCGCGATTATGCCAGCCGTGCAGGCCGACAAAGCTGCCGCTGGCGACATCGCCAAAAGGGGAGCCGAATAGATAGGGGTGAAACAGGATGGTCGAGGGCTTCTTCAGCGCCGCGTCGATCTCTGCTGCCAGAAGCTCGTGGATCGAGCCACCATCGACTGATGCCTTTTCCTGCTCCGAGCGGCAGAACGTGTCGAGAAACCAGTCGTAGTTCGCGGTCGACGCCGGCGAGATCGCCATGTTGTTCCAGCGGCCTGCGTCGATGGCGTTGCGACAGAGCCAACGCGGGTCGACGCGTGGTTGCGAAGAGACGACTTCGTTGATGGAATAGGTTCCGGCGACGATGGCGAGCACGCCCTCCTCATGGCCGCCCATGCCAAGTGCGGAGGCAGTCACGTCATGCAGTCCGCACGCGACCGGTGTTCCCTTGGCAAGGCCGGTCATTTCGGCTGCCTCGGCGGTGACATGGCCGACGATCGCGGCGGAGTGCGCCATCGGCGGTAGCGCGTCGAAAACATCGTCCAATCCGAAGATTCGCATCGCTTCCGGCGCGAAGGCTTGCGTGCGGAAATCCGTGAATGAGGTGCTGGCCTCGGTACGGTCGGTGCCGATCGTGCCGGTCAGGCAAAAGCGCAGCCAGTCCTTGCAGGCCAGTACATGCCCGATACGCCCATAGCGGGCCGGTTCGTGCTCCCTGATCCAGGCGAGCAGCGCCGACGGCGCCGAGACGTGGGGCGCCTGGCCTGTTCGCGCTAGCGCCTCTTCGAAGACCCGGTCCGCCGACCATCGCTCGACAATCTTGCCGGCGCGGCTATCGAGCGACAGGATTCCAGGCCCCAGCGGCCGACGATCCTTGTCGAGCAAATAGAGACCGTCGCCATGCGCGGTTGCCGCCACCGCCCTGATGTCGTCCGCCGGGCGGCCACATAGCGCGATCGCCTCCTTGATTGCGTCGGCGGTCGCTTGCCAGAGGCCGGCCATGTCGCGCTCCACCCAGCGCGCATGGGGCATCGATTGCGGAACCCGCCGACGCGCCACCGACAACTGCGTGCCATCGGCATCGAAGATCACCGCCTTGGTGACCGTGAGACCATTATCGATTCCGAGCAAACTGGGCATGGGCGCCGCCGTTTTCAGCAACTGGTGAAGGGCGCTGCAAGGCAATCCTGCAGGTTGGGATAAGGATGACGGACATGACGACAATCAACGAGCAACGGTGATACCAAAGCGCCGCATCCGATGCGGCAAACAGACCATAATAGCCTGTTAAATTAACGTCAACATGTGATATATTTTGTAGAAATGTCTGACGTACGCTGAGACAAAAATTACCATCCACTCGTACCGCATCCGGATGCGGGACGAAGTTCCGGCCTTGCCGGCCCGATCATCCCCTGCTGCGAAATCGCCGCCTCAGGGCGCATGACCTGACCAGCTTTCCCTGGGTGGCTCCCCTGCCCGGCTCTCCGCTGATGTCGGACCTGCAGATGATCCTGATGAGCATCGGCATGTCGGACCTGAACATCCGCTATTCGGGAGGCTCGCTGATGAGCGTGATCAACTTCCTTGCCGAAACCGATGCGTTGGCCGTGCTGCCATTCTCCGTAGTCTTCGCGCAGCGCAAGGAGAGCCGGGTTACGGTGCTGCCCTATGAAATCCCGCAGCCCAGCCGCTCACTCGGTATCCTTCGCCGGGTCAGCGGACCACGCTCACCGGCGGCAGAGCGCTTCGCCGGCCACGTCACGACCGCCTTCGAAAACCTGAAGCACATCATCAAACGGCATGAGAATGCCGTTGTCTGGGGACGGTAAACCAGCCTCGCTATTCGAATGATGCGGTAGCGTCACACAACGCGCATGTTTCCTCCAGCCGGAGGCGCTTCATCCCCGCGTCGCCGGTTAGGCTCGACGGCCGCCCGCCCCCAAAAGCCGTCGGGCCGCCAGAAATCCCGATATCCTATTGGTCACGCCCTCCTCCACCTCGCCATCACTGCGTAAACGCTTTGGACATCTGATCCGCAAAGGGTTTCAACAGATAAGACCAGACATTGCGTTCGTCGGTGCGGATATGAACCTCGGCGGGCATACCTGGCCTCAGCACCTTCGCTTCGGTCAGGCAGCTCGATTTGCTTTCAACCTTGATACGCGCCGAAAAATAGGAAAGCTGACGTTGCGGGTCTTTAATCAGATCTGCCGAGATGTGTTTCACTGACCCTTGGCAGACCGGAGTGGTTCCCACGTCGAACGCCGGAAAACGGATCGACACCGGCTGCCCAGGCCGGACATCGTCGACCCGCGACGGAGGGATCAGCGCGTCCACCACAAGATCGTCGGTATCAGGTACGATGGTCATAAGCATCTCGCCAGGCGCGATAACGCCGCCGACGGTATGGACAGCCGATTCCTGTATCGTTCCGGACTGTGGCGCGCGGATCGTTGTCTTGGTCAGTTCATCCTGCGCCACAATCCTCCGTTCGTTGAGTTCGGTCTGCTTGGCTTCCGTCTCGCGGAGTTCGGTCGTCACGTCGGTGCGCCTTTGGTCATCCAGCTGCAGCATCTGCAACCCCGTTTCGCTGATGCGCGCCTGGGCTTCAGCTACTGCTGCAGCGAGGCGCCCCGATTCTCCCCTGGCCCGGGTGGCATCCAACTTGATGTTGCTTACCCTCTCCTTGGAGACGAGTTTTTTGGCGTAGAGGGAATCAACGTCGGCGAAATCCTTGCTCAGCAGAGCAACCGATTCATCCACCGCGCTCTGTTGCGCTTTAAGACCGTCGATCTGACGTTCAAGTTGCTGGGATTGGCTTCTCAGCTGTGCCTTCTGTCCAGCCAAAGCCGAAGAGCGCGTTTCAAAGAGAGCGCGTTCGCCGTTGACGAGCGCAGCCAGCTCCGCTTGGTTCATTCGCGCTTTCAGGCCGACCGGCAGCTGCATTTCCGCCAAGCCCGTGCGCTCGGCCTCCAGCCGGGCGAGGCGAACGGTCGCGCGATCGAGATCCTCGCTGATGATTTGCAGGTTCGCGCGTGTCAGCGTGTCATCCAGCCTGACCAGCACGTCGCCGGCTCGTACATGATCTCCATCCTGCGCGAAGATCCCGCCCACTGTGCCTCCGGTTTGATGCTGGACCTTCTTGACGTTGCTTTCTACCACCACGGTGGCCGGTGCAACCACGGCGCCGGCGATCTTGGTCAATCCCAGCCACAGGCCGCCGCCGAGGACCAGCAGACCTGTAATCACCAAGCCGAATATCAGGTTGGCCCGAATACCGTCCGGCAGATCTGGCGAGCTCACGGCAGGCTGTTTGCTGCCACGAAGGGTCCGGGCATAGGACGAAAAGGTGACGAATGTTTCAAGCAGAGCCTCATGCATGCCCGGCAACCCCCGGTATCGGCGCCAAAGAAGATGGCCGAGGTGAAACAGGCGGTGAAGGTCGGAGCACGTTCGCCAAGACCTCCTCGCGCGAGCCAAAGGCATGAACCGTCCCGTTCGACATAACCAGCACCTGATCGATGTTGGCGAGTGCCGAGGGACGATGCGCAACGACAATGACGATGCCCCCGCGCTGACGCACTGCCCGTATGGCGCCGGCCAGGGCAGCGTCCCCATCCACGTCGAGGTTCGAGTTCGGTTCGTCGAGCACGACAAGGAACGGCTCGCCATAAAGTGCTCGGGCGAGACCCACGAGTTGCCTCTGCCCTGCCGACAGGGCCGCCCCCCCCTCCCCGATGCGGGTCTGAAATCCCTGAGGGAGTTGCATGATCATCTTCTCGACGCCGGCGGCTCTTGCCGCCGCAAGGACGCCTTTTGGATCCGTCTTGCCTCGGAACCTCGAAATGTTGTCTGCTACCGTGCCGTCAAACAACTCCACATCCTGCGGCATGTAGCCGATATGGGCGCCGAGATGTTCCGAGTTCCATTGATCGAGAGAGGCGCCGTCCAATCTCACCGAGCCATGGAGCGGCTTCCACACCCCGACCAACGAACGGGCCAGCGTCGTCTTGCCGGAGCCGCTCGGGCCGACGACGGCCATTCCAGCCCCCCTCGACAGGTGGAAACTTACATTTACAACGGTCGGTCTTGTCAGGCCGGGCGGCGCGACTGTCAGTTGCTCGACGGCAAATCGTGCCTGTGGACGAGGCAATTCCATCGGATCGTCCTGACTGCCAAATGCAGCCATGACAGCTGCCAGCTCGCTATAGCTGCGCCGGGTCGATAGAAAACCTCTCCAGTTTGCAATCGCCGCGTCAACTGGGGCCAAGGCCCGGCCGAGCAATATGGAAGATGCGATAATCACCCCAGGAGAAGCTTCACCGCCGATGACCAGGTAGGCACCGAGCCCCAGAACGCCGGATTGCAGACCCATGCGAAGCGCCTTCGAGAAGGAACTGGCGCCACCGACGACATCCGAGAGGCGCTCCTGCTGACCAAGATATGCGCGGCTGACGTCGCTCCAGCGTCGAGCCAGTCGACCAGAAAGCCCCATTGCATGAACAACCTCGGCGTTGCGCCGGGCGGAGTCGGCAAGCGCCCGTTGCGACGACAAGTCTTCGGAGGCGCGCGCGGCCGGACCACGGCTAAAGACTTCCGCAACCGCCGTCAGGAGGACCACGGCGATCGCGCCGACGGTTGCCAACAAGCCGAGCAAAGGATGGAGCAAATAAATGATCACCAGATAAAAAGGGATCCACGGAGCGTCGAAGATGACCGTCGGTCCCGTTCCGGAAAGAAAGCCGCGCAGTCGGTCAAGATCGTGCAAAGGCTGCAGACGGCCCGCATCACGTCCTGCCTTGAGCGGCAAGGACAGGGAGATGGAGAACACCTTTTCCTGCAAATTTCTATAGAGAAGACTGCCGATGCGGACCAGCACGCGAAGCCGCACGAAATCCAGGAGCCCGTAGACCGCATACAAGCCCAGCATGCCGATCGTGAACCCCACCAGGGTGGGAACGCTCTGCGACGGCAGAACGCGATCGTAGATCTGCAACATATAAACCGAACCGGTCAGGGCGAGAATGTTTATCACTGCCGAAAACAGCGCCACGCCAAGCAGCCCAGGCATGCAGGCGAGAATGGCGGAACGCAGCTCGGGAGAACCGGCCCCCGATGTTTTCATGACCAGCGGTCGTTCGCGCGACACTGCCGCGCCGTTACTTCCGTAAATTGTGATGGCTCAAACCTTTCTTGGTGCGCATAGCAGCCGCTATCCGTCGCCCCCCCTTATTACGCTCTGCTTACATACGTCGACTTTGAGGAAAATGCAGCGGATTCGTGGCGCAGGACCAACGAAACGCGACCCGCAGCGTGCACAGGCTGGGGATAACTCCCCCAAAAAACGGCAATTCACGCTAGTAACGCAGTCCAGAATGGAACACGCAAAAGGGGCTTATGTCCTTGCTTCCACACACTTTCAAAGACGCCACGGTCGTTGACACAAAATACCTGATGCGGAGCAACAACTTAGATCAATCAAACCTTTTGTCGTTCTGTATTCTGTATTTGATCTCGCCCCGATACACCAATCACCCGAGCAGACCATCAGTCTCCCAGACTTCCAGAGGCGGCAAATTGACGACCGTCAGGCCGGCACGCCGGATCGTCATTCAAACGGAGGAGGACGGTGATCGAGCCTGACGTATTGTGGTTTAACGCATGCGCAGGGATGGCGACTGGAGGGCTCGTTCACCTCGGGGCGCTGGCCGACGGGTTCGACCGGCCCCATCTGTGACGGCTGCCAACCTGCCCAAGGAGGCGGATCGCGCCTTCGCCATCGTCGTTATCAGAGCGGACGCCGCGTTAGCCGGTGCGTTATCCGCGTAGTGGGGTGTTGCGTGGAAAAGAAGTATCGGAAATTAAGAAGAGCTGTCTGGGAAACGATATATAGGGTCAGCTTGATAACCCCGAATTTCTACGTTCTGAACTACCCCATAGCAGCAGCGGGATTCTTTAACGGGAACAATAGGTTCCCAAGACGGGTTTCCAGTCAATCGGCTACGATAAATGATTTTATATTTGACAGAATGATACGAAATAGATGGGGATACCTGGAGAAGATTTGCGTTGATAAGCATTATGCTAAATACATAGCTAGTGGAATTGCAGGCCTTAAAATCCCAAAGACGATCTCTGTATTCAAGATAGATAGAAATACGACGGCAGATGACATTTTACTTTGGATCCAGCCTTTCCTCGGACGTCATTTCGTGATGAAGCCGACCCATTCCTCTGGAAAAATTATATTCCTCGACAAACCGCTCAATAGGAAAACTCTAGAGGAATTCTTAAATTTCTCTAAGAAATCGTACTTTAATATTGGACGAGAGACACAATATTATAAAATGGAAAAGAAATTAATTGTCGAAGACAACATTTCTACTGTCGGCGAATTAAGTGACTACAAATTCTTTTGCGTTCGCGGCAAGGCAATTTATCTTCAGGTCGACGTCGGTAGATTTGTTGATCATAAAAGGGCTGTCTTTTCTCTTCCGGATTTTAAACAGATTGATGTCATGTATGGTTATGACCTACCAGAAAACGTAGAAAGGCCGGAAAATCTCGAAAAAATGATCGAGATCGCGGAAACGATATCTAGGGATGTTGAGTTTGTCAGGGTCGATTTGTACAGCATTAATGGTGACATATATTTTGGAGAGATGACTTTTTCTCCATGCGCTGGATCGGATCATATTTCAAACGAGAGTTGGGCCATCGATTTTTTAAATAGGATCAAAGCAGAAAGCGCTCCTAAAGCAGCGATAGGTGGCCGCTTCACGCCGCAAGCGGCACGATCTTTCGACCATCAAGTTGGCGGGTGAGCCGCGAGGGCGTCAGCGCAAGCCTCGGTTCATGTGCCGAGGCACCCCAATTGGCTTTCCCCTAGTTGGGGATAACCCGGTCGGGAAAGGCGGATATTTCCCAATCACGCGGCTCAACAATGAGCCGGATGAGAGGGGCTTATGTTGTTGTTGCGGCACTGTTTTAAAAGACTTCGGTTGACCGAAGAGGAACATCTCCTGCTGTGCAGCAATCCTGTCGGCGATCAAAGATTCTATCCAGCGGGTGTCGTATTTGATTTGGGCCTAATATGCGCCGTCAACTAAGCAGACGTGGGGCATAACCGAATCAACCAAAGGATTTTTGGATGACACTCCACTACGCGTCCGGTGGATCAGCCGCCGAGATCGCAACCGCCGGATTCAATCTGGCTGATGTTCAGTACGTTTCGCAAGTCAATGCCTTGCCGGATGGCATGAAAGGCTTGGTTTATCTCGGTGAGCACGACGGAGTAACTTCGTCTTTCATTGATAAAGTCACTCCCTTCATAGGTAATCCAAATGTGTTCGGGTTTTACCTTAGCGACGAGCCTGATCCGACAGGCAAGTGGGGCAGCTACGCAACCGCCGCAAATCTAAAGGCGGAATCCGACTGGATTCATTCTCATGTTCCCGGCGCCAAGACCTTCATCACGATGATGAACTTGGGCACCGATGGCTCCCCGAGCTACATGAACCCGAACGACCCGGCCCACGCCGCTTACAATCCGGCGAATACGGGCATCGATTTCTACGGTATCGGCTATTACCCCATCAACAACACTTCGGCTCCCGACTACACCCATATCGACAAGATGGTTGCGGCTGCCGGTGAAGCAGGCATCCCGATTGACAAGATCGTCCCGCTTTACCAGGCGTTCGGTGGTGGCAACTGGGAAACCAGCGCTGGCGGCAAGTTTGTCATGCCCACCGCTGCCCAGGAGCAGGCCATGATTGATCGTTGGGCCGCACTGGTTCCGTCGCCGGCCTTTGACTATACCTATAAATGGGGAACGCAGAATGGCGACACCGCGCTTGAAAGCGCCTCGGAACTGAAAGCCTTTTTCCTCCAGCACAATCTCGAGGGCACCCATGCCCCGGTCTCGCCCCCGGTTAGCGATCCTGTCACGCCCCCGGTCAGTGATCCGGTCGGCACACCGACGCCTCCTACTCACGTCGGCACGCCTGCTCCCACCGCGCCGGCCCCGTCGGGCAGCGATCATGTCTTCCATGGCACGCGCGGCGCAGACGTTTTCCACGCAACCGGGGGCAAAGACAAATATCTCGTCAACAATGCTCATGACAAGGTCATGGAAGCGCCAAACGGGGGCTTCGACAAGGTCGCGGCCTCGGTGAGTTACGCTCTTACGGCGGGATCACATGTCGAGCAGCTCTCCACCGCCAATTCGGGTGGCAGGGCGTCCATCAACCTGACCGGCAACGAATTCGGTCAAGCCATCTATGGAAATGGCGGTGCCAACAAGATCAATGGCGGCGGTGGCGCCGACAAGATGACCGGCTATGGCGGCAATGACACCTATTACGTCGACAATGCCCACGACAAGGTGGTGGAGCAGAGAGGAAGCGGCCTCGACAAGGTTCTTGCCTCGGTGAGCTTCGCTCTTTCGGCTGGCTCGCACATCGAGCAACTCGCAACCACCAAGACGTCCGGCAAGGCCGCCATCAATCTGACCGGCAACGAATTCGGACAGACCATTCACGGCAATGCCGGTAACAACAAGATCGACGGTGGCGGCGGGGCCGATACGTTGACCGGGCACGGGGGCAGAGATGCCTTCGTGTTCAGTACCGCCCTTGGTTCTGGAAACGTCGACACGATCACTGATTTCAACAAAGCCCAGGACAAGATCCACCTCGACCATTCCATCTTTGCCGGTCTCGATCAGGGGGGCCTCTCGTCGGACGCTTTCTTTGCCGGCAAAGCGGCGCATGACAGTTCCGATCACATTATCTACAACAGTTCGACCGGAGCTCTTTCTTTCGACAGCGACGGCGTCGGAGGCGCAAACCAGATCCATTTCGCGAGCCTCTCTCCGCATCTGTCGATTACCGCATCGTCTTTCCTGGTCACCTGACGCTCCAGCGACGAATGCCTTAAAAGGTCGGCGAGGTCTTGGGGCCTCGCCGACAGTCGTTTGGGCCGAGCGTCCGAACTTCGCGCCCATCAGCGAGCCGCGGAGCTCAGGTTCGCCACGCCTTACTCCAGCCACTCATCGTGCCCACTTCAGGCAATGCCGTGGGGGCGTCCCGGTGAGACTGCGTCGGCAAGACAGGAGGGACATTAGCGCTCCCCCACCGCGAGGGAATCTCGCCTCACTGGTCCTACCCCTTTCCAAACATCATGGTGTCATTCAAACGGACGAGGACAGGAACCCGGCCTCCCCATAGCGTGCACTCGGGCGGGATGCGCTCATAGGTGATGAAACCGGGCCGTGGCAGCATCGAGAGCGTCAGTTACTCGATTGCCCGCCGTGTGCGCTGGGGAGAGGCAGATGAACCCACATCTGGTCTGCGTGGGAGGCGAGGATCACGCCTTGAGAGTTCCCTTCCTCATCGCGCTGCGAGAGAAAGGCTTTCGCGTTACGGCGGTCTCGAGCGGTTCTCCCGTACCGTTTTTAAGGCATGACATTTCGCATCACAGGTTCTCCTTCGACCGGTTTGCATCTGGCGGCGGAGAATGGCGTGCTCTCGGAACGATGCGCCGATTGATGCGGGAGCTTCGGCCCGACATCATCCAGAGTTTCGACACCAAGCCAAATCTGTTGACGCCCCTTTCCATGCGGGGAACAGTTCCGGTTATTCGCACCATCAACGGGCTGGGCTGGACGTTCTCATCTCTGGCGCCTCGCGCTTTGGCCCTGCGTCCGGTCTATTGCGCGCTGCAATGGCTCGCGTCTTCGTGGACGGCGGCGACCGTTTTCCAAAATCGTGATGACCAACTGTTCTTCGAGCGCTTTCGGCTGACCGGTCGCGGAAGCTCGCGACTGATACGCAGTTCCGGAATCGATGTCGATGCGTTCGCAACGGTGCGCCACCTCGGGTCCTCGGCAACGAAGATGCGTAGGGAACTCGGCCTCCAGTCCGCCGAAGTGGTGATCTTTGTCGGCCGCTTGACCCGTCAGAAGGGTGTGGGAACCCTCCTCGAGGCGGTTCCTCGCGTCGTGGCCGAAAGACCAGCAGCACGATTTGTGCTTGTCGGCCCGCGAGAATCCGAAGGCTCATTCGCAATCGACAAGTCCGAGATCGACCGGCACGCATCTCATGTGCTGGCCTTGGGTCCACGACGCGATGTCGCTGATCTCCTCGGCATGGCCGATGTATTCGCCTTTCCCACCCAGTATCGCGAAGGAGTACCGCGTGTGTTGCTGGAAGCGGGGCTTTCGGGACTGCCAATCGTGGCTTCCAGGATGCCAGGCTGCAGAGACGTCGTCGAAGACGGGTGGAATGGCTACCTGGTTGCACCGCATGACGCCGATGCCCTTGCCTCGCGAACAATAGACTTGCTGTCCGACCGCGCTGGGGCAAAGGCAATGGGCGTCCGTTCCGCTGAACTTGTGCGGGAGCGATTTGCCCTGCCGTTGGTGGTCGATCAGTACTGCGACCTGTACGAAAACACACTCCGCGCGGGGCTTCCGCGACCACTCCCTGCTGTCGCACTTGAGGGCAGCCTCGCAGATCACCGGGGCGGAGCACGTCAATGATCCGGGACGCCTTGCTCGCCCTGGGAGTTGCGATGTCCTACGCGACGCAACTGGCCGTTCCGGGATTGCCGCTCGGCTATGGCGAATTGTTCATCGCGATCTGGATCGTTCTGGCGATTGGACGAATATTCGCCGGGGGTCGTCTCCAGGTCACACCCGCTTTTGTCCAACTGGCGAGCTTCTGGCTGATCTTGTCGCTGGCTTTGGGAATCGGCACGATCGTCGGCTACCTGACCACCGTCCTTTACTTGACCGGGCTGGTACATGACCTGATGGCCTACATGCTGCTGGCCGGCTTCACATGCCTGGCGGCCGCGGAGCCCGACGCCGATCGTCACCTTCGCCGCAGTGCCTGGTGGGTGATCGCCATCGCCAATGGAAGCTTCGTAATTCAGCTGGGATTGGCATTTGGGGTAGCCCACCAGCCCGGCGTCGACCCCTGGTTCTGGGACAGATTCCGGGGCTGGTCCGAGAACCCGAACCAACTTGCGCTCTATTGCGCGCTTTTTGGCCCCCTGGCTTTGCACCTTGCCACGACCACCCGCAACCCATGGCGCCGTTTGCTCGCATTCTCCAGCCTGATCCTGACCTTTTATGTCGGCCGGCTGACGAAGAGCGACACCTATCTCTACACCAGTATCCTGAGCTGCCTCGTCTTTCTCGGATTGCGGCTTCGTGCATGGATCGCAACAAGCGGTCGCGCCAGCCTGCCCCGCTTGGCAGCAATTGTGCTGTTGGCGGGTTCCTTGCCTTTAGCGCTGGCGATGACGCCCTACGCGCTCACCGAAGAGGCCAGCGTCGCCCATTTTGCCAAGAGCCTTACCAAGGACCAGGGTGGGGAAGCGACACTCGAAACGTTCGAACTCCGGCTCTATCTGTGGCAGGACGCGGTGGAAACGGGGTTGAAATCCGGGTCGCTGGGATTGGGCCCTGGGCCTCACCTCGAGCGCCCGCCCGTCGCCGACCGTCAATTTCTACAGCGCCCTTTCGAGGCCCATAACACCGTTCTTGACCTTTACCTGCAGGGCGGATTGCTCGCGGTGATGGCATTGGTCTGGATCGTAGGAGCCGCAATGTCGCTTGCCTGGCGAGCGGGATTCGACGCGCTGCTGGTGCTCGGTGCGTCGACGATAATCTTCAGCATGCCTCACCTGATCATCCGCCATCCGATCGTGTGGTTTTCGCTGGCTTTCTGCCTCGTTGCCGGAAATCCGACCGCACTTCGGCGGCAACTTGCCGAGCCCAGGGTGCCCTAAATGTGTGGGATCGCCGGAATTCTATTGGCATCCGATGCCACAGACATAAAGCCGCTCCAAGCGATCGGGCGGATGACCGCATCGCTGCGTCACCGGGGCCCGGATGGCGAAGGGCTCTGGGCCGATCGCGAGGCTGGAATCGCATTGGGCCACAGGCGATTGGCAATTGTCGACCTGTCAGCCGCCGGGCACCAGCCGATGCATTCTGCCAGCGGCCGGTACGTGATCACCTTCAACGGTGAGATATACAATTTTCGCGATTTGCGTCGCGAACTCGAGGGTGCGGGCCAAACCTTTCAAGGCGCCAGCGACACCGAAGTGATGCTCAGCGCAATCGAGCATTGGGGGCTTGAAACCGCCCTCAAACGCTTTGCCGGAATGTTCGTGTTCGCATTGTGGGATCTGAAGACAAGAAGCCTTTATCTGGCCCGTGACAGGATGGGCAAAAAGCCCCTCTATGTTGCTTCGACCCGAGACGCATTGGTCTTCGCCTCTGAGCTGAAGGCGATCAACACCTTTCCGGGCTTCTCTCCCGACCTTGATCTTGATGCCGCGGCGGCAATGCTTTCAACGGGATGGGTGCCGGACCATCTCTGTATCTGGCGAGGCGTGTTCAAACTGCCGCCTGGTTCCGTCCTTTCCATCACCGCGGCGAATTATGCCGAAGACCGCAGCGCGGACCGTCTTTCCCAACGCATTCACCGCTGGTGGTCACTGGCTGACGTTGCAGCCGATGGGCGACGGAACCCCGCTACCGGCACCGACGAAGATCTGGTTGACGAACTGGACAACCGGCTTCGGCTGGCCGTGCGGGAACGCATGATCGCCGACGTCCCTCTGGGCGGCTTCCTGTCGGGCGGGATCGACAGCTCAGCCGTGATCGCCCTGATGCAGGCTCAATCCTGCAAGCCGGTTCGCAGTTTCACGATCTCGTTCGCAGAGGGCGGCTTTGATGAAGCTCCATACGCAGCGGCCGTTGCCCGTCATCTGGGCACCGACCACTCCGAACTTCACCTCTCCCCCAGCGCCGCACGTGACGTCATTCCCGAGTTGCCGCAGGTCTGGGATGAACCCTTCGCCGATGAATCGCAGATACCGACCTTGCTCGTTGCCAGGCTCGCTCGTCAGCACGTCACCGTAGCGCTGTCGGGCGACGGCGGTGACGAATGCTTCGCAGGATACGGCCGCCACTTCATGGCGGAGCGGTTGAAACGACACCTGCGCCTGCCACGACAACTGCGCCGAACCTTGGCGGCAGGGGCAGGTTTTTTCGCACGCGCCGGACGCGACGATGTCATCGGCAAACTGCCACTCTCTGCGAGCGCGAGGCATTTTATCCGGAGCGACCGGATGGAACGTCTCGCCCGGCTGCTCACGGCATCGAATGAAGACGAATTGTTTCAGCGGCTGGCGCGGCCACAGGCTGAAAACCTGGGACGTCAGCGGCCCACCGAACCAATCTACGGCTACGGCGGTCCGCCGCTTGACGACCTGCTCTCCCGTCTTCTGTGCGATGACATGGAGGGATACTTGCCCGGCGATATCTTGGTGAAGCTGGACCGTGCCACCATGGCCAACAGCCTTGAGGGCCGGTGTCCTCTGCTCGACCACCGCGTTGTCGAATTCTCCTGGCGGCTGCCATCCAACATGAAAGTTCGTGATGGCGCCGGCAAATGGATCCTTCGTCGATTGCTACGCCGGTATCTCCCGCAGCACCTGATCGAGCGTCCGAAACAGGGCTTCGATGTCCCTATCGCAGCATGGCTGCGGGGTCCGCTGCGCAACTGGGCCAGCGATCTTCTCGCCGACATGCGAGCAGAAAGCAGTGACGTATTGGACGCTGCGAAGATCGACGCCTGCTGGCGCGATCACATTGATGGCCAGAACCGCTCGCGCGAATTGTGGTCCGCGTTGATGTTCCAGGCCTGGCGGAGCCAAGCCAACCGGCAAGCACAGCAAACCGGCCCAATTCATGAACCCGATCTGGCAGGAGTATAAAATGGTAGGTTCCGCAATCAGCCCGATCCAGCTGCCACGGATCAATCAACCACCAGCACCGGTTCTCGAAGGCAGAGTGCACGTGCGGTCATTGCGCGAATATGTCGAGCCGCCCACCGCGTCGCGCCAACTCTTCGTGATTCTGGCAAGGCGAAAATGGTCTATTGTTGCCTTCGCTGTGTTGGGCGGGCTGCTGGCGGGGTTGCTTGGAAGTCTTCGCCCGGTTCTCTACGAAGCAACTACTCAGCTTATCATCGACGCCCCATCGCGCGGTTCACTGCCCGTCGGCGCCCCGTCTTCGCAGGACCTCGTCGATTCAAGCATAGATGACCACATCACGATGCTATCGTCGCAAGACCATCTGCGCCGCGTCATGGCGGCACTGCGCAAGACAGGTGCGGCTGAAACCGGACAGGACAATTCCGCTAGCGGGAATTCCCGGCTTGAGCCGTCTGCCATCCCTCCCCCGAGGACACGCTCGCTTGCCGGTGGTCTACTGGACCGACTGTGGCCAGGAGCGGACAAAACAATCAGCGATTCACAAGCCGAGGATGCCTCCGAATTGAGAGCCTTGCGGCAAGGAATGCGGGTCGGGCAGGAGCTGCGATCGAGAGTAGTCTCCGTCGCTTTCGCCGATGACAGTCCCGCGCGGGCGGCGCTCGTGGCCAACACATTCGCTCAGGTCTATGTCGACAATCTGATAAGGAGAAGGCAGGCATCCGACCAGCAAGAACTCGATGCGATCACCACCAGCCTGCCCAGGCTGCAAAACGATCTGCAGGCAGCGGCCGACCGCCTTGAGAAATATCGGTTGAGCCACGGAGCCATCGACCAAGGCTCGGCGGACAATGCAGCCAGGGAACGGGCCGACCTCAGCCAGCAATTGTCGATGTCAAACGCAGATCTCGCCGCTGTGGAAACTCGGCTGCGACACATTCAGGAGCTTCGAGCGCAGGGGGCTTCTTTCGTCTCCGTGGCCGAAGCCATTGGCGGGCCTGAACTTGCCGATCTCGCGGCTCGACAGGCTCGCGCGCCTGCGGACCAAGAACTCAGAAACATGACCGAAAGCAAGGTCGAACAAGGCATCGACAAGATTGCTGCGGACGCAAACATTTTCCGTGCCCAGATCGCCACTCTTGAGAGCCGGAAGGCCATTTTGGATGCGGTCATGGCCGACACCGCCAGCCGGCTTTCCGGGTTGCGGGTTCTCGAGCCGCAGGTCAGTTTGCTGACCCAGCGATACAACGAACTTCTTGGCCGGCAACAGGATTTGACGCGGCGTATCGGAGTCCCCTCGGCTGGAATTTCCATCCTATCGGCGGCATGGCCGCCGACCATCCCGCAGACCTTGCCCGCCATCTTCCTTGTTCCGCCCGGGATGATTGTGTTCGCTATACTGGGCGCGATTTTCGTCACGATGCGCAATCACTTCGATCGGACTTTCCGCGGTGAGACCGAGGCGGAAGCGGTGCTCAAGGTTCCATGTATGGGGCAGATTCCCGAAGCAGGCAGGGTGCATGCCAAACGACTGCGAACCCTTGTCCTGGGCGAGCGCAGCTCCGCCTATAGCCGCGCCGTGACGTCGTTGCTGATTGCTGCGGCGCCCAATGCGCTGAGGGCTCGTTCGTCGTACACGGCGCTTGTCACCTCCAGCGTCCCGGAGGATGGGGGGACCGAGCTCGCATGGAGTCTGGCGCTGGCCGGCACGCGGATGGGCGGCCGTGTTCTCTTGATCGATCTTGAACGCAAGGGCGTTCAACTCACGCTCGAGTTCCTGCATCAGTTCAGCGAGCGCAAGAGCCGCCATTCCTTCGCTGACTATGTCTGCAATCGCAGCAACCTGGAAAACGCCGTGGCCAGTCTGCATGAAATCGGCATCGACGTGATGACCGCTGCTCCGTCGGACGATCTGCTGGCGGTGTTGTCCTGCGAGGATGGGGGCAAAGTGATGGCGGATCTGCACTTGACCTATCGCATCGTCATCATAAACCTGCCGTCGGCGCTCGGGCGGCCGGAAGCCAAATTTCTGGCTGGATGGGCTGATGCGGTGCTTTTTGCCGTCCGATGGAGGAAAACGCCACGTACCCTCGCTCGCGGGGTGCTGGAACTCCTTCAGGGCAACGGTTCTCTTGCGGTACCCGTCGGCAGCGTCCTCACGCAAGTGAACTTGAAAAAACATGCCGGATATCGGCTCGAGGACAGCGCCGACCTCTTGCGCGAGCAGATAGCATGACCAAGCACAGGCTCGTCCTTGGGCCGCGGACGAGGCGGTTCATCCAGGGAGCGGCCCGGACGATTCAGGGTGCAGCCTGTCCGCAGAGCGCGTCATTCAGGTGAATGATGGCAAGGTTCGGTGTGCATCGTAGGCTGCGGCAATCCCCGATATTTGCCTCCCTCGGAAGCGCGAACCGATGGCACTGAGCGATCTTCTGAGACCCAAGATGGTTCCCGCGGCCGACACAGCCATCATCGCTGTTCGGCCGAGCACGATCGGTTCGATCATTCGTGCAGCTGGTGAAGTGTCGGCGATGGCAATTGTCGGCCAACTCACGCTTCTTGCTGCAATTCCGGTCTTGGCGCGGCTCTATTCGCCTGCGGATTTCGGCATCTTTACGATTTATCTGTCGATCGTGAACATACTCGCCGGGGTCGCAGCATTGCGCTTCGAGGCGTCACTCTATGGGGTTAAGGGGAGCGCCCAGGCCTATGTGACGGTCAAGCTTATCCTTTTGGCTGTGTTCGTGACCACCGTCCTGGCCTTTTCGGCCGGACAGATGCTGTCGAACCTTGCTCCCAACCGCTTCGGCTCGCTTGCCTGGCTCGTTCCGATCGGAATGGGAGGCGCAGGTCTGGTCGAAGCCATGAACTGCTGGAGCCTGCGTGCCGGGCTTTTGCGCGACTTTGCCCTTGGGCGGCTGATCCTGCCGGCGAGCATGGCTGCACTGCAATTGGTTTTCGGCATTGCCAACCTCGGCGGCGAAGCGATGATCCATGCCCATATTTTGAGCCAGTTCGTCTTTATCGGGTATATCGGTTATCGGGTGACGAGCTGGGAAGATTTGCGCGGCATCGCCCGGGCACCTTGGCGTGCGGTGTTCGAAAAGGCCCGGCGGGAATACAAATTTCCTCTGTTCGATATCCCCGCAACACTCGCGAGCATAGCAATCAACAATCTTCCGGCAGTTCTTGTCGGTGGGCTGTTCGGCACAGCATTTGCCGGATATTTGGGCGTAGCAACGCGCCTGGTTACCGGTCCAGTGACGCTGATCGCTTCACCGCTCAGCAATGTTTTTGTCGCCGAAGCAAACCAGAACAACAATCGTGGACACCTGCTTGGCGTGGCACGCGGGCTTCTCCTGCTGGCTGCCGGCTTTACCGCGGTGCCGATATTGCTGCTTGGACTCGCCGCGCCCTATGTGGTCGTTCCGCTCCTGGGCGAGCCTTGGATGCCCACCGCGGAAATCATGACCGCACTGGCGCTGATGGGCGCGGCACAAGCGTTGTCGACTCCGCTTAGCGACGTTCCCGCTCTGCTACGTCGGCAAGGAACAAGGCTGGTCATCGACCTCGCACGAGCGGTTCTCGTGTTTGGCCCGCTCCTCGCCGGCGCCCAGGCGGGCTGGCAGCCAGTCACCGTCATCTATTTCATGGCCGCCGGCGGCGCGTCGGGCTTCGCTCTGAAAATGGCAGCATCGCTGTATTTGTTGACCCACGACCCTCAACCAGCAGGCGCTGCAACGTGCATCCAACATGAATGTCTCGAGGAAAAAACGCCATGAATTCGTCGTCGGTTGACAATCTTCAAGCGGCAGTTGCGGTCACCCAGCATGACCGTGCCGATGTCTCATGGTCACGCCCTTTTATCTCTGTCGGGATACCAACCTTTCGCCGGCCCGATACGATCCGCAGGGCGATCGACAGCGTCCTGGGTCAGGATTACTCCGATTGGGAGTTGGTCGTGAGCGACGACGAGGGACCGGAGGGCGAGACCTGGGCTATCGTGACCGACTATGCACGAAGCGAACCTCGCATCCGCATCATCGAGAACAGCCGAGGTCGCGGTCAGGTGGAGAACACCAACAACGCTATGCTGGCTTGCTCTGGACGGTGGATCAAGTTGCTGCACGACGATGACTGGCTTGCGCCAGGTGCACTCAGGACATTCGCCGAAGTTGCCAAACAGCACCCGTCGGTTGCCTTCATGACGTCAGCCGCAAACATAATCGAGGACAAGCGAGTGAGATTTCGCCAAGTCCCCAAGGAGCAGGAAGCGATCTCCCTTTATTCCAGCCAGCAGTGCCTGATGGACCTCTATCTGGTGCGCGCGACACGCTGCCTGGGGATCATTCCATCCACATTGCTGATCAACAGCGACGTCATTCGTGCCGGCTGCTTGATGCGCACGCACAAAGAGATTCCGGCCGGAGTGGATCAACTGTTCTTCGTCGATCTAGCCAGCCATGGGGACATGGTGGCGATAAGCGATCCGCTTACCTTTTATGATGCAACGAGCCATCCAAGCATTACCACGTCAAAGAGTTTCCGCGAGGTCGACGAAGTGACCCTCGCCGTCAAGCAGCTTAACTGGAATCTCATCAAAGACCGCAACCATCTCCCGCCTCCCGAGACATTGCTGCGGGCGCTGCGGGTTGCTCGTATTCCCATGCGGTTCCACCAGCAGTCCTGGTTGACCACATTCCTGGATGGGATACAGATCTTCCGGCCTTCGGTCATGAAGGTGGCGGGCTGGCACGTGCTTAATCACGTGTTTGCAATTCGCCCAAGATTGGGCCGGGTGCGCACGCGACGGCGGTAAGGTGAAGCTGGCCGACAAGCACATCAGCGACAGATTGCGCGCACAAGCCTGTTGTGCGCGCGCATGGTAAAGGCGTTTGCCTCACGGCAAAACGCATATGCGCCCAAGAAGAGCTACCAGTTCCGCCTGTCGCCGTGTTTCGGTCTTGGCGAACAGCGACGCCAGCTGCGACCTTATCGTGGTCCGGCTCAAGCGCCGCTTGCGGGCTATTTCCAAAGGGGCATCGCCCTGCGCCAAGCGCAGTGCGAGCTGCGTTTCGGCACTCGTCAGACCAAACATTCTTTGCAGCGTCTGGGGATTTGGCCCGGACCTGTTTTCACGATCCAGCAGCGCCACGATGCTTGTCGCGTCAGGCGTTGCTATGCCCTTCTCGTTCAATATCAGGGGCCTGTCGCCCATGCCTCGGATCACCACCCATGAAAGCGTGCCAGGAGAAAAATTGCCCGGCACGGTTGCGATCAGCCGTCTCAGCGCAGCAAATACCTTGCTGGCCGTATCGGCTGCCTCGCCTTCGTGCTCCAAGGTGTTTTGAGCGGCTGAATTCCACTCGATGACCTTCCTGTCGCTGTTCAGGATCAGGTAGCCACAACCGATGCGATCAAGCATTCTCACAACAGATGCAAGGCTGCTCTGCCGTGGCTCGACAGCAACGCTGTCGAACCGTTGTGGTGCTTGATGCCAAGCGGAAGCATGGTCACCTTGCGTTCTCAAGGCGGAGACAGGCTTTCCCCCGAAACTTCCATATTGGCGACCAAGAATTCCATCATCTTGCCTACCAACCAGTGCCATTTTCTTACCTCCCGCAAAACGGCAACGCCTCCCAGTCAAAAGGAGGTGCCTTAAACATGTCAGTCAGGTCGCTTGGAGAGTAGCGGTCCGATCCGCCCCCGACATCGGACAAAATGCGCGCTACAATCCCGGGGAACAATCCTGCGGTCGGACTAGTCTGTACGCTTTTCGGTCTAATCTCGACGGACTAGTCAGAAGGTTATAGTCTGGCACATGCGTTTGCATTCGCTCAGTTTGCATCCGAACAGCTCAGGCAAGTTGCTGACCCGCCTTGCCTCGATGTCGCTCCTGATAGCGACACTTGCAGTCGAGACAGCGCTGCCGACCTCTGTGGCATACGACATCGGCTTTTTTGAGTTTGTTCCCGCCATTATTGCCATCTCATATCTCGAAGATCGCATGATCGCTCTTGCGGCAACATTTGTGATGGTTGCCGTCGGCTTGTTGACGCGGGATGTCCTGCACCATCCAATCGATGTCGGCCTTTGGGTTCAAGCCATTCTGCTGCTGGTTGCAGGGGGGATGATCGCCCTGACTTTCCACCGGCAGAGGCAGGACTACCGCACCCTTTTGCAGGTTGCGGAGGCTAGACTCGCGGCCTTGGAAGCAACCGAAAACAGGTATCGCTGGGCATTCGAACGTGCCGCCATTGGCTTTGCCAACATGAATGAGAACGGAGAGTTGCAACGGTCCAACAAGCGTCTTTGTGAGATGACAGGGTATGTCGAGGAGGAGCTTTCAAGTCTGCCGCTCAGCGCACTCGTCCACCCCGACGACAACCACACCTTGGCGGAAGCGTTGACTCGCCTGAAAGACACGACTTCGTTCGGCTCGGAGATCCGTCTCCTGAGAAGAGACGGCACGATTTTGTGGACAAGATTGGCCCTGTCTTTGGCCGTGCCAGCCGATGCTCTCCCTCAAAGCATTTTTGTAGTGGTGGACGACATATCGGGAGAGCGAACCGCCCGCGAGGCACTCCGGGCTCAGAAGGAATGGTTGGACCTGGCGCTATCGTCAAGCCGGTTGGGAACATGGCGCATAGATTTCGAGAGCGGGTCCGTGAAGGGCTCAGCCGCGTTCTGGGAAATGATGGGGCTGGCACCCGCGCCGAGCCGTCCATTGCAGGAATTGACTGCGGTCGTTCACCCGGCCGACTTGCCTAATCTGATGGCCCCGGGAGAGCTTGCATCAGGCGCCGACTATGACGCTGAGATCCGCATCAGGCGAACTGGCGGACATATTCGCTGGATTGCTCTTCGGGGACGGGACGAATTGCGCGACGGTCGTGCACAGCGAATAGGAGTCGCCGCGGATCTCACCGATCGGCGCATAACCATTCTGCTGCGGGCTGCGGCGAAGAAGCGAGAGCGGGCCATGCTTGAACAGCGCCATAGGCTCAACAATCTGTTTCCGGTGATCACGGCGCTTGTGAATATGGTTGGTGCCCCCGACAATGATATCGCCAGCTATAAGCAGACACTGATCGAAAAGATCGGCGCACTCCAGGCGACGCATCTGCTTCTTTCACGCGATGGCAGCCTGTCGGCTTCCCTGCGTGACCTCATCGTTCAGGAGTTGCAGCCCTATATGGGGACGCATGACATTTCGATCAGTGGACCCGAAATAAAAATGGCTGAGGGTTCGGCTGAGAGCTTCGCAATGATCGTTCACGAGCTTACGACCAATTCCGTGAAGCATGGGGCTCTCGGCACTCCGGCAGGACGGATCGAGGTGGTGTGGCAATTCGTGGCCCAGGAGCCCGGCGCCGACATAGTGTTTGAATGGTCGGAATCGGGAGAGCGCCGGGTCTCCACCTCGGCTCGGCGTGGCTTTGGGTCGTTGATTATCGGAGCCGACGGTGAGCCTATCGTGGGCCACTCTTCCAAGCTTGAGATGCTGGATCACGGACTGAAATATTCGGTCCGGCTGCCGCCAAAAGCAATCGGCGCTAGTTGATGTCCCTGGCGGCCCATGTCTTCAGCAAAACCGCGGCTTCCGTCCGATTTCGTGCCCCAAGTTCGCGCAGGACGGCAGCCGCATGAATCTTCGTCGTCGCTTCTGCAATTTCAAGAGAGCGGGCAATCTCTTTGTTCGAGTAACCTTCAGCCATCAACCTGAGGACTTCCTTCTGTCTGGACGTAAGCCTGCCCAGATTGTTGACGCTGATGGTCCTGTGGGGCATTTGCGTGGGAGCCTCGGATGGAAGGCGCACCGACTCCTTGGACCTTTGTGAAAGAAGTGCCGGAACGTAAATGCGGCCAGCCAGGATTTCGTTCACCGCAAGGACCACCTCCTCGTCCGTTTGGGACTTTACGATATAGCCATGAAGTCCAATCGAGAGGGCAGTTAGAATCTCGGCGCGTGAATCGGTCCCTGAGACAATTGCAAACCGTGTGTCGGGATGAGCCGGTAAGACGTCGCGAAGGTCGTCCTGACCGGACAGTCCCGGCATGTTCAGGTCGATGATGGCGAGATCAACAGGCGCCTCATCTTCAAGCAAGCTTATGACGGTATCAAAACACGCCGCTTCGAATATTTCCAAGTCTGGAATGCCGGCCATCAAAGCCAGTCGCAGCCCACGACGATACAAGCCGTGATCATCGGCGATGATAATACGATACATGAACCACCCACCTTTTGGCAGCCCGCATGTGTCCCTAGCTGCCGAAACCTCCCTTTGGATGGACTGTACGGTGACCCAACACAGATCAGCCGCCCGCTGATCCCCCGTATGTCGACGCTCGCCGCCGCCCATCGGCACATTTCAACCTTCTAATATAGCTTACAATCGCACACATTTCAGGGCCAGATGTTGAAGTGTTTTTTTCGTACGAACGGTAGCGATGCCCTTCCGAGAAGGTCGTTGCCGGCGCCGGACATGTGAACAGTTCCCAGCTCTGATCGCCCTGCCGCGCCCATGCGCTGCCAACTGGAATATTGAATCAAAAGGCCGGGAAAGTGCCATTCAAATGCACGACGACGCCTTCTCAAGCGCCACTTACCATCGCTGCACTCCGGAGAGGCAAAACCAACACTGGCGTACCTTCCGGCCGGGTGGGTTGGACCCATCACACCGCGACAGTCGTATCAATAGGAGGACGAGATGAAAGCGGTCATTCAGTGCGGTGGAATGGGAACACGCCTTCGGCCTTTCACATCCATATTGCCCAAGCCTCTCATGCCGATCGGTGCTCGACCGGTTCTTGAATTGCTTTTGAAGTGGCTGCGGCGGAACGGCATTCAGGAAGTCTACGTCACGACCGGCTATCTGGGGCACTTGATCCGCACCGTATGCGGGGACGGATCCCAGTGGAATCTAAGGATACGCTACACCCAGGAACTGGAACCTCTCGGCACCATTGGCCCGCTCTCCCTGATCAGGGAGGAACTGGACGAGCCGTTCATTGTTCTCAATGGGGACGTACTTACCGATCTCAGTCTCAGCCGGTTTGTGGCATCACACCGCACACACACGGATCCAGTCACCATAGCCACCGCATCCCGCGTCATCAAGATGGACTTCGGCGTCATCGACGAGGTCGACAATACCGTTCAAGTATTTCGTGAAAAACCGACGCTATCCCATCTGGTAAGCATGGGAATATATTGCATGAATCCAGACGTTTTTCGTTTTATACCTGACGGCATCGCCTTCGGATTCGACGATCTCATGCTGCAGATGATGCAAAACGGCACGAATGTGCACGTCTACAAACATGACGGGCTTTGGCTGGATATCGGACGCGTTGAAGATTTTCAAAACGCACAAACCATTGCCTGGGAAGAGCAGTCCGCATCGATCGAGGTCTCGGCAGCGGCCGCTTGAGGGCTGAACGCTCGACCACGCCAACATGAGGAGGTCGTAATGCTCTTGGTCAGCGCTCCTATTCTTGGCTTTCCGGAAAAGGCGGCCTTGGCCAAAGTTGTCGACAGTGGGTGGCTGACGATGGGGGACCAGGTACGAGCCTTTGAAGAGGCCTTCGCGGCCGTGCATGATGCGGTCGATTGCGTTGCCGTCAGCTCTTGCACCGCCGCCCTGCATCTCATTCTCCATGCACTTGGGATCGGTCCCGGAGACGAAGTTCTGGTTCCCTCGCTGACCTTCGTGGCGACCGCGAATGCAGTGCTCTACGTAGGAGCAACACCGGTATTCGTCGACATAGAGTCGGCCGAAGTGCCACTGATGTCCCTAAGCGACGCGGAAGCCAAGTGCACCGGACGCACCAAGGCCGTCATTCTCGTCCACTTTGCCGGCTACCTCGCCGACCGGGAAGAATGGCAGAGATTTGCCCGTGTGCGAGGACTGCATATCGTCGAGGATGCCGCGCATGCTCCCGGCCTTAAGGAGGTGGGGACTTACGGTGCGGCCGCGGCCTTTAGCTTCTACGGCAACAAGAACATGACCACCGCGGAAGGTGGGGCCGTAATCGCCCGGGATGCACAGCTCCGTGAAGCGATCCGCCAGGCTCGCGGACATGGGATGACCAGCGGCACACATCAGCGGCTGAACAGCCGCACGCCGCAATACGATGTGACGATGCTCGGGTTCAATTACCGCATGGATGAATTGCGCGCCGCCATTGGCTTGGTCCAGCTTCAGAACCTGCAGGAATGGAATGAAATCCGGCGCATATTGGTCGTCCTCTATCGACGTCTGATCGCAGACTATTGCTCGGCTGTGACAGTTCCGTTCTGCAAACCGCGGACCTCGGCCTATCACATCATGCCTGTCCTCCTGCCACATGACGTCGACCGGCAAACGGTGATCGACCATCTGCGAACGAAGGGAATACAGACCACAATCCACTATACGCCCGTGCACCAGATGACGCTCTATCGCCAAATGTTCACTGAAATCCATCTGCCGAAGACCGAGGATTTCGCGCAGCGGGAGTTGACGATTCCACTACACCCGCAAATTACGGCAAGTGCGATCGAGTCGGTGGTTGTTGCGTTGGCCACCGCGATTGAAAGCAGCGGGCGCGCGGGAGCCGCGGCATGAACGCACTCGACGTGACGATGCATCGGCCCGCCGTAGCTGGCACCAGCCACGGAATTGCCAGGCGCGCGATGGATATCATCCTCGCCGCAGCAGCGGGAATGGCACTCGCTCCGCTGATGCTACTGATTGCTGTCGCACTCTTTGTCGAGGGTGGTTGGCCCGTGCTTTTCGCACAGACGCGCCTGGGTGCCGGCGCAAAACCGTTTCGCATGTACAAGTTCCGCAAATTCAAGACAACAGCCGATCCTTTCGGCCTTGCGCTGACCATGAACGATGACAGCCGCATGACGCGGATAGGCCGTTTTCTCGCGGCAACGAAACTTGATGAGTTGCCGCAACTGTGGAACGTTTTTACGGGAGACATGGCAATTGTCGGCCCGCGGCCGGAAAGCCTTGCCTTCGCCGATTGTTTCCGCGGCGGCAATGAAGCCGTCCTGCAGTGGAAGCCCGGTCTGCTCGGCCCGACCCAGGTTCTCTTCCGTCACGAAGCCTGTTTTTACCCGCCATCCCTTGATCCGCTCCTGTTTTATCGAGAGGTCCTGTTCCCGGCCAAGGCAACGATCGACCTCGCCTACTATCCGCGGCGCACGATTGCATCGGACCTCGTCTGGATAATGCGAGGCTTCAGGGCGGTTTTCGGCGTGTCCCTGCCTCCCGCGGCAAGTGGGTAGAGTTGGAAAGTGAGGAGAGTTTGGCATGAATGGATTGTTGTTCGTTCGCCAGTTTGACAGCTCACACGATCAAAGGAGTGCGCAGTCGTGAGCTATCACGGCAGGAAGGTCCTGGTCACGGGTGCGGATGGATTTATCGGATCCCACCTCACGGAAGCGCTGGTGCACGAAGGCGCCGATGTAACGGCACTGGCCCTCTACAACTCGTTCGACAGCCATGGCTGGCTGGACGATTTACCCGACCACGTTCGAGGCCAGCTGCAATGCATTCGCGGGGATGTTCGTGACAGCGCGTTCATCAACCGGATCGTGCGCGGCCAGGCGGCGGTGTTTCACCTGGCTGCGCTGATTGCGATTCCCTACTCCTACGCGGCTGCCCAATCCTATGTGGAAACCAATGTGCTGGGCACCGTGAATGTCCTCGAAGCGGCACGCCACTGGGAAACCGAACGCATTGTGCATACGTCCACGAGCGAGGTTTATGGCACCGCTCTGACCATGCCGATCGACGAATCCCACCCGCTGCAGGGACAGTCCCCCTACTCTGCATCCAAGATCGGCGCAGACATGATGGCGGCGTCCTATGCCAGGTCCTTCGATGTGCCGGTGGTCATCCTGCGACCGTTCAATACATACGGGCCGCGCCAGAGCGAGCGGGCCATCGTGCCGACCATCATAAGGCAGGCTCTGGACGAGAACTGTCCGGCGATCATGGTCGGAGACACCAGCCCTATCCGCGACCTTACCTTTGTGGAGGACACTGCTGCGGCATTTGTGGCGGCAGGGGCGGCCGAGCTTGAATTTGGCCATGCCTACAATGCAGGCAGCCAGCGCGCCGTCAGTGTCTCGGACGTTTTGGAGTTGGTGCTCGAGTTGAGTGGCACCAGGAAACCAGTTCGTCGAGATGAAAGCCGGATGCGGCCGCAAAACTCCGAGGTTCGCGCGTTGCTCGCCGATTCCTCGAACCTTGAAAGTAAAGTCGGATGGCGGGCACATACGAGCTTGCGTGATGGTCTGGAAAAGACCATCGAGTGGTGGCGCTCGCGCCTCAGCGAAGGCCGCGTCCGACGCGAAATGAGCTACATGACATGACCTTTCCGCGGCTCATACCAGCTTTGCTGTTGATGGCCGCTCTGCTGGCGCTGCACACAGCCGGAAACCGGCCGAGCGGTGCGGCAGGCACGGAGCCGGCAATGGATCTGCCCGCTTATCTGAAACCTGCAACTGATCCGGCGACAGGGATCCGCTTTACTCGGATCACCCAGCCCGGAGCGCTTGGCAGCGGAATTGTCTGCGGCAAAATATATTGCAGTCATCGCTACTCGAGCGCGCAAGCCTGGAATGCGGATCAGAGCCTCCTCGTCCTCATGAACGGCTGCAACGGCATGTGTTTCCTCGACGGGAAAACCTACCTCCCTTTGTTTCATCGCAACAAGTCGGGTGAGTGCGAATGGCGCCCTCGAAACGCGGAGATGATGATCTGTGTCGATGGTCAAAAGATTTCGATCTGGGCGCCCCGCACCAATCGTGAGGACATAGTGTATTCCGCAACGAAATATCGGGATCTCGAATTCGGCCCGTCCAAGGGAAATCCTAGTCGTGACGGCAACCGCATTGCCGTACGCGCGACCCGCAATGATGGAGCTGCTGTCGTTTTCGCATACGACATCGACCGGCGTCTGAAATACCCGGACATCGATCTCGCCCAGGTTGCCGGAACGACCAGTTCCTGCACCATTTCTCCGCTCGGAGAGAACATCCTGTGTTTCCAAAATCTGGTCGACGGCACCGAACAGCGAGCCATTTTCGCAGTCGACGGCACCCTGCGCCAAACGTGGAAGGATCATCATCGGCCCGGCCATGGCGATTTGACTCTCGATGCGGATGGCAGCGAAATTTACGTCGGAACCAGCAAATCCGCTCCGGACAAATATCAGGTGATCAAGCGTCGGCTGTCCGATGGAAAGGTCACGTCGCTCACGAAGTACGGTGAGGCCGAGCATACGTCGCTGCGTGCTTTGGACAGGCCCGAATGGGCATTTATAAGTTACGGGGGCAATCCCGATGAGGTTCGGAGCCACCCGGACTGGGCGCCATACACGCGCGAAGTGATCGCGCTGCGTGTCGACGGTCGTCAGGAGGTGCGACGCATCGTGCAGACGCGAAACGCTCCGTTCGACTATTGGAGCGAGACACATGCCTCACCCTCCCCTGATGGGTCGCAAGTGATCTGGTCGAGCAATTGGGGGGTGCCTGGTGGGCCGGTCTACGAATTCGTCGCCCATCTCGATTGGCCGCAGCAGCCGGGCCTGAATTAAAGGGAGATTGCCATCGATGGCCTTCGTTAGCCGAATTTTCTTTGCAGCCCTTGCCGGCTGCCTGGCCCTGGATATCGCAGCCGCGGCTGAAGCGCCGGTGGCCTATAAGCTGTCGCCCGGCGATACGGTGGAGATAGGAATAGCCTCCATAGCGGAGCGAACGCAACGCGCGATCGTCCAGATGGATGGCTCGATCGCGCTGCCCGAGTTCGGGATGATCCCGGTTGGCGGGCTGACGCCGGCCGAATTGCAGACGCGCATGGAGGCGGTGCTGCCAACCAAGATAGTCCATCAGCGCCTGCCTGATGGACGGGAGCAAATGATCGTCATCAAGCCGAGCGACGTCACGGCCGTGATCGCGGAGTACCGTCCGATCTATGTGACTGGCGATGTGCTGACACCAGGGCAGCAGACTTACCGGCCACTCATGAGTGTCCGACAGGCAATTGCCGTCGCCGGCGGTTTTAGTCTCCTGCGGTCTCGGGCAAGCCAAAGCGGACCTGATCCCGTTGATCTGCGACGCGACTACGAGTCGATCTGGGGGGACTACATCAGAGACTACTTTCATGGCGCGCGCATCCGCGCCGAACTTCAGAACCAGGCAGAATTTGACATGCAACCGCCGCAAGGCTCGCCCCTGTCGAATGCATTGATATCGGCGGTCGCGCAGGCGGAAGCGGAGGGCCTCAAGATTTCGCTGAACAATTTTCAGCAGGAGCAAAGCTATCTCGACAAGACCGCCAAGGATGCCGAGGCTCAGGTCGAGGTTCTGCTCAAGCGCGAGCAGACGGAAGCGGCCGCGGTGAAACAGGATGAAGACGATCTTGCGCGGGTCACCAAATCGTTCGAATCGGGCAACCTGACCAACAGCAGGCTCGCCGACGTCAGACGTGCCGTGCTGATGTCGTCGAGCCGGGCGCTCGAGACCTCGGTCGAACTGATGAGAACGCGGCGCCAGCAGGAAGACTCCGTCAGGCAGCAGGAACGCAATGAAAATCAAAGAAGGATCGGCCTTCTGAACGAATTGAGGGACACCGACCTTCGCCTCGCCGAGACCACTGCAAGGCTCCACGCAGCCAGCCAGAAGCTTCAGCCATCAGGGGCGTCCGCGCTTCCACTGCCCGTCGCCGGCGAAACCTTTCAGGCGCGGATCACAATAACCGGCGGGGCCGGCGACGCGTCGAGAGGTCGACCGGTCGACCAGGACACCGAGGTTGCGCCTGGAGACACCATCGAGGTGAGGTTCAGCAGCGAACTGCAGAGCGCGGCGATCCAGTAGTTGCGCGGACGTGAACCGAGCCGGGAACGACGTTGCTGATGGCTCGCCCACGTCATGAAGACCGGGCGCCTGAGAAATCAACATGGGGAAATCAAGAAAGCGGGTTTGCCGTGATTGGTGAAATAGATGTCGCCAGCGCCTACAGCACCGGCCGCACCGACTTCATGGGGCTGAAGTTGGTTGTCGCGCCCGGCGTGCTCGTCCCTCGCCCGGAGACGGAACTGCTCGGCAGCACCGCCCTCAATGTGCTTCGTGAACTTAAAAGGCCGGTACCGCGTGTCGTGGACATGTGCTGCGGGGCGGGCAATCTCGCCTGCGCCATTGGATACAAGGTCCCCACCGCGCGCGTCTGGGCGAGCGATCTCACTGACAGCTGCGTCGAAACCACCTGCCGGAACGTTGCCCATCTTGGCCTGGCCGGACGCATTTCGGTGCTACAGGGCGACCTCTTCAATTCCTTCTCGGGTCTGGAGCTCGAAGGTACGATCGATCTGGTTGTCTGCAACCCGCCTTACATCTCGGAGAAGCGGCTCGAAAACGACCGCGCGCATCTGATGGAACTTGAACCCCGTGAGGCGTTCGCTGCCGGGCCTTACGGCCTGAGCATTCATATGCGGGTGATCAAGGAGGCGCAGCATTATCTGCGGCAAGGTGGCATGCTGCTTTTCGAGGTCGGGCTTGGCCAGGACCGGCAGGTCATGAGTTTGGTTGAGCGTTCCAAAGCCTATGAGGGCATTCGCACGGTTGCGAACAAAGCCGGTGAAGCCAGGGTGGTTTGTGCACGGGCCAAAGCGCCAGCGTGAGCCGCGCCATGGGTTTGCGCGCCCGGTTGGGACGACGCCCTCAAGCCGTAGCCCGGCGATCAGTTTTCCTTGCTGACCACGTAACGTGCAATTCCCTGGATGGAATCGAAATTCTCCGGCAGAAGTTCACTGTCCTCGACAGTGATGCCGAATGTCTCCTCGACGAATCCGATAACTTCAAGCACTCCAGTCGAGTCTATGATGCCCTGATCGAGCAACGACGTTTCAACTTCCAGCGCACGCGGGTCGGCTACGTAGAAGTTTGACGCCAGAAAGGCGCGGATTTGATCGCTGTAGGTGTCAATTCTGTTGTTCGTGCTCAGCATTGAATTGGCCTCCGATCCAAATAATTTCCGTAAATTGCTTTATGACAGCGCCATTTTCTTGAGCTTGCCCGTGTCCGTTATCGGCAGACTGGACACAATTTGGATGGACTTCGGAATCATGAAGTTTTCCAATCGCTTCTGACATTCCATCCGCAGCTGCTTTTCGCCCATGATCGTTCCTTGCTCCATGACGACAAACGCTTTCACTGCTTGCCCCAGCAGGTCGTCAGGTACTCCGACAACCGCGGCTTCCCGTACTCCCGGGATTTCCATCAGCACGTTTTCGACTTCCCTAGGCGCCACCTTTTCTCCCCGCGATTTTATGATCTCATCGCTGCGGCCGACAAAATAGAGGTAGCCTTCCTCGTCCATTCGGCAGTAGTCGCCGGTGTACAGAACCTGCTCGCCGGGCAAAGGACCTGGCTTGAGCTTCTTCGCGGTAGCCTCCGGCTTACCCCAGTAGCCCTTCATGACCGTTGCCCCGCGGATGACCAACTGGCCAACGACATTGGGACCAACCCTTCGGTCATCCTCATCGACAATCCACATTTCGGTGTTCGGGATGGCGATCCCCACGCTCAACGGTTTTCGGGCAAGATCGTCCGGCGGAAGATAGGTGCAGCGTTTGCATTCGGTCAGGCCGTACATCGAATAGATGCGGGCGGCGGCAAACAGTTCCTGGAGCAGGCGAATGTGCTTAAGCGGCAGGGCTGCCGCCGTATTCGTGACATACCTTATGCTTGCAAAATCATTTGCCTTCAGCGTCCTGAGATCCGACAGCGCGGCAAAGATGGTCGGCACGCCGGGAAAGCCTGTAACTCTCTCCCTTTCGATGATCGCAAGTATCTGTGCGGGGAAGGCAAACGAGCGCTCGAGGACCAACCGCGCCCCGGTACGGAATGCCATTATCATCTGATAGAGGCCGTAGTCGAAGGCCAGGGGCAAGACATTGAGGATCACGTCGTCTTCGCCAAGCTCAAGGTACGAGGCGATAGACGTGCAGGCTGTCATCATGTTCCTGTGTGTCAGCATCACGCCTTTGGGTTCGCCGGTCGAGCCCGACGTGTAGATGATGGCTGCGAGATCGATATCGATGCGGCGGCGGGCCGGCGCTTTGCCGTGGCCGGCAGCCGCCTCATCCCAGCGCACGGCATGCGGCAATCCCCGGAGCTCGGCGTCGTCCACCTGACCGGAGACGATGAGCCGCCGCAGCGACGGACAGTTACGCGCCGGCTCAGCAAAGACCGGCTGCAAATGTTTGTCGGTGATCAATGCTGCCGGAAGGCAATCGTTGAGCAAATACCCCAGCTTGTCGCTCTTGGTGAGCGGATTGACGACGCACACAACGGCGCTCGCCTTGAGAACCGCCCAGAAGCTGACCACGGTCTCGACGGTGTTGTCGGCGAAGATCATAACGCGGTCACCGGGGGCGACCCCGGACGTGACGAGATGACGGGCGACCGCGCTGGAGCATGTCTCAAGCTCGTCATAGGTGAGCCGGTGCTCGCCGCACACCAGCGCTATCTTGCCGCCGAGCCGTTCGGCCGAATGGCTGAGGTAGTCGTGCAGCAGAGGGACGGCGCCATGCATCATACCAGCACCTCTTCCCTGTGCAGGTGATCGACGTCTATCCTGAGGTCGACCGCATGCGCGCTCGATGGGCGGCTTGCGACAAACTGCTGATGGAGGAGCTGCGTCGACAGCACGCCGACCAACGCCATGTTGTCCGAGTTGGACAGATCCCCATCGCCGGCCTTGGCAGCGCATTTGTCCAGCAGGCGCGCGACCGAGTTCGGATCAAAGACATTCGCCGCGCGCAGGGCAGTCTCGGAGAGTGCTTCGCGGACATAGGCGGGTGCGCCATCGCCCGTGAAGCAAAGTGCGTTGGGCGCCCGGTAGGGTTGCTTCTTGCGGGCCACGACTTCCGCGGGCACGATCGATTTCGCCACACGCTTCAGCACGTGTTTCTCATCCAGAATGCGCAGCTTGTAGTCGGGCGGGAGCGAATTCGCCAACGCCACGAGCCTGTCGTCCAGGAACGGGAAGCGCCCCTCGACAGAATGGGCCATCAGCATCCTGTCACCCTGCGAGGAGAGCAGGTAGCCCGACATCAGTGTCCTGATCTCAAGATACTGGTCCTGCGCGAGAGGACCCCATCGTGGAAACTCTTCGGGCAGGCGGCCAAGCAGGTCCGCCACCACGTCGTGACGCGCCGCTTCGGCATGCATGCCGGCCGAGAACAGCCGTTTGATGGCGCTGGTGGTGCGCCAGCGGGTGTCATGCGCGAAGCCGGGCGCGCCAAATGCATGGATACCGTGTCCGAAGAACTGGCGCGCCATCGCCTGCTGCTTGACGGGCGACCGGCTCAGATAGGGGTAGAGCCGTTCCAGCAGTCGCGCGCGTCGGGCGGATGCGGGCTGCCGCCCCCAGAAACGGCGGACCTTGCCTTCACGGAACAGGTCGTAGCCGGCAAACATCTCGTCGGCGCCCTCGCCGGTCAGGACGACCTTGATGCCATGTTCGCGCACCAGCCTCGAGAGAAGGAACAACGGCGCCGGCGCGGTCCTGAGAATCGGACGCTCGGCGTGACGGATCACATCTGGGAAAACCTCGGCAATATCACCGCGCGAAACCATCACCTCGTGGTGCTCGCCGCCGCTCGCACTTGCAACCAGCCGCTGGTAACGGGTTTCATCATATTCGGCGTCAGCAAAACGCAACGAGAAGGTCTGGAATGGCGCGCCGGCGAAGCGCCTACCGAGCATGGCGACAAGTGAGCTGTCGAGCCCGCCGGAAAGGTAGCAGCCAACCGGCACATCCGCCTTGACCATTCTAAGCGCCGTCGCGGCCTGCAAGGCGCTGCGCACTTCGTCCACCGCATCGTCCAGTGAGCCGGTGAAGGTGCCATGGGCCTGGTCCGCGATCTCGGGATAGCAAGGTTTCCAGAAAGCGTGCTCACGAACGCTGCCATTGTCGTAGATGCGTACATGGCCGGGGGTAAGTTCCTTCACTCCCTGAAATACGCCTTGCGGCGGTACGACCGTCCACAGCGTGAAAGTCTGGTCTATCCCCGCCGGATCGAAGGCCCGCGGTATCGCCGGGTCGGCTGCGAAAATGGCCTTCACTTCGCTGGCGAAATGAAGGCGGCCAGCATGTTCGCACAAATGCAGCGGGCAGATGCCGAACCGGTCGCGCGACAGGACGAGGCGGCCTGTCAGCGAATCCCAGATGGCGAGTGCCCACTGCCCGTTTAGCCGCTCGAACGCGGCCACGCCCCAGGCGCGGTAGGCGTGCACGATGACCTCGGTATCGCTGCGGGTGCGGAAACGATGCCCCAGCGCCATGAGTTGTTCACGCAGCTCGACGTAGTTGAAGATCTCGCCGTTGAACACGATCCAGGTGGTATCGCCGGTGTCGGCGAGGGGCTGCTGTCCGGTCGAGAGATCGATGACCGACAGACGGGTATGCGCCAGTCCCGCCCGCCTGTCGCGGTAAACGCCGCTCTCGTCCGGGCCTCGATGGGAGAGCGCGGCTGCCATTCGTAGAAGCGCGGCTCGTGAAGGAGGCTCCGCAGCCGCGTTCAGCGCCACAATTCCGGCGATGCCGCACATGGGTCAATCCCTGTCCATCGCAGCGGACAGCTGCGGCCGTGCGTGAAGGTAGCGGGCGGCGCGGCGTTTGCTGACGATATCCTTATAGACCTTCTCGACCTGCTCGGTCGTCAGGCCGGCGGCGGCGGCAACCACGCCGGCCGAAATTCCGTGATTCATGCCGTAGAGGCACAAATCCATCAGCTGATAGGGCAAGGCGAAGTAGAACTCCTCCTGGGTTTGCGCCATGGAAAACGTGTCCGTGGTCGGCGGCCTCGTTCGGACCTCCTCGTCAATCCCGAGATATTCCGCCAGCTGATAAACCTGGGTCTTGTAGAGATGGACGATCGGCATCACGTCGGCGACGCCGTCGCCCTGCTTGACGAAGAAGCCTTGGTCATATTCGAGCCGGTTTGGCGTGCCTGCCACTGCATAGTTGAGGCGGTCCGCATGATAGTATTCAGTCATCTTGCGAACCCGCTGCTTGTAGTTGGTTGCAGCGACGATCTGCAGGTAAGCCGCCGGCGAAAGACGCACGGTGTCGATCTTTCCGTCCGGATCCTCGACGGTGAGGCGCGTGATATTAAGGCCGCTGCTCTCCAGCACCGATGCCATGACCAGCTTGCATTTCCAGCCTTCGCCATATCCAGGGACGGCAGTTCGGATGGCCTCCATCTGTCGGGCGTAGGCACCGATGCCCTCGAGCGCCGGCTGGATATCTTCAAGGATTGTGTCGATGCCAAGCTGCCCGGCGACGCTGCGGCCAAGCCTCAACGAGTCGCCGGATGAATCGCGCTCCGGCATGAACAGGCCCAGTACCTTGTCCCTGCCGAACGCGCGTGCGCAGACCGTTGCGACGACCGAACTGTCGATGCCTCCGGAGAGCCCGACAACCACTCCGCGGCGCCGTTGTGTGCCGAGAACCTGTTCGCGCAAGGTCTCAACGATGCGATCGATCTCCAGCCGGGCATCGAGCGCCAGCACATCGCTGCTGAATTCCCCGATCAGGTCGATGACACTGCCTCCCGTTTCTGTGACTCGATTGAAGAGTAGGTCTCAGTCACAGCGTTTTCGATGAGCGGGCGATTGATGGTCAGATGAGGCTCCACGACCATGTCGATGTGAGTGCCGGCGATCGGAATGACGTCCAGATGGACGAATGCCCGATCCCACCCAAGTGCAAGCGGCATTCCGGGCCGCGCGCAACGGAACAAGGTGCCGGTGATCGGCAGTATCGGCCTGGGTTCTGTGAGCCACTGGAAGAAGGCGCGCGCGCGCAGAACTTCCTGCAGTTCCAGTTTGGTTCTGAAGCTCGTCGGGTTGAACTGACCCTCGGCATAGCGATCGAGGAAGCTGGCAAGCCGGGATTCGCAGTGCATTTTGACCGCGACCTTGGCAAGCGCGCGGCATGCCACTCGACTAGCCGATATACGATTGGTTCGGATCCGGTGAAATGTCCGGGTAATCGTCTCCCAACGCTTGCTGCGTTCGCCAACCAGGCTGGTATCCAGAATGCCCGTGAACGCTACCGCTCGCCCTTGATCAAGCAGACGCGCGGCAACCTCAAAAGCAACCGCTCCTCCGAGCGAGTGACCAAGCAGGCGAACACAGCCGGTCGGCTGCACGCGGTTGATATGATCGATTGCAGCTTCGACCATTGCGGCGACGGTGTTCTGACCTTGCAGGATCATGCCCAGGGCCGGATATCTGATGGGAGACACCCTGGCGACCTTGCTTATTGCCGATGCGAACGAAGCAAGGCTCGGACCATAGCCGACCGAGCCGGGGAAAAGGAAAAGCAGCGGAGGCTCGTGTTTCCAAGCGGGCGCGTGCTCGCCGCCTCCTTGAGCAGAAATGACCGCTGCAACCATCTCATCGAAGCTCATTCCAACCGTGAAGGCTTCCAATCCGAGCTCCTGCCCGATCGCGCTTTCGATTTCCATGACGCAGTGCAGCAGCTTCAGCGAATCTCCCCCCGCTTCGTCCCAACAGCCCAGGGCGACCCGCGTCTTGAGGACCTTGGTCCAGGCACGCCGTACGATCTGATGAGCAGGAACTTCATGTCCCGCATGGGGTATTTGCGGTGGGGGCGTGGTTTCCCGAACCGAAAGGTCAATTGCAGCCAGCGTTGTCATATCGATCTTTCCGCTGGGCAGTCGCGGTATCTCGGCGCTTGCATGGAGTCGCAACGGGCAAAGCGCCGGCGGCAATTTTGTCCTGGCAAGTTGGCGCAGCTCGTCGCAAAAACTGGCTCCCGCTCCGCTGTGCGGTACGGCGAATGCAACCAGTTCATTCGCCGGGGTGACGATAACCACGGCATCCTTCACCGACGGCGCGCCACGCAGAACCCGTTCGAGTTCGGCCGGCTCAACGCGCCGCCCATTGACCTTTATCTGGCGCCCTTTGCGGCCTATGATCCGCAGCAGGCCGTCACTCCCGATTTGCACAAGATCGCCCGTCGCAAAGATGCGAAGCGTCTGGTCGTCGGGGTCTACTTCAAACGGAACAACGGCCCCGTTTTCCCAATGTCCAAGCGCGACATACGGGCTTCTGATCAACAGTTCTCCGATCTTGCCGGGCTGAACCGGGTAACCCTCTTCATCGACCACTGCGAAGCTGATTCCCGGAAGCAGCCAGCCGACGGGAGCCGAAGAATCGAATTCCGGCCAATCGTGCGGCAAGAACCACTGCGATCCCGTCGTTTCCGTCGATGAATAGCCGATCTGCACCAGGCAATTTGGCGGGACAGCCTTGCGCACGAGGCGGATGTCGGCCGAAGATACCTTCTCGCCTCCAATTCGGGCAACTCTGAGCGAACCAAAGGCGTCCGCGGGTTCATCCGCCAAGAGAGCGCGAAGCAATGCCGGCACCAGATAGGTGATCGTCACGCCTTCGGATTGCATGCGGCCGCGAACCGCGCGCAGGCCGACGGCTTCAACCTCCACAAGCTGCAACGTGGCACCCGTGAGAAGAGCGGCAAGAATTTCCCGACAGCCGGCGATGGTTGCCGGGCCGGTCAGAGGCAGGAATACATCCTGTGCATTGATGTGGCACGCATCGACATATTGCTGCACTCGGCACAGCAAGTTCCGCTGGCTGTTGACAATCCCCTTGGGGCGGCCCGTGCTGCCGGAGGTATAAAGCACGATTGCCGGTGCATCGACAGAAACCACACGGTGTGCGGCTGGATGGGGCGTTGCCTGCAATGATTGCGCCATATCGATCCAGGCAACGTGCTGGGGCAGATCAAGGCCGTGGAGGCCTTTGTCGCCAATTATGGCGGAGAGCCTCGCGTCGGCGACGATTTCGTTGATGCGCGAGTCCGGATCTCGCACGTTAAGCGGCACTGACGGCCGACCGGATGCCATGCTGGCCAGCATCGCAACGGTGTACCAGACCGAGTTGGCCTGAAGTATTCCAACCGCATTTCCGTCGGGAACGACGGCTTCAATCCAGCCGGCCAATGCCTCGACCGCCCGAAAAAGCTCGGAATAGGTCAGTCGATTGGTGCCGTCGCTGGCGGCTAATTTTTCGGAATAACGCCCGGCGATCTCCCTCAGGTGATCAAAGACAGGAACGTCGGCGAAGCCAGTTCCCATCCGTTGATGCAGACGTAGAACAGGCCCGCCATGGTCAAGAGCATGATCGGGAGCTTTTAGCCATCGGCAAGGGACCACCGCTTGGTAGTCAGCCTGCACCGTTTGAATCGCCCTCGAAGATTCTAAATGCGCCAGAGACATAAGGGCCCCACGCTAGGATTGTTGCCGCTTATCGCTCCGCGGCATGATCTTTTCATCAATCATTCGGATGATGCGTGAGACGGTCTTAATCGCTTGAATTATTCGAAGATGAAGAGGCCAGCCTGCGCCCGCCCGGGCTGCGGGACTACCTTACCTTACAGAGGTGTCGGGCTGCGCGCTGCTATCCGCTTTGCCAGTGCTTGAAACGAAGCAGTATGCGAACACTTCCCCTCCAAGCTCATCCGTTACACGAACCCAATTGTTTTCCCAAGTCCGCAGGGTAACCTGGCGTCCCGTTGACATAGTCGCCGCCGTGAACGGGCTGGACGCATTGACGTTACTCGCCGCGACCACGTCATCCCCCTCCATTTGTTCCACCAGGTATGTTTGCATCACTGCTCCTGACTGTGGGGCAAGGCCGGTTCAATCGCGTGTAGCTGGACAACTCCAACCGCAGGGAACGGATTTCGTTCCATGCTACAGGCAACCCTACCGCCGGAAGTCAGCCTTCAGATCGCCTGCCCTCCTGCAGGACCGTGGCCTAGCCGCTGAACGACTGGTCAGGACTGAGCTATGCTTTGGGGGAGATGGACCTCGCCCTGCGAATCCGCATACTTCTGGAAAAGTGCAATCTTGTCGGGATACGTAATCCGGATTTCGCTGTGACAGCCCTCGCAGCGATATTTGGACGCAACCTGGAACCAGCGCCCGGGTTTCAGCAAAGCCAATCCGCAGCGCGGACATTTGAACGTCATTTCAAGAGGGCATAGATTCTGACACAGCGGCATTTCGCAAAGTCCATAAGGGATACCTAATGTCAGGCAACGACAGCCGGCCGAAATCGTTCCTGGACGCCGTTCTTTTCGTCAGGCCGATGACCAGCCCCGGACGCCGGGAGATTATTGGATTGTCCGCGATGCCAGATTTACTGACGCGGGCCTGAACTCAAGCGCACCCCGATTTCCGGTGGCGTAGCGCCGTTGCAGGCGTTGACTGATGTCAGCAGCTTGCAATCCGAATGAGCAAGCCCGGAGCGAGGTGGCCTCGGGGGGACGACGGGGCCGCACGGTCGACGACACGGCCTATCCGGATGCTGAAACAACGCCGCGCGCCAACCCTGTCGAACAGCACCAGTGGAACAGGCAGGACGAAAAGCGGCGCAACAGGCGGCAATACTTAAGTGTCTCGCCTATATCGTAGCTCGGGAGCCGCGATCCCGACCGAATTGATGGATATGGAAGCGCTGTTGAAGGGAACCGACGCATCCCTTGGCGAATGCGTCGGTTCCTGAAGCTTATGCGTGGCGGATTTCCGTTCCCAGCACCTTCAGACATTCGCGGATGAACGCAGCAAGCGCCGTCCAACCTTTGGCCGAAACCATTGTCCCGTCCACATAGGCCTCGGTCGGCGACAGGTCGATATAGGTGCCACCCGCCAGTGTCACCTCCGGCTCGCAGGCGCCGAGTGCCGCGACCTTTTTGCCGCGCACCACGCCGTCGACAGCGATCAGGATCTGCACGCCGTGGCAGATGGTGAAGATTGGCTTCTTGGCCTCGTGGAAATGGCGCACGATCGCCTGCACGCGCTTGTCGGTGCGGATGTATTCCGGGCCGCGGCCGCCCGCGCAGTAGACGGCATGATACTGATCGAGCTGCCTCTCGGCTTCCGAGAAAGTCTTGTTGATCAGCGCATAATGGCCGAGCTTTTCGGTGTAGGTCTGGTCGCCCTCGAAGTCGTGCAGCGAGGTCTTGATCAGATCTCCGGCGTTCTTGTCCGGGCATACCACGTGGATGGTGTGACCGACGGCTTCCATCGCTTGCTGATAGACAAAGATTTCGTATTCTTCGGTGAACTCACCGGTCAGCATCAGTATCTTTTTGCCTGGCATGGTTCTTCCTCTCAGTGTTTTGAGCTAGGCAAGGCGCAGACTGCGCCTGCCTTTCTGTGAAATCGGATAGGGTCAGAATGGCGAATCCGGAAAGTAATATTCCTTGGCGTTGGCCTGGGTGATCAACGGCGCGTCGAGCTTGACGGTGCCACGGACGGGTGCCTGGCCGATCAGGTTGGCGACTGTCATGTAGATCGCGGTCTTGATCATCGACGGCGGGTATGGCGTCTCGACCGGCGTCATGGCGTCGCCGTCGATCACTTTCTTGACGATGTCCTTCATGCCGTTGCCACCGAGCGCAAGCTTGATGTCGGTCCGCCCCGACTGCTTGACCGCCTCGAGCACGCCAAGCAGCATGTCGTCGTCATTGGCCCACACCGCATCGATATGCGGGTACTTGGCCAGATAGTCCTGCATCAGCTTGAAGGCTTCGTCGCTGTTCCAATGCGCGTACTGGATGTCGAGGACTTTCAGATCAGTGCCTTTGATCGTGTCCTGGAAGCCCTTGATGCGCTCGTCGTCGATGACGGTCGGAATGCCGCGCAACACAACGACGTCGCCCTTGCCGCCAAGCTTGTCGATCATGAACTTGGCGGTGTTGGTGCCAACCGCGATATTGTCGCCGGCGAGGTAGAGATCCTGGACGGAGGCGTCAGTCAGACCGCGATCGACGACGGTGATGAACGTGCCCATGTCCTTGATAGCCTTGACCGGCTGGGTCAGCTCTTCCGAGCTGTAAGGCAGGATCACCAGAGCATCCAGCTTGCGGCTGGCCGACAGGTCCTCAAGCGCGCTGACCTGCTCCGCCGCGGACGGCGACGTCTTCACGACCACTTCGACGTTCGGGAACGCGGCGTTGATTTCCTTGGCCGCCGCTTGTGCGTGGTAGACGATGCCCGCTGTCCAACCGTGGTCAGCGGCCGGTATCGACACCGCGATGACCTTCTTGTCTTGCGCCATGGCCTGGCCGGCCAGCAGCAGCGCGCCAAGTGTCGCTGCCGCAATCCATTTTCTACTGAACATTGTCTTCTCCCTTGGACCTACAAGAACGTTAATCCGCGTGGTCCGGACGCGGCGCTATTTCGAATTCGAAAACCGCTGGATGAGCATGGCGATGATGATGATGACGCCCTGAACAGCGGCAACGAGGTATTCGGAGACGAAGTCCGAGAGCACCATGAGATTGGCGATGAGTTCCAGGATGACGGCGCCGGCGACTGTCCCCCACACATGGCCCTTGCCGCCGCGCAATGCGGTGCCGCCAATCACCACGGCAGTGATGACCTGCAGTTCCCAAAGCTGTCCGGTTGTCGGCGTTGCGGCGCCCAGGCGCGGCACGTAGCAGATCGCGGCAATCGCCACACAGACACCCTGGACGATATAGGCCACGGTCCGTGTCCTGATCACCGAGATGCCGGAATAACGGGCGACATCCTCATTGGCGCCGACCGCCGCACATTTGCGCCCATATTTCATCTTGTAAAGGATGAAGGATGCGACCGCGGCGACTGCGATGGATATGAGGATTGGAACCGGGATCCCGCCGACCGTGCCGAAATAGACAGGCCGGTAGGCCTCGCGCAACGACCTGTCGATCGGTATCGTGCCGCCATCGGTCAGATAGGTTATCAGCGCCCGGAAAATCCCCATCGTGCCCAGCGTGGCGATAAACGGTTCGATCCTGCCGACCGTGACGATGAGCCCGTTGGCAAGCCCGCACAGCAGGCCGACCAGGATCGCAACCGCCATACCGGCGGGAATAGCCCAGATGCCGGCATGCGGCGCCACCGCATTCATGAACATGATGGTGATGCCGGTGATGAAGGCGGCCATCGAGCCGACGGAAAGATCGAGCCCCCCCGACGAGATCACAAATGTCGCGCCGACCGCGATAATAGCGATGAAGGCGCTGCGGGTGATGACGTTGGCGAGGTTGGTGGCGGACAGGAAATCGGGGTTGATGAGGTAACCGACCACCAGCAGAGCTGCCAGCGCAAGAAAAGGCCCGATATCGGTCCAACTGATGTTGAGATCGAGGGGGCGACGCCTGGGTGCGGATTCGCTCATGACAGCCATTTTGTGCCTCCCTTGGCTTTTGGCCCTTGCTTGGGGCCACTGGTCGCCAGTACCGCCACATTGCTTTCGGTCATTTCGGCGCCACTGACCTCGCCGCTGATGCGGCCTTCGCGCATCACCAGGATGCGGTCGCAGATGCCGATCAGTTCCTGCATCTCCGAAGAGATGACGATGCAGGCCTTGCCCTTGGCCACAAGCTCCTGGATGAAGGCATAGATCTGCGCCTTGTTGGCGATGTCGATGCCACGCGTGGGCTCGTCGATAATGACCACCGAAGGATCGGTCAGCAGCACCTTCGCCAGCAGCAGCTTCTGCTGATTGCCCCCGGAAAGCTGGGCCGCTTTGGCGCCGAGGCTCTTCAGCCTGATGTCATATGTCTCCACGGCCTGTTCCAGGGCTTGCGCTTCGCGGCGCCGACCCATCGAGAGGCCGGGATGGAACACATCGAGCGCCGATAGCGTCAGGTTAGGCGCCAAGTGCTCTTGCAGCAGCAGTCCCTTGCCCTTGCGATCCTCGGTCAGGTAACCGACGCCGGCGTCGATCGCCGCGCGCGGCGATTGGAAATGGACCGACTTGCCCTCAAGTTCGATCTTGGCAACTGCCGGGCGCAAGCCGATAATGCCCTCGAAGAGTTCGGTTCGGCCTGCGCCGACCATACCGGCGAACCCCAGGATCTCGCCCTTGTGGACCGTGAACGACACGTCCTCCACATAGCCGGGAACGGAGGCGTTCCTCACGCTCAGCATCGGTACATCCGAAAGCGCTGCGGTTCTCTCAGGATAGAGCGCTGCCAGTTCGCGCCCGACCATCAGCCGCGCCATATCCATCTGGCTCAGCGTCTTGCCGGGATAGGTGCCGACCATCTTGCCGTCGCGCAGAACGGTCACTTTGTCGGCGACCCGCTGCACCTCATCCAACCGGTGGCTGATATAGAGCACGGCGGTGCCATGAGCCTTCAGTTGCAGGACGATCTCCAGCAGGCGCTCGACCTCGCCACCGGTCAGAACGGCGGTCGGCTCGTCGAAGATAACCACCTTGTGGTCGTCAAGCAGGGCGCGAGCGATCTGCACCATCTGCCGGTCTGCCAGCGAAACGTCGCGCACCAGTGCCCTTGGCGAGACCGCGCAGCCGATCTGCGCCAGTTTCTCGGCTGCCAGCCGGCGCATGCTGCGGTCATCCACGACATGGCCACGCGAAAGCTCTCGCCCGAGAAACAGATTGTCGGTGACCGTGAGCCCCTCGGCGAGCAGTATCTCCTGATGAACCAAAGCGATACCGGCATCCTGTGCTTGGGCAGGCTTGGCAAATTTCACCGCGTGTCCGTTCATCGACAACGTGCCGTGGCTTGGCTCGACATAGCCGGACAGCAGCCGCATCAACGTCGACTTGCCGGCACCGTTCTCGCCAATGATGGCGTGGATCTCTCCCGGCAGGACGTCCAGGGTGACGTCCGACAACACCGTCACTGGGCCGTATTGCTTGGACAATTCCTGGGCGCGCAGCACCGGTTCAAGCGAACCAGGCGCATCGCTGGACAACGTGCTCCCGCCCTCCCCGGCGATATTCGCGGCAATGGACATCCGTTCCGACCTCAATCGAATGCCGGGAGCAGGCGATCGCGCGAGTGCTCGATATGGATGCGCATCGCCTTTTCGGCGGCATCGGGATCGGCCGAGCCGAACGCGGCAAGGATCGCCTCGTGTTCGTCAAGCGCCTCCTCGGTCACGCGTGCATGGAACATCAGGCGGAAGATGTGGAAGTGCGTGTGCTGGTGGCTCAACGTCTCGCGGATGAGTTCGTTTTGAGAAAACTCCATGATCTTGTCGTGGAAGATCGCATCCTGCCTGGCGAAATTCGAATAGCGCACGCGATCATCCTTGCCTTCGCGGCGTGACATCACGCCGGCAGCTTCGAGCAACAGATCGAGCTTGGCGTCGTCCATCGTTGCGGCGGCCTTTGCGGCGCCATGCGGCTCGAGCAGCAGACGCATCTCGTATAATTCGTCGAAACGGCGCCGGGTGATCTGGGGCGCGGCACGATAACCAATCAGATGCGTCTTGAGCACCAGGCCTTCGCCTTCGAGCCGTCCGAGGGCTTCCCGGATCGGCGTGTGCGAGACGTTGAATTCCTTGACCAAGCTGTCGACTGTGATGCGCGAGCCGGGGGGGATCTTCAGCGCCATCAACTGCGCGAAGATGGCTTCATAGACATCTTCGACGAGACTGTTGGCGCGCTGGATGCGACCAGCTCCAATGCTGGCGTCGCTTGGGTCGGGTAAGTTTGCGGTCTGCATATTTTGCCTCTTGACAGTGAGGACTGCTAACACGATGGTTCCGCGGATGCAATCCTATATCCTATACGATTTTAAAGCGGATATCTCTTAAGTGCGAGAGACACACTCTTAAACCGTCCGATCCAGACCGAGTTCAATGCCTCCGTTTCCAGTCAGCAGCCGTCAAAGGACCAATCATGACCCTCTTCGCCGCCCTGCGGTTGCCGCGTGAAATCCTGTTCGGGAAGGGGCAACGCCATGTGCTGCCGACGGTCGCCGCCCGGTTCGGCCGACGCGCGCTGGTCTGCACCGACGAGCGTTTCGCGGGCACAACGGTATTCGCCGACATCATCAAGTCCCTTCAGTCAGCCTCGATCGAGGTCCTGGTGCATGATCGTGTTCTGCCCGACGTGCCACGCGATACGGTCGGCGTCTGCGTCGAGGAAGCGAAGGGGTTCGGGCCGGATATGGTGATCGGCATCGGCGGCGGCAGCTGTCTCGATTTCGCCAAATGCGCCACCCTGCTGCTCAGCCATGGCGGCAAGCTCCAGGACTATTACGGGGAGTTCAAGGTGCCGGGTCAGACACTGCCGCTGATCGCCGTACCCACCACGGCCGGCACCGGCTCCGAGGTGACGCCGGTCGCGGTGATTTCCGACCCGGACCGGACGCTCAAGGTCGGCATATCGAGCCCTCACCTTATCGCCGCGGTCGCTCTGTGCGATCCCGAGCTGACAATGACCTGTCCGCCTGGCCTGACCGCGATCGCCGGCGCCGACGCTTTGACCCATGCGATTGAGGCCTTCACCGCCATGCGGCGCGGTGAAGACCCCAATCTCCCGCAACAGCATGTCTTCATCGGCAAGACTGCGCTGACAGACCATTTCGCGTTGCTCGCGATAAAGCTGCTTGGCCGGAGTCTGGAGAAAGCCTGCAGCGACGGCACGGATGCCGACGCGCGTGCCGATGTCATGATGGGCGCTCTGGCGGCGGGCTGCGCGTTCGGCACCGCCGGCACGGCGGCGGCGCATGCCGTGCAATACCCGGCAGGCGCCCTCACCCACACCGCCCATGGTTTGGGCGTGGCCACAATGATGCCTTACGTGATGACCTATAACAGCCGCGTCGCCGCTCACGAGATGGCAGAGATCGGCGCGGCACTTGGCTTGGAGGCCAAGGCGCGAACCGCCGACGAGATGGCAGCCGCCACGATCGAGGAGATCAGGCGATTGTTCGCGGCGATCGGTATTACGCCAACATTGGCGGATCTGGGCCTCCCTGCCGATAAGCTTGACTGGACCGCAGAGCAAGCGCTCGGCATCGACCGCCTGATCAAGAACAATCCGCGTGCGTTCGATCTCGGCACGATGCGACGCCTCGTCCAGGCCGCCCATGACGGCGACCTCGCCGCCTGCGTTATGTGAGAAACGGAACAAAGCGATGAATTTGAACGCTCAGCAACTCGACCAGGATGGCTATGACGTGCGCGGTTTTTCGCACGGACTCTACATCGACGGCACTTGGCGGTCGTCCTCCGACGGTCGGCTCATCGATGTCGTCGATCCCTCCTCCGGGGCGGTGATCGCGGCGGTTCCCGATGCGACGGTCGAGGACGCCACCGCCGCCGTCGAGGCGGCGGCCAAAGCAGCTAGGAGATGGCGGGAAACTGCGCCGCGCAAACGCTCGGAAATCCTCAGGCGCTGTTTCGAACTGATGGTCGAACGCTCCGAAACGCTCGCCATGCTGATCTCGCTGGAGAACGGCAAGGCGCTGCGCGACGCGCGCGGCGAAGTGGCTTATGCCGCCGAGTTCTTCCGCTGGAATGCCGAAGAGGCGGTCCGGATCACCGGTGAATTCGGCACCGCGCCATCCGGCACCAACCGGATCGTGGTCGATTATGAGCCGATCGGAATTTGCGTGCTGATCACACCGTGGAATTTTCCGGCCGCGATGGCGACCCGCAAGATCGCGCCGGCGCTGGCGGCAGGCTGCACTGTCGTCCTAAAGCCGGCCAGCGAAACACCGCTGACGGCCTATGCGCTGGCGGCACTCTACAGCGAAGCCGGCGTGCCTGCCGGCGTCGTCAACGTGCTGACCACGACCAGTCCTGGGCCGCTGACTTCGGCCATGCTTGCCGATCCGCGGGTCAGGAAGCTGTCCTTCACGGGATCGACGGGTGTCGGCCGAACCTTGCTCGGCGAGGCTTCAAAGCATGTCATTTCGTGTTCGATGGAACTCGGCGGCAATGCCCCGTTCGTCGTCTTCGACGATGCCGATCTCGACGCCGCCCTCGATGGCGCGATGATCGCCAAGATGCGCAACGCCGGCGAAGCCTGCACCGCCGCCAATCGCCTCTATGTGCAATCGGGAATCTATGATGCTTTTGCCGACGGGCTCCGCAAGCGCATGGCGGCACTTAAGGTGGGGGCGGGCCCGAATGCCGACACCGAGTGCGGGCCGATGATCACCAGAAAGGCTGTCGACAAGATCGACCGCCTGGTCAAGGACGCGGTGGGCCGGGGAGCCAAGGTGCTTTGCGGCGGGGCGATTTCGGAGGAAGAAGGATTCTTCTATCCGCCCACAGTGCTGTCCGATGTGCCGCCCGATGCGGAGATGGCGCACGAGGAGATTTTCGGCCCGGTGGCACCTATCACACGCTTCGACACCGAGGCCCAGGCCATCGCGCATGCCAACAACACGGAATATGGCCTGGCCGCTTATATATACACACGCGATGTTGGGCGCGGCATGCGGGTGGCGTCGGGGATCGAGGCCGGCATGATCGGCCTCAACCGGGGACTGATGTCGGATCCGGCCGCACCATTCGGAGGCGTCAAGCAGAGCGGCCTTGGCCGCGAAGGCGGCCAGCACCACGGCATCGCCGAGTTCATGGAGGCTAAATATATTGCCGTCACCTTCTGAACCGGCAGTCATGTCAAAGGACCCTTTCCGCACGCGCGACCATGTGGCCGATTTTGACGATATCGTGACCGACATAGTGACTCGCAGCGCCGAAACCCGGGCGACCCTGCCGATGTCGGTGGGTATCGCCTATGGCGAGGGCGAGGCCGAAAGGTTGGACCTGTTCTTTCCGCCCGGCGTGCGCAGGGATCTTCCCGTGCACATCTTCATCCATGGTGGCTACTGGCGCATGTTCTCCAGAAGCGACTATTCTTATGTAGCGAACACAGTCACCAAAGCTGGGGCGATCGCGGTCATCGTCGATTATGCGCTGATGCCCGAATTCAGGATGGCGGCAATCGTCGACCAGATCCGGCGTGCCAAACAATGGGTGCTGGACAATATAGCCGCCCATGGCGGCGACCCTGCCCGGCTAAGCGTAAGTGGTCATTCGGCGGGTGCGCACCTGGCCACATTCCTGTTCGAAAAGGCGCCAATGCCGTCGCGCATACGTGCGGCGCTGCTGCTAGGCGGCCTTTACGACCTGAAGCCCCTTCAGACCTCCTTCCTCCAGCCGTTAATCGGCATCACCGATGAGGAGGCAGCTGCCTTCACCCCAATGACGCGGTGGCATGACCCGGAGACGGCAGCGACCATTCTCGTCGGAGATCAGGAAACGTCACCTTTTCACCAGCAGGCCGCCGACTTCGGAAAGCGCTTGCGCGCGCAGGGGCACCCTGTCAGCGATCTCCGCCTGAATGACCGAAACCACATGAACAGCGTGCGTGATCTGGGCATCAGCGGCACACAAGCTGGCGATTGCCTGATGGCGATGATCGATGGAAACGGCCTGTAGGACGGAAACCCAGGGAGAGCAGGGCCCGCTTGTGCCTTACTTGACGCTCCCGTCACTCAAGAAAGTACCGTCATGGGGATCGCGGCACGCTGCCGGCATCGGGCTGAGCTTTGCGACAGGTGAAATCCGGCAGAGCACACAACCGACGATTCCTCATCCTCTTTTTCCACACTGACGAACTGCACAGCGCATCAGAAAATCGAAATTGCCCCTGCCGCCCTGAGCCGCGATGGTCTTTCCGCAAGCAGCCGGCTTAGGCTGTGGAGGAACGTCGTCGCGGCAAAGCCCCCGGGGCAAGGCCGCTTTGGCACGCCGCTGGTTCAAACCGGCAGCGAGGGAGGAACAGACTTGGCTGGTTCGGGCAAATCCGACACCGCGCGCTTGGGCATCAAAATGTCCCAGGAACTCGTCGTCGGCGCGATCTCGGCCGTCCTCTTCCTGGTGTTCTCGGCGACGCTCAACAATTTCCTGAGCCAAGGCAACATCCTTGCCATTCTCAAGAATGTCTCGATCCTGGGCACGCTGGCCGTCGGCATGGGGCTCATCGTCGTTGGGCGCGGCATCGACCTGACCATGGTGGCGGTGATGGTCGTCGGCGTCGCCTTCAGTATTTGGATCTCCACCTGGGGCGTCGACTTCACGCTGGCCGTCGTCTTCGGGGCCATCTTGGTCGCGGCCATCGGCCTGTTCACCGGCGTCATGGTGGCGGTGGCCGAAATTCCGCCGATCTTCGCCACCCTTGCCATCGCGTCCTCGGTCTACGGCTCTGGCCGCATCGTCTTTGCGTCCGACGTGCTCTATGCCCCCTCCGATATCGGCTGGCTGAAATTCGTCGGCAACGGAACCATCCTCGGCATCCCGATGTCGGTGATCATCTTCGCGGCGGTGGCCGCGCTCATGGGCTTTTTCCTGAGGAAGACCCGCTTCGGCCGGCTGGTCTATGCTACTGGCGACAACCCGAACGCGGCCCGCACGACCGGGCTGCCGACGCGCCCGATCATCGTGACGCAATATGTCATCAGCGCCCTCATTGCCTATATCGCCGGCATCATCATGCTGGGGCTGGTCACCGGCATCGACACGCGCCTGTACAATTCCAGCCTGATCTATGACGTGCTGCTGGTGGTCGTGCTGGGCGGCATCGGCCTCTCCGGTGGCCAGGGCGGCGTACGCAACGTCATCGTCGGCACCATCCTGGTCGGCATCCTGACCAACGGCATGACGATCCTGAACTTCAGCTACACCAGCCAGAACCTGATCAAGAGCGTGATCCTGCTGGGCGCGCTGGCGATCGACGCCATCATCAATCCGCGCGACGAGCAGACCTCGCAAAGCGGCGACATCTGAACAAGAACCGAGATATAAATCTGGGAGGATACCATGAAGTTGTTCAAGAACTGCCTGCTCGCGGGCATGACAGCGCTCGCGCTGCTGGGCGCGGCGAAAATCGCCACGGCGCAGGAAACCGATCAGGTCGGCCGCTCCACCTATCTCGAGGCGCTCAAGGGCAAGAAGGTCATCTTCGTGCCAATCTCGCAGGGCATGGACCTCAACCAGGCATGGGTGGTGGTGTGGCAACGTCACGCGGCACGCTACGGCTTCAGCCTCGAAGTGCGCGATCCCTCCGGCGACACCAATGCCGGCATTCGCGCCATGCAGGGCGCCATCGCCGAGAAGCCGGACCTGATCATCGTGCAGAACCCCGACGTCCAGACCTACGCACGCCTGTTGAAACAGGCGCAGGCGGCCGGCATCAAGGTGCTGCAAGTCAACATGCAGTCGGCCACCCAGACGGACAGTTATGTCGGCAACGACTGGATCGAAATGGGCCGTCTCGAAATGGGCGAACTGGCCAAGCACTGCACCGGGCCCAATGCCGTCTCGCACAAGGTGGTCTGGCTCGCTGGCGTCCAGACGGGTGCCGCCAACATCTACATGCGCACCGGCATCGACGAGGTGCTGAAGGCCAATCCCGAGCTGCAGCTCGTCTCCGACCAGCCGGCCGATTACATGAGCGAAAAGGCCCGCCAGATCACCGAGACGGTCCTCCAGCAGCATCCGGACCTGTGCGGCATCATGGGCATCTGGGATAATGCCGAGGTCGGCGCCGGTGCCGCCGTTGTGGCCGCCGGCAAGCAGGACCAGGTGACGATCGTCACCAATGGCGCGGGCAGCGCCACGGGCTGCGAGAGCATCAAGAACGGGCTGCTCGACGTGATCTTCAACTTTAATGCCCCGATCCAGGCCGAGATCGCAGCACAACAGATTTCCGAGCTGCTGCAGCAGTCCGGCCGGCAGGCGGGCAGCGAGAAGACCATCTTCTTCGGTCCGATCACCCGCGTCGACAAGGCCAATGCGACCGGCAGGAATTGCTGGAAGCTGGACGAGCTCAAGTAACGGACTTCCTTGATGAGCATGGCTGAAAGCCTTGTGCGCTGGCGCTACCGCCTGCTCCCCGACCACGTGATCGGGGAGATCCTGACCAAGAAGTGGATCGACAGCGTCATTCCCTTCATGGCGCTGGTCATTTTGTGCGCGATCTTCGGCTCGATCGTGCCGGGCTTCTTCGATCTGGCGACGCTGACCAATCTCAGCGGCCAGACCGCCGAGCTTGGCCTTGTGGTGCTCGGCATGACCATCGTCATGGTGTCAGGCGGCATCGATCTGTCTGTCGGGTCGACCTTCGCGCTCGCCGTGCTGGTCACGCTCTATGGGATGAATGTCGAGCAGTGGAGCTTTGGTACCGGCCTGTTGGCGTGCCTGGGCCTCGGCGTCGTTTGCGGCGCCATCAACGGCTTCCTGGTTGGCTTCCTGCGCATGCGGGCGTTTCTCACCACGCTGGTGACGCTCATCATCTACCGCTCGACCTTCGACATCGTCTTTCCCCAGGTCTCGACCCGGATCGTCACCAGCGGTCCGGATTCGCCGGCCTATGATTTTCTTGGTTTCGGTACGATCTGGGGCGTGCCGACGTCCTTTGTGGTCTTCGTCGTCATCGCGCTGATCATCCATCTCGTGATGTCGCGCGCCCGCTATGGCTGGCGGCTGTTCGCGGTCGGCGGCGCGCGCCGCTCTGCCTACAATGCCGGCATCAATGTGCGCTTCATCTTGTTCAGCGCCTATGTCTTGTGCTCGGTACTGGTGGCGCTCTCCGGCTTCTTCTTCTCGGCCCGCATCGGCAGTGCCGCTTCCGACATCGGCACCGGTCTCGAACTGCAGGTGTTGACCGCGACCGTGCTCGGCGGCATCTCGCTAGGCGGCGGGCGCGGCTCGGTCGCCAAGGCGCTGATGGGCACCGTCTTCGTGCTTGTCCTGTCGAACAGTCTGCTTGCGCTGGCCGTGCCCGGCCCGGTCAATTTCCTGATCCTCGGCATCGTGCTGCTTTTGTCGGTGCTTCTCGACGTTCGCTGGGTGAAGAACCGCCACAAGATCCTGCGCAGCGTCTACATCTCGCCAACCTTCGCCAAGATGCCGCAGGCGATCTCGACCGCGCCCGGCGCGCCAATGGCGGTGAATGACCGGTTGAAGGACGTCGGCGTCATCGGCCTCGGCGTTCTCGACGGCGCGGAGGATGTGATCTTCGACCGGCAGGACCGTCTCTACACCGGCAGCCGCCAGGGCGAGATCCTGCGCTTCCAGCCGCCCCATTATACCGATAGCGAAGTGTTCGCACATATTGGCGGCTCGCCGCTCGGCATGGCTTTCGACCGCGACGACAATCTCGTCATCTGCGTCGCCGGCATGGGCCTCTATCAGGTCTCGCCGGCCGGCGACGTAAAGCTGCTGACCGCCGAAACCAACCGCTCACTGACCTCGGTGGTCGACGACTCGACCATGAAGCTCGCCGACGACTGCGACATTCTTCCGGACGGCCGCATCGTCTTTTCGGAAGCCACCGTGCGCTTCGAAATGCATGACTGGTATGCCGACGCGCTGGAAAGCCGCGGCAACGGACGCATCATCGTCCATGATCCCAAATCCGGTTCGACACGCACACTGCTGTCGAACCTCGTCTTCCCCAACGGCATTTGCACGGCCTTCGACGGCCAGTCGGTGCTGTTCGCCGAAAGCTGGGCCTGCCGCATCAGCCGCTATTATTTCGATGGCCCGAAGAAGGGCCAGGTCGAGCGCGTCATCGAGGGCTTGCCCGGCTATCCCGACAACATCAACCGCGCCTCCGACGGTACCTACTGGCTGGCCCTGATGGGCATGCGCACGCCGGCCTTGGATCTCTCGCTTGAAATACCGAGCTTCCGCCGTCGCATGGCGCGGCGCGTATCGGAAGACGCGTGGCTGATGCCCAATCTCAACACCGGCTGCGTGCTGCGCTTCGACGAGAACGGCCAGATCCTCGAAAGCCTGTGGGACCAGGCCGGCGAGAAGCATCCGATGATCACCTCGATGCGCGAGCACAAGGGCATCCTCTATCTCTGCGGCATCTTCAACAACCGCATGGGCACCTTGCCCTTGAAAGGCGTCGATCCCGACTGGTTCAGCTCGGATTCCTACTGGGGCAAAAAGCCATGAGCGGTTTGAGCCAGCTTTTTGACCGCTTTCTCGGCCGTGGCGAGTGGGCAGTGACCGTGCCGACGCTCGACGGGCCGTTGCTGCCCAACCAAGGACTGGAGGAAGCCGAGCCGTTCGCCGGCCTCGCCGAGGCCGACAATCTCGTACGCACCGAAAAGGGCATTCTGGCAAGCAGCGCCAACCGGCTGATGCGCTTTAGCGCCGACGGCCATGCCGAAACCTTGCAGGAATTTCCGGGCGAGATCACCGCACTCGCCCATGCCCGCGGCATGACCGCGATGGCCATCGACGGCAAGGGCGTCGTCGTCCACGGCGGCCTGCATGACGGGCGCGAGGCGACGGGTGAGGAGGCTCGGCGCCTTTCCTGCATCACCGCTCTCACCTTCCTCGACAGCAACACCTTGCTGGTGGCCAACGGTTCGGCCTCAGTGCCGGCGAGCGGTTGGCGTCGCGACCTGATGCAGAAGAGCGTGTCCGGTTCGGTCTGGCGGCTCGATCTAAAAAACGGCCGGCTGGAGCTTGTCAGGGACGGCTTGGCCTGGCCGGCCGGCATCGCCACCACCGGCTCCAACCGCATCTACGTTTCGGAGGCCTGGCGCCACCGCGTGCTGGCGATCGACCTTGCCACCACGGCGACGCTGCCCGTGCTGGAGCATCTGCCGGCCTACCCCGCCCGCATCGCCCCGGCCTTCAACGCCGGCTATTGGCTGACCTTCTATTCCGTGCGCAACCAACTGGTGGAGTTCATCCTGCGCGAGGAGACCTACCGCACCCGCATGCTGGCGGAAGTCCCGGAGGCCTACTGGATGGCGCCGTCGCTCGGCTCATGGCGCGACTATCGCGAGCCCATGCAAGGCAGCCAGTTGAAGCAGATGAACGTGCTGAAGCCATACGCGGTGACAAGGTCCTACGGGCTGGTGGTTCTTTGCGACCAGAACATGAAGCCGCTGTCGAGTTTCCATTCGCGCGCAGACGGCAAGGTGCACGGGACGCTGAGCGCCTGCGAGCTGGGCGATGATCTGCTGGTCGCCTCGCGCGGCGGATCGAGGATCGTACGCGTGGCGAGCGCCGCCAGCGGCAAGCGAGGCTAAGCGATGTCGGACGCCAACATCATTGAACTCAGGGATGCCGCCAAGGCATTCGCGCGCATTCCGGCCTTCAAGAATGTCAATTTCGACCTGCGCAAAGGCGAAATCCACGCGCTGCTCGGGGAAAACGGCGCCGGCAAGTCGACGCTGACCAAGGTCATGGCCGGTGTCTTCAAGCTGACCGAGGGCAAGATGACCTTCGACGGCAAGGATCTGTCCTTCGCCACGCCCGCCGAAGCGCTGCGCGCCGGAATCGCCATGGTGTTCCAGGAAACCAACCTGGTGCCGGCCATGACCGTAGCGCAGAATCTCTATCTCGGCGAAGAGAAGATGTTCAACCGGTTGCGCGGCCTCTACATTCAGGCGCGGCAGTTCCTCGCCGGCATGGGCTTCCAGGTCGACCCGTCCGCGCAGGTCAGCACGCTGGGCGCGGCGCACAAGCAGATGGTGGAGATCGCGCGCGCCGTCCACCACAAGGCCCGCGTCATCATCTTCGACGAGCCGACCGCGACGCTGACGCCTGAAGAGAAGAGCCACTTCTTCAAACTTTTGCAGCGGCTGGTGAAGGAGGGCATCGCCGTCATCTTCATCACCCATGCGCTGGAAGAGGCGCTTGCCGTCGCCAACCGCATCACGGTCATGCGCGATGGCGAGATCGTCGCGTCCGGCGAGGCCAAGGGTTTCACCCGCGCCTCGATCGTGCAGGCCATGGTCGGCCGCACGCTCACCGAAACGCTGCATGGCGAGGTCAAGCGCACGGCGCGCCCCTATGGCGACAAGGTGCTTTCGGTCGAGAATCTGTCCTGCGCCGGTCTGGTGCGCAACTCTTCCTTCTCGGTGTTTTCAGGCCAGGTCACCGGCATGTTCGGCCTTGTCGGCGCCGGCCGCACCGAAATGGCCAAGGTCGTCGCCGGACTGTTGAAGCGCAACATCTTTCACGGCGGCGAGATCCGCCTGCTCGGCAAGTCGGTGCGCTATCGGGTGCCCAGGCCTGCGGTGCGCGACGGCATCGTCTATGTCACCGAGGATCGCAAGGTCGACGGTTTCTTCGAAACCATGACCGCGGGCGAGAACCTGCAAATGGGTGAACTGACCGAGGGCGCCAATCCCGTCTCCATGGTGTCGCTGGCGCGAGCCAGGCAACTTGCCCGCGAATGGGGCGAACGTCTGAGCCTGCGGCAGACCAGCGACCGAGCCCGGATGATCGAGCTCTCCGGCGGTAACCAGCAAAAGGTTGTGATCGCCAAATCGCTGATTCAGAAGCCGAGGCTGGTGATCTTCGACGAGCCGACACGCGGGGTCGACGTCGGCGCCATCGTCGAGATCCACCAGCTCATCAGCGATCTCGCCGAGCAAGGCATGGCCGTCGTTGTCATCTCGTCCTACCTGCCTGAAATTCTCGCCGTTTCGGATCGCATTCTGGTGGTCAAGCGCGGCCGCGTGGTCGAGGAGATGATGCTTTCGGAGGCCACCGAGGAACGCGTCATGTTCGCCGCGGTTCATTGAGCGGCTCGACAAGAGAGACACTTTTGCCGGCCAAGCCAGGACCAATGTCTGGCCTGCCCTATTGCCTTGCAATCGGTTCCGCGTCTGAATAGGTCAGGGGTCAGATCACCCTGCCCGAGCGGATATGCCCAGCGTCAACCTCAAACTTCTGCAGACGTTCCTGCTTGCCGCCGAAAACGGCAGCTTCCGACGTGCTGCCGAGGAGAGCAACCGTTCGCCATCGGCGGTCTCGATGCAGATTCGCGACCTTGAGGAGCAGATCGGCATCTCGCTGTTCATCCGCACCGCACAGCGTGCCAGCCTGACGCCGGAAGGCCAGATCCTGTTCGAGGAGATCGCCAACGTGATGTCACAGGTGCAGACCAGCCTCGACCGCCTGACGGAGGTCGCCGCTCGGCGCAAGGGCAAAGTGCAGATCGCCTGCGCCCCGACGCTCGCGGCAAGCCGGCTGGGCGATATCCTGGCGACATTCAAGTTGCGCTATCCACGCAGCATCGTCGAGGTCATCGAGAGCCCGCCGCAGGCCGCGCTTGGCCTTTTGCAACAGCAGGAGGTCGAGTTCTACATCGGCCCCGAACTGCCAAACCTGACGGACTTCCAGTTCGAGTCCATCCTCGACGATCCGCTGATGGCCTGCATCCCCACGGAAATATACGGTGGCGAAAAGAAGCTGCTACTCTCGGACCTGCTGCGCTATCCGCTCATCCTGCTCAGCCGCAAGACCGCCGTGCGCGGCCTTGTCGATCGGCTGACGGCGGCGGAAGGCATCGAGTTCAAGCCGCAATACGAGGTCGAAAGCGCACAGACGGCGGTGGCGCTGGTGTGTTCGGGACTTGGCGTCTGCGTGGTGCCCGGCATCGCCATTTCGCGCAATGACGAGCGTATGCGGGTGGTGCCGATCGACCATCGCGACGCCCACCGCTCGGTCGGCATCATCACCGCGCGGGGCTATGTGCACCACTCCTTCTCCGAACAGCTGATGAACCTCATCCGAACCAATTTGCGCGAACTGGCAAACTGAGCGTCGCGCCTTCGGACAGGCACCTTGCACGAGCGCCGAGAATGGTGCGTTGGGAACGCCGCCATTGGCAGCCCGGCCTCTCCTGAATATCAGCGCACCCTCAGTCGGTCTGGATCCAGATCGACTTGGTCTCCAGATATTCATGCAGATGTTCGATGCCGCCCTCGCGGCCGTAGCCGGACATCTTCATCCCGCCGAACGGCACCGCCGGGTCGATGGCGTGGTACATGTTGACCCATACCGAGCCGGCCTTGATGCGGCGGGCGAGCTTGTGGGCGGTGCCAAGATGACTGGTGAAAATGCCGGCCGCCAGGCCATAGGGCGTCGCATTGGCCCGCGCCACGGCTTCGTCGAGCGTGTCGAACGGCATCGCCGAAATCACCGGACCAAAGATCTCTTCACGCGCGATGGTCATCTTGTCCGACACCGCACCGAAGACAGTCGGCGCGATGAAATTGCCGCCGTCGTAGGGGCCGCCGGTCAGTCGCGAGCCGCCCGCCATCAGTTCCGCGCCTTCGTCGCGGCCGGCCTTGATATAGCCCACCACCTTGCCGGCCTGCCTGGCATTGATGAGCGGGCCGATTTCGGTTTCCGCCTCGATGCCATGGCCGATGCGAAGCCTGGCGGCAAACTCGGCGACCCGGCGCACGAATTCGTCATGGATTTCGCGGGCCACGAAAAGCCGCGAACCGGCGATGCAGATCTGGCCCGAATGCACGAACACAGCCATCGCGGCGACCGGAACCGCCTTGTCGATGTCGGCATCGCGGCAGACGATGATCGGCGATTTGCCGCCGAGCTCCAGGGAAACGCGCTTGAGGTTGGTCACGCCCGCCCGCGCGATGGCCTGGCCGGTCAGCGTCGAGCCGGTGAAGACGATCTTGTTGACGTCGGGATGTTCAGCGAGCCGCGCCCCGGCCTCTGTCCCGGTGCCGGTGACGACGTTGACGACGCCGTCGGGAACGCCGGCCTCCTGCATCAGCCTGGCGATCAGCAGCGGCGTCAACGAAGCATCCTCCGAGGGCTTCAGCACGATGGTGCAGCCGGTGGCGAGCGCCGGCGCGATCTTCCAGATCGACGCTGCGGTCGGAGCGTTCCAGGGGATGATCGCGCCGACAACGCCTACCGGCTCGCGCCTTGTGAACGAGACGATCTCGCCGGGGATCGAATTGTCTATGGATTCGCCATGCAGCGCGGTCGCCATGCCCGCATAGAAGCGCAGCATGCCGATGACGCGCCGCCGGTTGGCGAGCGTGCGCGTGATCGGCAGTCCCATGTCGAGAGTGTCGGAAACGCTGAGTTCTTCCCAATGGGTCTCGAAGAGATCGGCGATGCGCAGAAGCACGCACTGCCGCTCGTAGGGCGAGAATTTTGACCACGGCCCTTCGAAGGCCGTGCGCGCAGCGGCCACCGCCGCATCGATGTCGGCCGCCGAGCCACGCGGCACGGTGGCCAACACTTCGCCAGTCGCCGGGTTGAGCGCCTGCATCTCCTGGCCGGATTGTGCCGGAACCCACTTGCCGCCGACGAACATCGGCCGGAATTCGCCATGGTAGAGCGCCGTGGCCTTCGCCCGCGGGTCGAAATTCAGCGTCATCTCTTCCTCCTCACAATTCCGTGGCGACTATGACTCCCACGCCGGTTGACCTCAAACAAGGAAAGCTAAAAGGGCGTTCAGATAATCGGACTGTGCAATGCACGCGACTTCCCCGATGGTGCCGGCAACGGAGGAACAGATATGAGACTTGCTGGCAAGGTCGCTATCGTCACGGGCGGCGGTTCGGGATTTGGCGAAGGCATCGTCAGGAAATTCGTCACCGAAGGTGCGCTGGTCATTTTGATGGACCGTGATGAGGCCGCCGCGGCCCGCGTTGCTGCCGAAGCCGGCGAAAATGTGCGGCCAATCACTGGCGACGTCTCGACACTCGGAAGCTTCGAAGCGGCGGCAGACCTGGCCCGCTCGGCCTTTGGCGGTCTCGACATACTGGTCAACAATGCCGGCGTGGCCCAGCCGCCCTTGGCGCTCGAGACAATGGACGAAGAGATGTTCGACCGGATCGCCAACGTCAACATGCGATCCATCTACAATGGCGCCCGTGCGGTCGTTGCGCATTTCAAATCCATCAAATCAGGCGCCATCCTCAACGTCGCCTCCACCGGCGGCGTCTCGCCGCGCCCGAATTTGACGTGGTACAATGCTTCCAAAGGCTGGGCGATTGCCGCCACCCGGGCCATGGCCGTGGAACTCGCCCCCTTCGGCATCCGCGTCAACGCCATCAACCCGGTTGCCGGCGACACGCCGCTTCTGTCCACTTTCATCGGCTCCGGCGAAGAGAACCGCGCCCGCGTCGTCGCCACCATTCCGATCGGCAGGCTGTCTACGCCGGCGGACATGGGCAACGCCGCGGCATTCCTGTGCTCCGACGAGGCCAGCATGATCACCGGCGTCGACCTCAACGTCGATGGCGGCAAGTGCATCTGAGCGTTAGACCATTTGGGAGTTGGCGATGAAGCCTGTCTACGAAATCGCCGTGGTGCATGGCGACGGCATCGGCCCGGAAGTCTGCGCCGCAGCGGTTCAAGTGGTGAAAGCAGCGCTCGGTCCCGGCAGCCCCTTGCACTTCAGCGAATACCCGGCCGGAGCCGAGCATTTCCTGAAGACCGGCCAGAGCTTTCCCGAGCCGACCTTCCAGGCCTGCCGCGAGGCGGACGCCATCCTGCATGGTGCGGGCGGCTTGCCGGGCGTCATCCATCCCGATGGGACCGAAGCAGGCCTGGATTTCACGCTGAGGCTGCGCTTCGAACTCGATCTCTATGCCAACATCCGCCCCGTCAGGCTCTTCGAGGGCGTGCCGAGCCCGTTGAGCGGAGTGAAGGCCGGCGATATCGACTACATCATCTTGCGCGAGAACAGCGAAGGGCTTTACGCCGCGCGGGGATCGGGCGCGCTGTTGCGCGGCGAAGTGGCGGTCGACACGCTGGTGCAGACCCGCTCCGGCATCGAGCGTATCGCACGCAAGGCCTTCGAACTGGCGCGCCAGTCGGGCGGCGCGCCCCGTGACGGCGTGCGCCGGGTGACCTGCTGCGACAAGGCCAACGTGCTGCGCAGCTATGCCTTCTTTCGCTCCGTCTTCGACGAAGTGGCGAAGGACTATCCCGATATCGCGACCGAGCACGCGCTGGTCGACGCCATGGCGATGTATCTCGTGGTGAAACCGGGCCATTTCAACGTCATCGTCAGCGAGAACATGTTCGGCGACATCCTGTCCGACCTCGCCGCCGCGACGGTGGGCGGGATGGGCATGGCGCCTTCAGCCGAGATCGGCGCGGCCAACGGCTTCTTTCAGGCCGCGCACGGCTCGGCACCCGACATTGCCGGCAAGGGTATCGCCAACCCTTATGGGACGATCCTGTCGGCAGCCTCGATGCTCGACTGGCTCGGCCACAAGCATGGCGACGAGAGGCTCAACCAGGCCGCCGCGCGCATCCGTCGCGTGACCGAGGACTGCCTGGCCAACGGGCTTCTGAGCGCCGACCTGAAAGGCAGGGCGTCGACCAGCGAGATAACCCGTTCGGTCTGCGACCGGCTCACGGCCGGGCGCGACTGATATGACCAAGCCAAGGATAAATCTTGTTGGACCTGGCAAGGTCGGCCAGACGCTCATGCGCCGGATATTCATTGCCGGCGGGCACAGGGTCCAGACCTGAGATGGGCGCTCTCGATCGCCATGTTTCGGTCGAGGACTTTCGCAGGCTTGCCCGCCGTCGTCTGCCGAAGTCAGTCTTCGAATTCATCGATGGCGGGGCGGGGCAAGAACTCACCCTCAACGCCAATCGAAGCGATTTCGAAAAGATCAGACTTTTGCCGCGCGTGCTTATCGATGTTTCGCATCCGAACGTTTCCACGACGCTCTGGTCCGAGACCTTGCCAACACCGCTGGTGATCAGCCCGATGGGCTCCTGCGCGCTGGTCAGGCCCGGAGCCGACATTGCCATCGCGAGGGCGGCAACCGCTCGCAGCATCCCCTACACGCTCTCCACCATGGCCACGGCCAGCATCGAAGGCATGGCGCGAGCCGTACAGGGGCCGCTGTGGTTCCAGCTTTATGTGCTCAAGGATTTCGACTTCAATCGCCAGTTGGTGAGGCGAGCGGAAGAATTTGGCTATTCGACGCTGGTGGTGACCGTTGATCTGCAAGCCGGTGGCAAGCGCGAAAAGGATCTTAGGAACGGCATATCTATCCCACTGCGGCCTTCGGCCCGGCATCTCTGGGAAGGCATGCTTCATCCTCGCTGGTCGCTGCGCCTGCTGCGCGGCGGTCTGCCCCAGTTCGAGAACGTCCGCGGCTATCTCGGTGACAACAGCGCCGGCCTGACGATCGCCGCGCGTGTTGGCGGCAGCCTCCATGCAGGTTTCGACTGGGACGATTTCCGCCAGATCCGCGACTGGTGGAAAGGCCGGCTGCTGGTCAAGGGCGTCCTGCACCCGGGCGATGCGTCGCGACTGGTGGCGGCTGGTGCCGATGGCATCTGGGTGTCCAACCATGGAGGCCGCCAGCTCGACGGTGCTGTATCGAGCATCGACGCCCTGCCCGCTATCCGTCAGGCACTTGGCGCCCAAATCCCGATCCTCATCGATTCCGGTATCCGCACGGGCACGGACATCGTCAAGGCCAAGGCACGCGGCGCCACCGTCGCGGCGATCGGCCGGGCCGCCCTGTTCGGCGCCGTGGCTGGCGAGCCCGGCGTGGCCAAGGCACTGGATATCATCCTGGACGAAGTGGTGACTTGCCTCAGGCTCTGCGGGATCCCCCGTTTTCAGGAAGCGGGATCAGAAATGATAGCATAGCGCCAAGACGAGTGCTCACGCTTGGTCAAGAGGTACAGAAAACCCCCGCTCGTCCAATATTCTTCTTCCTCATCATGCCAAGGTTTTGCTATCGCGGTTGTGCAAGCGGCTGCGGGCGGCCGACCAATTGCCGCCCTCGCACGCCGCTCCTTCCCAAGCCCAGCGGCCGCCTGTCAGAGAGCGCTTGTTTGATGCACACCCGCTAGCGGCGGGCGTGATTAAATTCGAGAGGCTGCGCAGTCGGATAGGCAGACTAAGGTCGGCCGCCCGGTGCTGTTTTCGGTTCCATCCACCCGTTCTTCAGAATGTCGCGAAGCACGTTGCGGGTGTCTTCGCCCGCTGTCGTTGCGCCGCTCGCCCAAGCGACCGCCAGTGCCCCGAAAAAGATGTCGCGCCCGGTCATCGTCCGTCGTGCAAGCCCTTCGTCCTGTGCAGCCTTCAGGATTCGCTCCGTCGTCGCGATGACAGCATGGCAGGTCGGCGTCAGCGGGGATTCTACTCGGCAAGCCGCCCGTAACGGTTCAGGCAAGCCCTCATAAGCCAGCATCCAGTCGCCGAGAGCTTCAACCCAGAGTTCGAGTGCGCGGCCTGCATCGCTCTCCCCGGCTTCGATTTCAACGCGACGATGGTCGAGGCCTTCATAATGAAGAACTAACAGCGCAGCCAGCAGGGCGTCTTTGTTTGGAAAATGGCGGTAGAGCGTCCCTGCTCCCACGCCCGCCAGCTTCGCAATAGAATCCATCGAAACGTCAACACTGTCGTTGCCGAACGCTTGTCGCGCCACCTCGAGAATGTGCGCCCGATTATGCTGCGCGTCCCTGCGCAGGGCTGACGCGACCGACAATTGCGACATTACTGACTTTGAACCCTTGAATACCGGAGACACTCTCCGCATCTAAAAGCCGAATCGGAGAGAGTCTCCATATAGCCCCCGGTCGACTATTCTAACAGGTCGGCATCAGCGAGCTAAACGAGGACACGATGATCAGGCAGATGATACCGGCATGCATCCGGGCAACGGGTACCGCAACCTGCCTGGCGCCTGGCGCGCGCCGTCAGCAGATGCCGCGAGCTATACGAGTTTCGAGGCGGACTGCTCCGTCGGCAGCACCGCCCTGCGTGACCCTCTGGATGTCCGCTCAATACGGAGTAGATCCGCGCACCATGCGCTGAGCTCATAATCACAATTATCTGGAAGGAAATCGGCATGAAGATCGGCATTATCGGCGCGGGAAATATCGGCACCACCCTTGCACGAAAGCTGTCAGCCGCCGGACACGCGGTGAAGCTGGCGGGCTCGAAGGGGCCTGAGGACATCGGCGAGAAAGCGACGGAGGTTGGTGCGCTCCCGGTTGCCGCGCACGAAGCAGCCAGGGATGTCGAGGCGATCGTTCTATCGATCCCGTTTGCGAATATCCCCGATGTCGCCGGCCTCTTTGCCCATGTACCAGCCAACGTGGTCGTGATCGACACCTCCAACTATTATCCCATGCGCGACGGGAATATCGCGGAGGTTGACGATGGCAAGCCGGAAAGCGTGTGGTCCAGCGAACAACTCGGCCGGCCAGTGGTCAAGGCATTCAATGCAGTCCTCGCCCAAACGCTCGCAGAAAGTGGCGCAGCGACCGGAATGACCGGACGCATCGCGATCCCCGTCGCAGGCGATGATGTGCATGCCAAAGCGATCGCACGCGAACTGGTGAACGAGACCGGTTTCGACGCACTTGATGCCGGCGATCTCGCGAATTCCTGGCGCCAGCAACCGGGCACGCCCGCCTACTGCACGGAACTGACGTTGCCTGATCTTCAGGATGCGCTGTCCACGGCGGAAAAGGCGCGCGCACCCGGAATTCGCGACGCGCTGATCAAGGGCTTCATGGAGGCGACGCCTCCCCTCCGCCACGAGCAGATCGTAGCCCGCAACCGTGAAGTCACCGCCCGCCGATGAGAAACTTCTCCGGTTCCGGTCCGAGGTGACCAATAAGACTGTCCAAGAATTCCTTCTGTTTGTCGGGAGCAACCTGAGGGACGACGATGACGAGGTAATTTGCGACAAAGGTGAAATCCCCCTTGAGGATGCAAGGCATCAGATCCTGAGCGCGGCATGCTCCGCTGCTCAACCAGCGAGCCTGAGCCATAGCGCCTGACTGGCGGCAGGAGATTAGCCGCCGCCGCCCATGGTTACGGACATAAAGGCCCGGAAGGCCGCAGCCGCCGGTTCGATTGATCTGTCACGCGACCAGGCAAGGCCAACGTCCATAGTGGGGATGGGCTCGACAAGCCCGCGCACTTCGATGCGCTGCCCCTCCAAGGACCAGGGGCGATAAACCATGTCGGACAGGACAGTGACCCCCATGCCGGCAGCCACGAGCGACCGCACGGCCTCGACCGAACTGGTGGTAAGGACGGCGCGGAGCGAAAGGCCCGCGGCATCCCAGTAACGGGCGGCCGTCGTGCGTGCCTCGTCAACCGTCAGCATGACATAATCTTCCGCCGCCACATCGGCGAGGCTGATCTCCTGCCGCGCGAGCAGATGATGATCAGCCGAAAGCCAGAGCCGGCGGTTCGACCGCATCAAGACCTCCTGCGCCAACTCCTTGGTGTGCTCCAGGTTCGACACCAGCATCACGGCCATGTCGATGTCCCCGCACATCAAGCCGCTTTCGAGAGCGTCTCGGGGCAATTCCAGCACCTCGACCTCGATCTCGGGATAGGTCTTTCGAAACCGCGCGTAGTGGCGCGACATGTAGTAGCCGACGACCGTGTAGGTCATGCCCAGCCGCAGCTTGCCCGCCAGGCCTTTCCTATCGCGCAACGGGCTTCGGACGGCGGCAGCGACGGCCCCGGTGATAACACGCGCATGTTCAAGAAACCGCGCGCCCTCCATCGTCAGGCTTACGCCAGCGTGGTTACGCTCCAAAAGCCGTACGCCCAGGTCAGCCTCAAGCGTCTTTATCGCCGCAGTGACCGCCGATTGCGAGATGTTGAGTTCCACCGCGGCATGACTGACCTGTCCGCTCTCGGCGGTCGCGATAAAATAATCCAGCTGTTTCAAGGTGATGGTCATGGTGCGCCCTGGCCCAGAACCATTATCTGTTTTTTTGATATGACAATCAATAAACTACTATTTCACAAATGCCCTCGCATGCGCAAAAAATGCTGCAACGCCGCAAAGACGGCAGCTTCGAGGGGTAACAATGCGATGGCGGTGACGCTAAACTGCGACATGGGCGAAAGCTTTGGCCTCTACAAGATTGGCGATGATATGAGCATGATGCCCATCATCGACGTTGCCAATGTCGCCTGTGGTTTTCACGCTTCCGATCCGGATCACATGCACGCCGCCGTCCGCAGCGCCAAGGCGAGTGGCGTAAAGATCGGCGCCCATCCAGGCTTGCCCGACATTCAGGGTTTCGGCCGGCGCGAGATGCGGATGACCCGCGAAGAAGTCAGGAACACCATCATTTACCAGGTGGGAGCGCTTGCCGGCTTCCTCAAGGCCGAGGGTGTGGAACTCCACCACATCAAGCCGCATGGCAGCCTCTACTTCATGGCCATGCAGCAGGAGGCAATCGCCCATGGCGTGTGCGACGCGGCAGAGGTTTTCGGCGTACCCCTCTTCGGCATGACGGGCACCCTGCACGAGAAGATCTATCAAGAGCGCGGTATCCCATTTGTCGCTGAGTTCTATGCCGATCTCGACTACGATGCCTCCGGCAAGCTGATCTTGACACGCGTTCATGACGCCAAGGACCCCGCAGAGATGGCCGAGCGGTGCGTACGCGCCATCAGGGAGGGCGAGGGCACGGCAGAGGACGGCAGTTTCTTCCCTGTACGCTGCGAAACCATCTGCGTGCATTCCGATACGCCGAACGCCATCGAAATAGCCCGGGCCGTGCGCACCGCAATCGCCCCCTGGCACTGAACTCGACCGAACCCGCCCGCGCGGGCGGTTCCAGATTAGTCTGTCCGCAGTTTTCCGGAGCTTTTTATGGCCCAGATTCTTTCACCTCTTCCCGGCACTTTTTATCGCAGCGCTTCGCCAGACCAGCCGCCATACAAGGCGGATGGCGACGCGGTGTCCGCCGGAGACGTAATCGGTCTCATCGAAGTGATGAAGTCGTTCCACGAAGTGAGGGCCGAGACGGCCGGTACGAACATCCGCTTCATTGCCGACAATGAGGATCCCATCATGGCCGGCGCACCTATTGCGGATCTCGACTGATGCTGAAAAAGCTTCTGGTTGCCAACCGGGGCGAGATAGCGGTCAGGATCATCCGGGCCGCGCAAGATCTGGGGATCGCCACCGTGGCGGTGTATTCGGCCGCAGACGCCGAGTCGCTCCACGTCCAGCTTGCGGACGAAGCGGTCAACATCGGCCCACCAGCTGCAAAGAAGTCCTATCTCAATGTCGAAGCAATTCTGAAGGCTGCCCGCGACACCGGTTGCGACAGTGTTCATCCAGGCTATGGGTTCCTTGCCGAGAATGCCGCGTTTTCCGACGCGGTCACAGGCGCTGCATTGGTCTTCGTCGGCCCGTCGGGCGATGCGATCCGGATGATGGGAGACAAGGTCTCGGCGCGATCGGCCGCTGCCGCTGCAGGTGTCCCCGTCGTGCCAGGCTCGGCTGGCCGGGTCGAGGGCCTCGAGGCTGGCCACGAGGTGCTGACCGCAACCGGTTTTCCGGTGATGATCAAGGCGGCGGCAGGCGGCGGCGGGCGGGGCATCCGCATCGCGAACTCGCTTGCCGAGTTCGAACAAGCCTTTCCTCAGGCCGAAGCAGAAGCCCTCGCCGCCTTTGGCGATGGTGGTCTCTACATGGAAAAGGTGATCGGCAAGGCCCGCCATATCGAGGTGCAGGTGCTGGCAGACGGAAGCGATGCCATCCACTGCTACGAGCGGGAGTGCTCGCTGCAGCGGCGACGCCAGAAGGTTTGGGAGGAGGCGCCGTCGCGCGCACTTTCAGACAGGCTGCGCGAAGAGCTCTGCGCTTCAGCGGTCGCCTTGGCCAAGGCGGTCAAATACTCTGGTGCCGGCACGGTAGAGTATCTTTACGACGATGAAGCAGACCGCTTTTACTTCATCGAGATGAACACCCGTATCCAGGTCGAGCACCCGGTCACCGAAGCGATCACCGGCATCGACCTCGTTGCGGAGATGCTTCGCATCGCCGGCGGCGAGAAGCTGCGGATCCGGCAAAGCGATGTCTCCGTCAAAGGGCATGCGATCGAAGTCCGGCTCAATGCCGAAGACCCGGCGAAGGAGTTCGCTCCATTCCCCGGGCAGGTGGCCGAGCTTCGCATTCCCGGCGGTCCGGGCGTACGCTTCGATTCGATGCTCTATCAAGGCTATCAGGTGCCGCCCTTTTATGACTCGCTGCTTGCCAAGCTGATCGTGCATGCAGAGACGCGCGAGGCGGCGATAGTGCGCCTGATCCGCGCGCTCAACGAGTTGAAGATCGGCGGGCTCAAGACCACCAAGCCGCTGTTTCTTGCGCTGGCCGCCGATCCGGCGATGCGGGCGGGAGACGTGCATACCCGCTGGCTGGAAGGCTGGCTCATCGAAAACGCCGCAGCATTGGCGGGTTAAGGAGGACCGATGTCGATACGATTCAACTTCGGCGGTGACGAACATATCTTCGGCGAGGTGTCCGAAGAAATGTCGCTCACCTCCTTCTTTACCGGCCTTTCGATGACCAATGCGGTGCGTACGGCAGGCATCCGAGGCGTCACCGAGATCTGCCCAGCCAACGCCAGCTTCCAGATTCGCTTCAACCCCGACATCGTCAAGCCGCAGGATTTGCTCAGCGAACTGAAGTCGATGGAAGAGGCCGCCTCGAAGTCGGACCCGGTGCTGAAGACCCGGATCATCGAACTGCCGGTTTATTTCCAGGATCCATGGACGCGTGAAACCTGCCTGCGCTTCCGCGAGCGCCATCAGGACCCCTCCTCCACCGATCTTGAATATTCGGCACGCATCAACGGCTACGCCACGGTGGAAGAGTTTATCGAGGCCTATTCCGGCCAGCCCTGGTTCGTATCGATGGTCGGCTTCGTCGCCGGACTGCCCTTCCTGTACCAGATGGTTGAGCGCAAGAAACAGATTCAGGCGCCGAAATACTTGCGTCCACGCACCGACACTCCCAAGCTCACCATTGGCCATGGCGGCTGCTTTGCAGCGATCTATTCGGTACGCGGCGCTGGCGGCTACCAGATGTATGGCATAACCCCGGCCCCGATCTACGACCCGACCAGGAAGGTGCGCTACCTCGCCGATGACATGTGCCTGTTCAAGCCAGGCGATATCGTCAAGTTCAAGGCCATTGGCCGCGATGACTACGACGCCACGCTTGAGGAAATCGAAGCCAATCGGTGGCAGCCGACGGTTCGCGAGTGCACCTTCAGCCTGAAGGATTTCAACAGCGACATTTACGGCACCAATGCAAAGCTGATGGAGCTTATCAATGGCCGTTAAGGTAATTTCTCCCGGCCTCTCCACTTCCGTGCAGGACCTTGGCCGACCCGGCCACTATCATGTCGGCATTCCAGAAGGCGGCGGCATGGACCGCTTTGCGACACGCATCGCAAACCTGCTTGTCGGCAACGATCCGGGTGCCGCGGTGCTCGAAGCCACTTTCATGGGTCCCGAACTCGAATTCACCCAATCCGCGGTCGTCGCCGTCACAGGTGGAGAGCTCCCACCCAAACTCAATGGCGAGGAACGGTCGACGTGGGAAAGTTTTCCGGTGAAGGCCGGTGACCGGCTTTCCTTCGGCTTCCTCAAGGGCGGCGCGCGCGCTTATCTGGCCGTCTCCGGCGGCATTGACGTACCCGTGGTTCTCGGTTCGCGCTCGACTTACATTCTGGGCGCGCTTGGCGGCCATCAGGGCCGCACGCTGAAGGCGGGCGATGAGCTTCCCCTCGGCGAAGGTTCCGGCAAAGCCGGTCTTTCACTGCCTGCAAATCTGCGCCGCGCGCGCAATAGTCCGGCGGAACTCAGAATGCTTCCCGGCATATACTGGCATCGGATCACTGAGGCTGCCGGCAATCGGTTCTTTGAGGAAACCTGGAAGGTCGCGCCCGAAGCCGACCGCATCGGCTATCGCTTCCGCGGCGGGACGCCGCTCGAATTCGTCGAGCGCGAGCAGCCTTTCGGTGCGGGCTCCGACCCCTCGAACATCGTCGATGCCTGCTATCCCTACGGATCTGTCCAGGTGCCGAGTGGCACGGAGCCGATCGTTCTTCACCGGGACGCGGTTTCGGGTGGCGGGTATATGATGCTGGGCGTGGTGATATCGGCCGACATGGACCTTATCGCCCAGCTCCAGCCGCACACCCCGGCGCGCTTCGTTCCGGTGACGCTGGAAGACGCGCTTGCCGCGCGAACCGAACAGCGCGCCGCGCTGGCGCGTGCTGAAGGGCATCTGGCCGGCTGACGTCAGCCGGGAATGCCGGCGGAGGAGCCGGAGGCGAGGAGATCGGCCGGCCAAAACCGACCGCGCGTGGCGGAAGACAAAATCCGGTGCGCGAAACGACAAGACGACGCCGGGCAACGGCGTGAATTTGGCACCCGAGCAGTCCGCTAGAGACCGCCGGAACCGACAGGGGAAGACATTTGCAACGTGGCTGGCCGCAAGGCCGGATGCTTCGCGCCTTTCCGTCGGTAGAAAGAAGGAAAGGGTCATGAGTCATCTGAGCGCGGAGAACGTCTCGGTATCGTTTGCGGGGCTGAAGGCCCTGTCATCGGTAGACCTCCAAATTACGCCCGGCCGCATCAGTGGCCTCATCGGCCCGAATGGCGCTGGCAAGACCACGCTCGTCAACGCGCTGACCGGCTTCCAGGCACCGACGGAAGGCACCATCAAGCTCGACGGGGAAGCACTCACGGGTCTCAAGCCGCATCAGGTCCGGCGGCGCGGCATCGCCCGCACCTTCCAGGGTGGGCGGCTCTTCCGCGACCTGCCTGTGCTGGACAATTTGGAGGTAACGGGCGTTGGCCTGGGAATGAGCCGGCGCGCTGCCATCGCCGAAGCGGAAGCGATGCTCGACTGGATAGGCATCGGTGCGCTGGGTACCCGCATCGCCGGAACGTTGCCATACACGGACGAGCGCCGCGTCGCCATTGGCCGCGCCTTGATGGGACGGCCCGCATACATCCTGCTCGACGAGCCCGCGGCTGGCATGAGCGCACTGGAGGCGCGGGAGCTTTCCGCCCTGATAAGACACATCGCCAGCGATCTCGGCTGTGGTGTCCTGCTCATCGAGCACAATGTCGGGCTGGTGCTCGGCCTTTGCCAGCATATCGTCGTGCTCGATTCCGGAGCGATCATCGAGGAAGGACCGCCTGCCGCGATCCGCGACAGCGAGAAGGTGCGCCACGCCTATATGGGCACGGCCGCGAACACCGACCTGCCTGTGCTGGAGGCGATGGAATGAGCCTGCTCGCCCTTTCCGACATCACCATCCGCTACAGCCGTCTCACGGCGGTCCGCAATGTCTCCTTCTCCATGGACGAGGGAGAAATCCTGTTCATCACCGGCCCGAACGGAGCCGGGAAGTCTTCGCTGCTGCGCGCGATCGCCGGTGTTACGCCGGTGGCGGGCGGCCGGATCGACCTTGCAGGTCATGAGATCACCGGCCAGGCGCCGGAGAACATCGCCCGGCTCGGATTCTCCATGGTGCCGGAGGGGCGCGATGTCTTCGGCTCGCTGACGACCGAAGAGAACCTTCTGGTCGGAACCGGCATGCACGCCCGCGAACGCGGCTGGCGCAGCCGAGCGGCCGACGAACTCGAAGCCGTCTACGCAACCTTCCCGATGCTGAAAGAGAGGCGGCACGGGCAGGCGGGATTGCTGTCCGGCGGACAGCAGCAAATGCTGGTCATCGGCCGCGCGCTGATGACCAATCCGCGGCTTGTAGCCATCGACGAGCCTTCACTGGGCCTCGCCCCCAACATCAACGACCAGGTCTACGAGCGGCTGATCGCGCTGCGTGCGCAGCGCCAGCTCACGCTCCTGATCGTTGAGCAGAGCTCGGCCCGGGCGATGATGGTGGGCGGGCGGATGATCCTGATGCGTGGCGGACAGATCGTGCTCGATGGCGACGCGCGGACGCTCGGCAATGGCGAGGCGATCCAGGCTGCCTATTTCGGCTACGAGGACAATTGAGATGCTTCAGATCCTGTTCGACGCACTCTCGCTTGGTTCGCTCTACGCGCTCGGGGCGCTCGGCATTGCCCTCATCTTCGGCGTCATGCGGCTCGTGAACTTCGCGCATGGCGACGTCATCGCCTTCTGCGTCTTCGCCCTGTTATGGCCGTCTACGGACGCAATGGCCATCGTCTTCGCCGGCCAATTGCCGTGGTACCTGCTGGTGCCATTCGTGCTCCTCTGCGGGGCCGGGCTGTCGGTGCTGTGCGAAATCGTCGTCTTCAGGCGGTTCCGTCAGGCAAATCCGGCAACCATGATGATCGCCTCCTTCGCGCTCGGTTTCGTCATTCGCTACTTCCTGCTCATGCTTTTCTCCAGTCGGCCGAAATCGATCTCGCTGCTGCCCGAACTGTCCCAGCCGGTGGAGATCCTTGGTGCCAGGCTTCCCCTCCTCCAGCTCATAACGATCGTAGCCACGATGGTCATCCTGATCGGCCTGACACTGTTCCTGCGTCAAACCCGCTTCGGCCTGGAGATGCGGGCGGCGGCCGAGAACTTCTCGATGGCCCGAATGCTGGGTGTGCGTGCGAACCGGGTTATCATGGGCGCATTCGCCCTCTCCGGCGCGTTGGCCGCCGCCATTGCACTGATCTTTGGCGCCCAGACAGGCACACTGGACATCCAGATGGGCGCCTCGATCATGTTGATGGCCTTCATCGCCACCGTCATTGGCGGCCTCGGCAGCCTCGGGGGAGCCGTGCTCGCCGGCTTCCTACTGGGTGCCGCCTCGGTGATCATGCAAGTCATGCTGCCCATCGACGCCCGGCCATTCCGCGATGCCTTTGTCTATGGAGCGGTCATCCTCGTCCTCCTCTTCCGCCCACAGGGGCTTATTGCCGCGCGCGGCACCAAGGAAAGGGTCTGATTTCATGGGTGTCGCCGCCTCCCTCACCGACTCTCCCGCTGCCGGTGCCCCGGCTGCCGAGCGAAAGCCCGCCCGCTTCGCGCTTGCCCGCCGCACAATCCTGACACCGGTCCTGCTTTCTCTGCTGCTGCTGGCCATCGCGCTGATCACGGTGATGACCGGATCGCGGCCCTTCAACCAGACGGTGATCGACGTGTTCGTCCGTGTCATCCTCGTCGTGGGCCTATACATCTTCATCGGAAATTCGGGCGTTCTCAGCTTCGGGCATATCGGCTTCACCTGCCTTGGCGCCTACGCGGCCGCGTGGCTCACCATCAATCCGATGATGAAACGCGGTTCGCTGCCGGGACTGCCCGAATGGCTGCTGGCGACCCGATTGCCGTACTGGCAATCGGCTATGCTGGCAGCATTGTTCGCCGCCCTCGCCGCTCTCATCTTCGGGCGGGTGCTGATGCGATTATCGGGCATCGCGGCTTCGATCGCGACCTTCGCGATGCTCGCCATGATCAACACAATTTATTCCAACTGGGAGAGCGTGACCGGAGCGACCTCATCGGTCGTCGGCATTCCGATCGTACGCGTGATCTGGCCGTATCTCATCGGCGCCGTGGTCGCGATCTTCATCGCCTGGGCGCACGCGATCTCCCGGTCCGGCCTGGCCCTTCGTGCTGCCCGCGACGAGCCCACCGCCGCCGCGGCTTCCGGTATCGACATTCCCAGGGAAAGATTGGTGGCATTCGTCATATCAGGCGCGGTGATGGGGCTGGGCGGTGCGCTCATGGCTCATTCCATCGGCGTGGTCACACCCGACACATTCTATCTCGGTCTCACCTTCATCACCCTTTCCATGCTCGTTGTCGGCGGCATGGGCAGCCTGTCGGGGGGTGTGGTGGGTGTCGTCCTGCTGTCCGCCCTCATCCAGGCGCTGCGCTGGCTGGAGGCAGGCGTATCGCTCGGCGAGTCCACTTTCGCCCTCCCGAAAGGGGTTCAGGAAATAGCCCTCGGCGTCATCATGATCGTGATCCTCGCGCTTCGCCCATCCGGACTCATGGGCAACCGCGAGATCACCTTACCCCGCAGCAGTCGCAACAAGTGACCGGCGGCACAAGCCCGACCGGGAAACAAAAAGGAGACGTGCATGACATACAAAATGAGAATTGTCGCAACCGCTCTGGCCTCGATGTCCATCGCATACCCGGCCCTGGCCGATGACAAGACCATCGTCATCGGCTTCGCCACTGCGGAGTCGGGCTTCATGGAAGCCTATGACAAGCCTGCGCAGGAGGCGGCCTTGATCCGCATCGACGAGATCAATGCGGCTGGCGGTCTGCTTGGAAAGCAGATCAAGGTCGTCAAGGCCGACACCAAGTCCGACCGGGCCGAAGGCGCCAAGGCGGGCCTCTCCGTGCTCGACCAGGGCGCGGATCTCGTGGTCGTCTCGTGCGACTACGACTTCGGATCGCCGGCTGCGCTCGCGGCCGAGGACGCGGGCCGTATCTCCTTCTTCCTGTGCGCGGAATCCGTCAAGGCCGGTATCCAGGGTGTCGGCCCGCACAGCTTCTCCGCGTCGGTGCTGGCGCCCGTGCAGGGCGCGACCATGGCCGAGTGGGCATTCAAGGAAAAAGGCGCAAAGGACTTCTACCGTCTGCTCGATACCTGGACGGCCTACAACAAGGGCATCTGCGACGGCTTCGACTGGATGATGCCGAAGCTCGAAGCCCAAGGCGCGAAGCTTGTCGGTGAAGACACCTTCAAGAACGAGGACGCCTCCATCGCCGCGCAGATCACCCGCATCAAGTCTCTGCCGAAGGAGCCGGATGCGATCATGCTTTGCACAATGATGCCGGGCGCTGTCTCGGCCATCAAGCAGCTTCGTGCCGCGGGCATCAACTCCATGATCCTGAATGGCTCGGGCGTCGACGGTAGCTATTGGCTATCCGCCGTGCCCGATCTGACGAACTTCTACGTCCCCGTTCAGGGATCGATCTATGGCGACGATCCCAATCCGGAAGTGCTGAAGTTCAATGCCACCTACAAGGCGAAGACAGGCGCCGATCCCTCGAGCCAGTATGTCTTTCCGGGTTACGTCATGGTCGACGTCTGGGCCAAGGCGGTGGAGCGTGCAGGCACGACCGATGCCGACGCCGTCGTCGCGGAACTGGAGAAGATGAAGAACGAGCCGACGCTGTTCGGGCCTCGTACCTTCACGCCGGAACTGCATCACCAGAACCAGACGCGGTACCTGATCGTCGAGACCAAGGCCGGCAAGCCGGGTGTTGTAGGCAACTGGACGATTTCCGAGCCGGTACCGATGGAAGCCTTGCTCAAGTAAGAAGATGGGCCGGGTAAGCCCGGCCCTTTCATGTTTTGAGGATCTTGCCTTTAGACAAAAAACGAGGGCGGCCCGCTTGGACCGCCCTCGTTGCCCGATGAATTCAGATTTTCGCTACCCTCGCGCTTTGCGGTAGGAATCCTTGAGCGCTATGAGCTCCCCCGAGAAAGCGAAGATATCGCAGCCGTCGACTTCGATTTGCTGCCCCGCTGGAGTGGTGCCGACGAAGCGCCATGATGAAAGCCCGGTGTCGCCCGTCACGACGTGCCGTCCTCTGGTCCACGCGGCCTTCGGGAAAGCATCGAACAGCGCTGCATAGGAGGCGCGCACGGCGTCACGCCCTATATGCTTGCGCCCTTCGGCATCGGGTCCAGCCGAGCCGTGGAAAGCGCAATTCTCAGCCATGCAGTCCATCAGCGCGCCCACGTCGCGGGCGTTCCAGGCTGCGAGGAACCGGTCGAGCACGGCGAGCCGCCTGGCTGCGAGGTCGCCGGCCTCAACGACCTCGACCTCCAGAAAGGCGAGCGGCGCATTGCCGGCATTGATGACGTTATGGGCCACACCCGTCCGCCGCGAATAGGGCACCCCTTGGGTGAGAGCGGCTTGCGCCTGCGCGCCGTCCGGACCTTCGAGACCGAGCTTGCCGTCCGTAAGCGGCACGATGACGTAGTCATGGCCGTGGATGTGCCAGCCGGTCTCGGCCCCGGTGGCAAAGCGCCATTCGGTGACCCGAAAGCGCTCGTCGTCGATATGGACGACCGGTTCGGCTTTCATGCGGGTCATTCAAGTCCCTCCTTGGCAACCGCACCGGTCAGGCGCTCAAGCGTCCGGCCCATGCGCGTCATGATTTCTTTCACATCGTCTTCTGTCGAGATCATCGGCGGGCAGAGCGCGAGCTGATCGCCGATGGCGCGGAAGATGAGGCCTTCCTCGTGGCCGATGCCTGCTGCGATACCCCCTGCGCGCCCAACCTTGACGAAGGGGCGTTTCGTCGCCTTGTCTGCCACCAGCTCAACGGCGCCGATAAGACCGGTGCCCCGCGCTTCGCCGACAAGCGGGTGATCGGCAAATGAGCGGATGCCGGCCTGGAACGACGTCTCGAGGCGGGCCGCGTTTCCGATCAGGTCCCGCTCCTCGAAGATGGCCAGGTTTTCGAGACCCACTGCCGTCGCGACCGGATGACCTGACGCCGTGAAGCCGTGGCCGAAATTGCCGATCGTGGCGGTGTTGTCGGCGATCGCCTGATAGATCGCATCGGAGAAAATGACGGCGGCAAGCGGCATATAAGACGACGTGATTTGCTTGGAGACCGTCATGATATCAGGCGTGAAGCCGTATTTCTGAGCGCCGAAGGGCGTACCAAGCCGCCCGAAACCACAGATCACCTCGTCCGCTATCAGAATGATATCATTTGCCCGGCAGATTTTCTCCACGCCTTCCCAGTACCCGACCGGCGGTGGCAGAACGCCGCCGGCTGCCATGAGCGGCTCTCCTATGAAGGCTGCGATGGTGTCAGCCCCTTCTTCGGCGATCACCGCTTCCAGCTCGGCGAGCAGGCGCGCCGTGAAGGCGGCTTCGTCTTCGCCTGCCATGCCGAAGCGATAGAAGTGCGGGCAGGTCAGGTGGCGAACGGGAATGGCCGGCAGATCGAAGTCGCGATGGTTGACCGGCAAGCCTGTCAGGCTGCCGGAGGCGACGGTGATGCCGTGATAGCCCTTGGTCCGTGCCAGGAATTTCTTCTTTTTTGGCCGGCCCAGCGCGTTGTTCATGAACCACATCATCTTGACGATGGTGTCGTTGGCTTCCGAGCCCGACGACGTGAAGAAGACACGCGTCAGGTTTTCCGGCGTCATCTCCACGAGTTTCTCCGCGAGCCGGATGGATGGCTCATGCGCCTTGGAGGAGAAGGTGTGGTAGTAGGGCAGCTTCAGCATTTGCTGATAGGCAGCGTCGGCCAACCGCTTTTCCGAAAAGCCGACGCCCACCGACCAGAGCCCGGCCAGCCCTTCGATGTATTCCTTGCCGCGTTCGTCATACACACGGATGCCGTCGCCGCGGCTGATGATCAGCGGCCCGGTTTCTTCGTGCTGACGCAGGTTGGTGTAGGGGTGCATGGTGGTGGCGATGTCGGCGGCGGCGAGAGAGTTGGAAAGCGCATCCATGGAAGTCCTCAGCGGCTTGGAGAAATGGTTCGGGCAGTGAGTTCGAGATAGTCCTCGAGTCCCTTGCGTGGAGCTTTCACGATTCGGGAGAGTGAATCATGGCAGGCCGTTGGAATGAGTGTCGATGATCCGCCGCATCAGCGCGGCGACGTCGCGCGCATTCGGCGGATCGGAGTGGATGCAGACGGTGTCGAAGGCGACCGGGCGGATCGTGCCGTCTGTCGTGACGAGTTCGCGTCGGGTAAGCGCCCCCACCATGCGGTGCTCGGCAAGCGTCAGGTCGATGGCCGACTGGACGCGCGGGATGATCAGGCTGCCGCCGGGAGCGTAGGCAAGATCGGGAAAGAACTCGCCCACGAAGGCAACGCCGAGTTCGGCTGCCGCCGTCTCGTGACAGGTTCCCGCCATGCCGAAGAGAGGGACGCCGAACGGCTTGACCGCCGCGGCAATTGCCCGGGCAGTGTCGACGTCGTGCGCGGCCATGCCGTAAATGATGCCATGCGGCTTGACATGGCTGAGTTGCCCGCCCTCGGCGGCCAGCATCCCTGTCAGAGCACCGATTTGGTAGAGGAAGGCAGCTGTCAGTTCCTCCGGCTGAAGTCTCATTTCGCGCCGGCCGAACCCCTCACGATCGGGAAGGGAGGGATGCGCGCCGACCCGCTTGCCATGCGAAAGGGCGAGCCGCACGGTCTTCAGCATCGTCCATGGATCGGAGGCGTGGAAGCCGCAGGCGATGTTGGCGCAATCGATATGAGGCATGATGCCGGCATCGTCACCGAAGCGCCAGTTGCCGTAGCTTTCGCCCATGTCGCAGTTCAGGGTGACCATGGTTTACTTGCCTCAGCCCAGAGTGTTCAACGCCCAGCCGGGGGCGACGTGCGGGAATTCCGGCGGTGGTTCGCGCTCATGCAGCAGTCGAAGCACGCGCGGCGGCGTCAGTGGCAGCTGCCGCACCGGCTTGCCGATGGCGCGTGCCACAGCGCAGCCGATCGCCGCGCCCACCGCCAGGATCGGGACCTCGCCCGCACCCTTGGTGCCTAGAGGCCCCATCGACGGCGCGCCCTCGTAAAGGTCGGCGGCGACCGGAACCACATCCTGCGCCAGCGGCAGGCGATAAGTCTCGAAATCGTCCTGCGCGATGCGTCCGTCGGCGGTGAGCGTCACCTCCTCGTGCAACGCATAGCCGAGCCCCTGTACCACGCCGCCCTGTATCTGGCCCAGGATGGCGCGCGGGTTGAGCGCGCGGCCGACATCTTGAACTACGCGATAGGCCAGCACCTCGACATGGCCGGTGTCCGGATCAACCGCCACCTCGGCCTCGTGAACGACGAAGACGGGAATGTCGAGCGCATCGATGAAATGCCCCATCGCGCAGCCGGACATTGCCGGAGTGTTCCTGGCGGTAAAGGCTCCGCTTCCGGTGATCGGGCCGGTGGTTGCCTGCGCATGGGCGACGACAGCGGGGATCGACATGCCGGAACCGGGACGTCCCGTGATCTCGACACGACCGTCCCGCAGCACCAGGTCTTCCGGTCGGGTCTGGAGCATCTCGCCGGCGGTCCGCAGCAGCTTCTCCCGCACTTCCGCGCAGGCGGCGATGCTCGCGGCACCAATGGACACGGTGGTGCGCCCACCGCCAACGCCGACATCGAGACCGGCGGCATCCGTATCGGCTTCGCGCACGATCACCTGGTCGGGAGCAAGCCCGAGCTGCCCAGCCACGATCTGCGGCAGGGATTGCACCATCGTGCCGGATCCGATCTCCACACCCGAGGTGACCAGCGTTGCGCTGCCGTCGGCGTTCAAATTCACCGTCGCCGCCGAAGGCCCGACGAAAACGAACCATGTGCCGACCGTGGTCGCAATTCCATAGAGCCTGCCGTCGGCCTCGGCCTCTGATGTACCGGTGCTGGCGCGCAGTGTCTCCATGCGATCGAGCATCGGACCCAGCACGTCGGCCTCGAAAACCTGCCCCGTGGCACCGAGATCGCCATCTCCCAGGACATTTTTCTTCCGGAACTCCATTGGGTCGAAGCCTAGCGCATCGCAGATTTCGTCGGTGTGTCGCTCCAACGCGAAGGTGTTGTAGACGCCGTTGCAAGCTCGGAAAGCGCCGTTGGGTGGTGTGTTGGTGTATACGGCGCGGCCGACGAGCCGCGTTGCGCCAACCCTGTAATTGCCGCCCAGCGTGTGCGCCGTCATCGTTGTCAGGAAAACCTGTTCGCCGCCATACGCGCCGCAGTCCATCAGCACGACCGCCTCGCGTCCGGCGATGTATCCTTCGGCGGTGACAGCGGAGCGAATGCGGATTTCCGCATTCTCGCGGCAGAGGCAGGTTGCCATCTCTTCCTGCCGGGTGTTTTCCAGGACCACCGTGCGCCCGGTCATCCGCGCCAGAAGTGCCGTGATCGGCTCGATGGACGCATCGAATTTCAGGCCGAACCCGCCTCCGACAGGCGGCACGGTGACCCGCACACGCCCGGGCGCAAGCTGCATGACCCTTCCGGTGACGTTGCGAACTGTCCAAGGCACCTGCGTCGAGGTCTGGATGTGAGCACGGCCGTCCTCCCAGGAGCCGATGGCAACGCGCGGTTCGAAAGGCACATGGCTCTGCCGGCCGACGGTGAAGCTGCTCTCGACAATGCGTATGTCGGGACGGGCGAAGGCCGCATCGACGTCGCCGCGGCTGGATTTTGCCTCCCATGCGATGTTGCCGGCACGTGCGCCGCCCTCGGTGATCACCTCATAGCCGCGCCAGCCCTCGTGGACGAGACGGGCGGCGGGCTGGAGTGCCTCGGCCATGGTGGACACCGGTACCAGCGGCTCGACCTCAAGCATGATGGCGGCAAGCGCCGCCCGCGCCTGCTTCTCCGTTTCGGCGGCAACGACGGCGATCGGCTCGCCGTGATAGCGGATGGTGTCGATGGCCAGGAGCGGATGGTCGGCAATGCCGATGCCGTAGAGGCCTGGAGCATCGGCGCCGGTCGCCACCGCGCGCACGCCAGGACAGCGAAGTGCCGCCGAAACGTCGAGCTTGCGGATACGCCCCGCGGAAACGGTCGACCGCAGCAGCACGGCATGCAACATGTCGGGGCGAACCCGGTCGTTGGTGTATTTCGTCCGCCCGCGCAGCTTGTCCTGCGCATCGCGGCGGGGAAGATTCATCACCGTGGCGGACAGCTCAGACATGGATGCCTCCCACCGGCTGGCCAGCCTTCCGCGCTTGGTCAAGGCAGTCGGCCACGGCGTCGACGATCCGCTCATATCCGGTGCAGCGGCAGATGTTGCCGACCATCGCGGCCTTGATTTCGGGACGGCTCGCATGCGGATTGTCACGCACGAACGCCGAAAGGCTCATAACCATTCCTGGAAAACACATGCCGCATTGCACGGCATCGGCGGCCTCTAGATTGGCCTGGAGCGGATGCAGCGCCTGGTTTCCGGAGCTCAATCCCTCGATGGTCGTGACCGCGCACCCCTGGACCAGGCCAATCGGCTTCAGGCAGGACGGCACCGCTTCGTCGTCGACATGCACCGTGCAGGCGCCGCAGAAGCCTTCGCGGCACACGGCTTTGGTCCCCGTCAGGAATCGTTCCCGCCGCAAGATGTCGACGAGCGGCGTCATCGGATCGCCGTGAAAGCTGCAGTCCTCGCCATTCAGCTGGAATGTCACAACCATGCCAGGCCCTCGGTCTTGAGAAGTGCGGCAACACCGCGCTTGACCAGCGGCGGAAGAACCTGGCGCCGGTACCAACCCTCCGCTTCCCTGCCGTCGCGGCCCTGAAAATCATTGTGCTCTAGTGCAAGCCCGGCAGCGCGCTCCGGATCGAGCGCGGAGGCCTGGCTTGCCCTCATCGCCTGTTCGAGCGCCGTCCAGCGCCGCGCTACCGGCTCCACCGAGCCGACGGCGATGCGACATCGTTTGTCCTTGTCCACCGCAAGCGAGACGACGGCGACCGGATAGTCGCCAGCCTTCCGAAGCGGCAGGCGGATATGCGCGCTTGCGACAAGGTCGCGGCGCAGATGAATTCTCGTCACAATCGCCTCTGCCAGCAGCGCATGCCTGTCTTTGAGGAAATCCGAAATACCGATGAGTTTTGGGCCTTCGAACGTCTCCAGCTCCACCGTCGCCTCACAGACGAGAAGCGCAGGGGCGAGATCGGCGGCGGCAAAGTCGAGGGCACAAAGGTTACCGCCCACGGTGGCGACCCTTCGGATACCGGGATTGGCCGCGTTCTCCGCCGCGTCAACCAGACCTTCGAAGCCCGCTGCCCCACGCAATGCGCGGCCAAGGACTGCATGGGTAACAGCTGCGCCGATCACGACATGGTCCGAGTCGATTTCGACCTTGGACAAGGCCGGTATTCGGTCGAGTGCGACCACCGCGTCGGGAAGGTCGACCCCGCGTTGGGGATCACGCATCATCCAGGTGCCGCCTGCAAGCACCACCGCGCCCTGCCGGCGTGCTGCCATTGCCTCTTCAAGTGTGCTGGCCGCGGTGAACGATCGTCCCACGCCTGGTGCCATCTGTCATACCCCTCGGAGCAGCCAACCTTCGCGGCGCTGCGACATTGTTGCTCCAGCTTTAGGTTCCTGTGAAATAGTAATTCTTTGAATATGGTATCGAAAAAACAGATAACTCTGGCATCCCGCGAGCGCCCGCAAGATTGCGGCGCGCTCGCTGGCGCTCAGACCCAGTGGGTGACGGTCCGTTTCTCAAAACTCTCCCGGAACTGGGCGGTGGTTTTGGGAAGTAGTTCGCCGGTCTCCCAGTCGAGGATCACGGCATAGTGCCGAACCGCATCGAGCGTATCGATCTCGCCGGAGCGGTATTTGCGCGCGACCTCCTCGGGATCCATGCGTGCCCAGCCCTTCCGTTTCGCCCGGATGTCGGTACGGCAGGCTTCGGTCGCCGTCTCGTCGATTTCGTACTGGCACAGGTCGCGGTCGATTTCGCGGATCACCACACCGTAGTCAGTCCTGGCACGCTCCAGGGAAACGTAGTCGTCGATCACGTCCTCCATCACCTTGCGGGGCTCGCGCTGCAGTGGATCGCCGAAACCACCGCCGCCGGCCGTCGGACGAGCGAACTGGTCGCCTGTGTGGACGGAGTAGTCGGAGAATACGGAGCCGAGCCAGATTTCGGTCTCTTCTCCGGCGCGCTTCATGGTCAAGCCGTGGGGCATCGACGGCAGGCCTCCTTCGACACCCCAGACGACAGCACGCTCGCGGTCGCAAATATAGGACATGACGGCATTTTCAGCCTCAAGCAGCAATGAGGTCTTCTGCACGCCGACGCCGCCCCGCCACTTGCCGGGCCCGGCTGAATCCTGCTTGATCTGGAACTCGAGCGTCCGAGTGGGATTGACCCGCTCGTTGCCTTCGTTCGGCTGCGACATCAGCCCGGTTCCGAAGCAGGCGGTGGTGACATCGGCACCATCCTTGCCGTTGCGCCCGCCCCAGCCGCCAGGCAGCCATTCGTAGAACATGAAGATCGGCTTTTCGGGTTTGCGCGCATCCCGTCCCCCGGCCAGCAGATATTCGAGGTTGAAGGCGCAGGCGATAGCGCGTTCGGGCATGATCTTCGACCACATCTCGAAGATCGCGTTCATGATTTTTTCAAACGGCATCAGGAACCCGGTCACCGCCACCGGCCATTCCGCGCTGACGATGCTGTTCTTCGGCGCGGTCACCTCGATCATCCGGTAAAACCCGCTGTTGAGCGGGAGGTCCGGAAAGAAGGTTTTCATGCCGGCGACCACGGCCGAGAAGGTCGCGCCCGGTGCGGAATTATACATCGAGGCAATGGTCGAGTGGCTTCCCGTAAAATCGTAGTGGATCGTGTCGCCCTTGATCGTCATCTTGATGCGGATCGGGATCATGCCCTCGCCGGCACCGAGATCCCGGTCGATGTAGTCGACCGTCTCCCAGGTGCCGTCGGGCAGCTCCGCCAGACGCTTTCGCACGGCACGTTCGACGTAGTCCTGAACCTCCTCCATACCGCGCATGACCTGGCCGCGCCCGTACTTCTTGACCAGCCGCAGCAGTTCGCGCTCGGCCGCCTGCGTCGCTTGCGCCTGGGAATGGATGTCGCCAATGATCGATGCGGGATCGCGCGTGTTGGCCGCGATCATGTTGGCAACATCGGAGCAGAAGCGGCCGCGCTGGAAAAGGCGCAGCGGCGTTATCCGCAGCCCTTCGCGGAACATGTCGCGGGCGGTGACGTCGAAGGAGCCCGGCACCGAGCCGCCGAGATCCGACCAGTGTCCGTTCGACTGGGAGAAGCCGATCAGTTTGTCTTCATCGAAGATCGGCCGGACGAGCCGAACGTCGCTGAAATGCGTACCGCCGGCATAAGGATCGTTGATTGCGTAGACATCGCCGGGTGCCATATCGCCTTCGAAGACCCGGATCACTTCCTTACACGTGTTGTGCAATGTGCCGACATGGACCGCGATGTCGTAGTTGCCCTGGGCGACGGAGTTGCCATCGGCGTCGTGCAGGGCATTCGAAAAGTCTCGGTTGTAGATGACGAAGGAATAGCAGGTGCGAAGCATCTGTTCGGCCATCTGGTCGACGGTGGTGATGAAGGAGTTCTTCAGCACCTCGAACGTTACCGGATCGAGGCCAGGGCTCGTTTCAATCAGCTTTGTCATGTCTCAGCCTTTCGTCACGATGAGAATGTTCAGGAAGCCGTCGACGGTCGCGCTCATTCCCGGCGGAACCACGGTGGTGGAATCGAACTGTTCGACGATGGCGGGTCCCGCAAAGGCAGCGCCGGCGCTGAGTTGATCGCGTTCATAGACAGCCGCGTCATGAGATACGCCGTCGAACCAGACGCCGCGGCGGCCGAGCGGCTCGGGCACATGAGGCAAGACTTCGTGTCGCGGTATCTCGGCTTTCGGGACGATGCCGATCGCCTTGACCGCGATGCGGAAGATCGACACCGGCGCCTCTTCGCGGCGGTAGTTGAACTCGCGTTCGTGTTCGTTGTGGAATGCCTCGATCAGCGGGCAGATGCTCTCGATCCGCGCCGGGGCTGACACCGCGAGCGAGCGCCATTGGCCCTGGTACATCATCTCGACCGTGCGCTGCAGCGCCATGTCTTCCTGCGCCACGCCCTCATGGCCCAGACGCTCAACCGCCTGTTTTTCCATCAGAACGAAGGCTGCCTGCATCTCGGCGGACGAGACAGTCGAAGCATCGGCCATGAAGCTTTCGGAGAAATCGTGCTGCACGTCGACGAGAAGGCAACCGAGCGCGGAGGTGACGCCGGGATTGGGCGGTACGATCACGGTTGGAATCGAAAGCTCCTTGGCCACGGCCGCTCCGTGCAAAGCGCCAGCACCGCCGAATGCGACCAGCGCAAAGTCGCGCGGGTCGTAGCCTCGGCTGATGGAGAGAAGCCGGACGGCATTGCCCATATTGGCGTTGGCGACGGCGATGATCGCCTCGGCCGCCTGGTGGAGTTCCATGCCGAAGGGTTCCGCCACCGTCTCCTGAACCGCCTCGGCGGCCAGAGCGGGGTCGAGCGTGATCTTGCCGCCCGCAAGGCTGGTGCCGAGACGGCCGAGCACCACATTGGCATCGGTGTTGGTGGCAATGAGGTTGCCATTCTTGTAGCAGGCCGGACCTGGAAAGGCGCCAGCGGACTGCGGCCCGTTGCGCAAGCTGCCGCCCTCGTCCTGCCATGCCAACGACCCGCCGCCCGCACCGATGGTCAATACCTCGATGGAGGGGAAGCGGATCGGATATCCGAATTCGATGTACCAGTCCTTTGTGATGCGCGACTCCCCGTTCCAGGCCAGCGAGACGTCGGTGCTGGTGCCGCCCATGTCGAAGCCGATCGAGTTCGGGTAGCCACAGAGATTTCCGATGAAGCGGCTTGCGATCGCTCCGGCGGCGATGCCGGATCCCGCGAGCCGGGCTGAGAAATCCTTGACGCTCGCGGGCGTCATGACCCCGCCACCGCTGTGCAGCAACAGGAGATCTCGCTTGTATCCGGCGTCGGCAAGCTTTTCTCCGAGACGCGACACGTAGTCGACGACGACCGGGGCGCAGACGGCGTTCGCCATGGTGGTGGAAAAACGTTCGTGCTCGAAGATTTCCGGCATCACCTCCGAGGAGATCGAGACCGGCAGATCCGGCATTGCCTCCTTCAGGATCTCACGCATGCGGCGCTCGTTGGCGCCGTTGACATAGGAGTTCATGAAGCAGACGGCGATGGACTTGACCTGCCGTTTCTTGAGAATCTCCGCGACACGGCGCGCGGCCTCTTCGTCCAACGCTTCCAGGATCGTGCCCTCGGCACTGACCCGTTCCCGGACGGTCAGCCGGTCGCGGCGCGGGATATAGGGCTTGGCGACATCTTTGTAGGTGTCCCAGAGATCTTCCTTGTTGGCGCGACGGATCTCTACAACGTCACGAAAACCCTCGCTGCAGACCATTGCGGTGCGCGGCAGACGGCGGGTGATCAGCGCATTGGTGGCGACCGTCGTACCATGAGAGAACATCGTTACCTCCGAAAGATCGATGCGCCCCTGCTCCACGCCATTCATGATGGCCTGCATGGGATCGTCAGGCGTGGAGGCGGTTTTTTCGATGCGGATCGCTCCGCTGTCTTCGTCCATGATGCAGATGTCGGTGAAAGTCCCTCCGACATCGACGGCAACTCTGATTCGGCTCATGACAGTTCCTTCGCAAGGTCTTGCGGGCAAAGCCCCGCCTTCGTCGCCCCTTGCCGGGGAGACGTTGCATGAATGGTGGAATTGGCCCGGATTTCGTCGGGACTAGTGGCGCTCTCGCGAGGCCGAAGAGCCGCCCGCCCGGTTCGCTGCTTCGCGACGGGTATCCGTCGGTGCGCAGCCGAACCGCGTCCGGTAGTGCTTGCAGAACTGGGACTGGTCGGCGAAGCCCCAGCGGTAAGCAATCTCGGCTACGCTGCTGATGTTGGTCACCGACATCAGCTCCTCGGCGCAAAGTTCAAGCCGGGCGTCGCGGATGAAGCCGTTGATCGACTGGTTGCTGTCCTGAAAAAGGACCTGCAGGTAACGCAGGGAGATGCCGCAGGCATCAGCCACCGCCTGCGGGCCGAGGTCGGAATTCTTCAGGTTGTCGCGAATATACTGCTCGGCACGATGCAAATGGCCGGCCCGGATCGACGAGATGCTGCTGTCCAGCACGCGATCGTCGCTCACGATCGACAGGCACAGCATTTCCAGGATGTGCCTGCCCATCATCTCACGAGCGACTTCAGTGATCTCATCGAGATGGCCGATCGTGGTTCGCACCGTGTCGAGGAAGAGCGCGGCGATGCCTTGGGTCGCGTCGAAACTGAGCGCACTGAGCCGTTCGGCGGATCCGATCCGTGCCCGAACGCTCGATGATGGTACCTTGAGGACCCACAGCGCGTTTGGCTTGCCGTGCCAGAATTCGTAAGGCGCATCTCCCCGCTCGACGAGAAAGCCCCCCGGCCTGCAATTGACGGTTCTCGACCCTTGCGAGAAATTCACCTCCGACATCTCCGGGATCGTGATGAGCAGGCTGGCGTCACGCTCGTTGAGGAAGTGGCGGCGGTGGCGACGATAGCTTACGGCATCGCAGCGCATTTTAGACACGCTGACGAGCCCAAGCGAGAAGGTTTCCAGCGTGCCTGAAAATTCGCGACGGTTCCGATACTCGGTGTCGAGCGGAAAATAGGCTTCGGTAACAGCGGCTTGCCAGGCATCACCGCCTGCGGGACCGCCGATCGTATCGACGACGTATTTCATTCCCCGACCTTTCTGGTTGACCCGGTTGTCCCGGTGTTGTTCCGAAGATTACAGGAATTCACCGGCGCGTATTGGTCAAAAACGAATAAACTTATGTGGTCGGTTGGCCCAGGACCGGAGCTCGCGACGGTTGCAGTTGTCGTCACGATCAGTGTGCAGCTGATCAAACCAGCCTTGGCGCGCAAACCGCCAGCCGACTTGGAACCATGCATTCTTTTCGCACACTCATTCAGGAAAAGTTGTCGGCTTCCAGATGTGGGCGGAAATGATGTCCTGCAGTTCCGTGCGTACGGAAGAGTGGCAGCAGCGTGTAGCGGCGGAAAGCGACAATGTCCGCCTCGTCCTCAATCGAGAGCACCGTCGATCTCGGTTCCTTCGGACCAGTCGATAGATCGGCGACCGAAGCTCGCCTCTTCCACTTCGCAACCGTCTTCCGGTTGATCCCGTAGCGCTTGGCCAGCCCCCTCAGGCTCTCTTGACTATGCTGTATCGCTCGACGGACCGCCTCTGTCGTTTTGGCGCTCCCATGCAGAACTTGGCCCATAGCGCATCCTTTCATTCGGGAGACAAGGATGCTCCATAAAGCCCGGGATCAAACATCTAGGATCATCAGATCCAGCACCAAAGAAACAGAGGGGCTGTCGGCAGGGAACATGCAGACCATGAGCGACTGGTTGTCGGCTTGTCTCCGACTGCTCTGCGTCAGAATCACCTCAAAAGCGAAGTCGCTTGGCTAATCCGTCATTTCTGGCGAAAGGCGGAGTGGAACGACACAACCAGCGGGCCCAGAATGTAGTCGAGCGCGGTGCGTTCCTCGGTGACGATCATGACTGACGCTGGCATGCCCGGATAAAGCGCAATCTGTGGGGCTGCTGCCAATTCCACCGGATCGACCGCTACGTCGGCAAGATAGTAGGGAAACCCGGTCTTGCTGTCGGTAATGCGATCCGCCGAAATGCGGGTGACGCGGCCATGAATTATGGGTATTGAGCGCTGCTTGTAGGATGTAAAACGAACTTCGGCAGCCATATCGGGTCGCAGGTTCGATATGTCCTCGACGCGAATCTGGGCCTGGACGATCAGCGAATTTTCGGTCGGCACGATATCGAGGATGGTCTGGCCCGGCGAAACGATCGCGCCTATCGAGAAGACGCTGAGATCCATCACCTGGCCGTCATACGGCGCGCGCACCTCGGCTCGGTCCATGGCAGCCTGGGCGGCAAACATCTTGGGCACGAGGTCGGAAAGGCTCGATTGCGTATCGATCAGCATGGCCGACAGCTTGGCTCGGCGCTCATTTGTCAATTGTGCGATCTGGCTTTCGAGTTCGGCTTTGCTCTGTTGGCTGCCGCCGATCGCGCCGAGGTTCTCATCGATCAGGCCCTGCAGATCCGAGGCGGATCTTTCCAGCTCCAGGATGCGTGGGCGGGTCGTCAATCCGGCCTTGAGCAGCTTCGACAGGCTGGCCTTCTCGTTGATCGTCGATTGCAACTGGGCATGGTAAGATTCGACCCGAGACTGCTTGCCCTGGATCTGCTCCTCGAGTTCGGCAATGCGCCGCTCGAGGATCTGCCTGGCGCCGGCCATCGAGGCGCGTTGGCTTTCCAGATCGGCGATCTGGTTTGCCATTGCATCCCTAAGGTAGTCTTCGTGCTCTTTGAGAATGTCCTTGGGAAAGGCAACAACCTCGCTGCCGTCCAGTTCGGCTCGGATCCTGGCATCGGTTGCGCGCAACAGCGCATATTGCTGGGCATAAAGATTGAACTCGGACCGAATCCTGGTGTCGTCCAGCTTCAGCATGATGTCGCCCTTCCTGACGACGTCGCCATCCTTGACGCGGATCTCCTTCACCGTACCGCCGTCGAAGTGCTGTACGCTTTTGCGATTCCCATCCACCTTGACGATGGCGTCGGCAAGCACGGCGCCGTTCAGCGGGGCAAAGGCCGCCCAGCCGCCAAAGATGCCAAAGAAAGCAACGATGATCAGCAGACCGATATAGGCCGGCACCCGGATCGAATCCGGGGCCAGAATACCGGCGTCGCCAGGCAGGCTCCGGTAGGTAAGCGCGCCGTCGCTCATCGCTCTCTCCAAACACGGTTCATTGCGTTGCCACCGCCATTGGAGCCGCGCGCTGGTTTAGGAGCGCCACGATCTCGTTTCTCATGCCAAAGGCCTCGACGGCGCCATCGCGCAACAGGAGGATCTTGTCGACATTCGCCAGGGTCGAGGGCCGGTGAGAGACGATGATCACCGTACTGCCGCGGCGCTTGAGTTCGATCGCGCAGTCGCTCAGCGCGCGGTCGCCATCGGCGTCGAGATTGGAGCTGGGCTCGTCGAGAATGATCAGGTTCGGCGTTCCGAACACCGCACGGGCAAGGGCGATCCGTTGCCGATATCCTCCTGACAGCACTGCGCCACCTTCGCCGATCTGGGTCTCATAGCCCTGCGGCAGGCGGATGATCATCTCATGCACGCCGGCGAGCCGCGCGGCCTCGATGACCTCCTGGTCGACATTGGTCTTGAATCGCCCGATGTTGGCGGCGACCGTATCGGAGAAGAGTTCGATATCCTGCGGCAGGTAGCCGATGTGGTCGCCGAGCGCGTCGTGTCCCCATTGCGACAGGTCGGCGCCGTCCAGCCTGACGGTACCGCGGCTGGGTTGCATGACGCCCGCGAGATGACGCGCCAGCGTCGACTTGCCGGCGCCGGAAGGGCCGACGATTCCCAGCGTCTCGCCTGCTTCCAGCCGGAACGATACGTCCCGCAGAAGCACTTTCTGCTGGCTTGCAATTGCAAAGCTGACCTGCTCAACCGAAATCTTGCCGGTGGGCTTGGGCAGGTTGAACGATCTTTCGCTCTGCGCGCCCCCGTCGACCAGCTTCTCGACCCTTGCCAACGCCGCCCGCCCCAGGATCAGGCTGCGCCAAAGGCCGACGATCTGCTCGACCGGCTGTAGCCCCCGGCCCAGCAAGAGGCTCGCGGCGAACATGGTGCCGCCGGTGATCTGCCGTTCGATCACCAGATAGGCGCCGAGGCCGAGGATCAGCGACTGCATGGTGAGCCGCAGGAAACGGATCAGACCCGACATCAGTGCGGCGCGATCGCTTGCCTCCGCCTGGCGCCGCAGCGCCAAATTGCGGTCGCGTCCCCAGCGGCGGATGAGGCCGTCGATCATCCCCATGGCGCGAACGACTTCGGCGTTTCTGAGGCTCATCTCGGTGAAATTATAGTTGGTCGTTGCCAGGTCGTTGGCCTGCTTCAGCGGCGAACGCACGATATATTCGTTTAGCACCGCCATGGCGACCAGAAGCAGCGAGCAGCCCAGCGCGAAGAAGCCGAGCCAGGGGTGCAGCAGGAAGATGATGCCGATGTAGATGGGCGACCATGGCAGGTCGAACAAAGCGTGGATGCCGCTGCCGGTGATGACCTGCCTGAACGTGTCGAAGTCTCGGATGGGCTGGCTCGGCGACGAGCCGGGCGATGGGGTCTCGACCGACGCGGCCAGGACTTTTGCCGACAGCAGCCGGTCGAGCCGCGCACTGGCACGCGTCAGGATGGAGGCGCGCACCAGGTCGAGGCCGGCCAGCGAAAGAAAGGCCGCCAGCAACACCAGGGTCAGCATCACCAGCGTGGTTTCGCTGCCGCTGGTGACGACCCTGTCATAGATCTGCAGCATGTAGAGTGGGGACGCGAGATAGAGCAGATTGATGGCCAGGCTGAACGCCGCCGCTACCAGGAAATAGCGGCGGCAGGCCCGAAGCGCATCCTTCACAATTCGAGATTTGCTATCCACGTCCAGAACCCCACTCGATACGCATCAGGCCAGGTGGGCCGCCGCTGGCGGCGGCCTTTTGGTTCACACCACGAAGTCGCTTGAAATTGCTCCATTGCCAACGCCCGTCAGCGTGAATTCCGCCGGATTGTACGAAACGGCGGTATGGCCTTGGCCGTCATCGGCAAGCTTGAAGCCGTTCGCATCGTAGCTGCCGACCAGATGCAGCGCGGTACCGTGGGTGCCGTCCGAAACGGTCAGCGTTCCGCCGCTGCCATCCTGGTTTGCCTGGTAGACGGCCGTCGTTCCCGCGCCGAACAGGATGTCCTCTAGCTCCAGCCTGTCGTCATTGGTGATGCCGCCGATCCGCCCGCTGAAATCGAAGGAATCGTCGAGCTGCAGCGTGCCGGCCGCATCGTGCGCGAAGGTGACATCCGTCGACGAGGCGCTGCCGAACTCAAGCTTCGACAGGTTGCCGATCGTGGCATCGCCGTCGCCAGTGACCTGGCCATGGATGACGATGTCGCCGCCATTGGCCAACAGCATGCCGGAATTCGCCAGCCCGCCGGTGATCGTCAGTCCACCTGAACCGGTCGCCTCCAATGTTCCGGAGTTGGTGACGACGCTGCCCCCCGTATCGATGACCAGCGCATTCGCGCCGGAGGCGATAATGGTGCCCTGGTTGTCGAGGCTCAGCATCCCGCCGCCCAACTGGCCGGCGCCCGATATCGTGTTGTCGACATTGACCAGAGTGACGTCCGGCCCCGTGCCGGAGATCACGTTGGCGGCGCTGTCGGACAACAGTATCTGCCCGCCGCCCTGCAGGGTCACGCCATGCTGGATGATTTGCAGCAGCGTTTCACCGCCGGTCGAGTCCAGCGAGATGAGGCCGCTATTGTTGATCATGCCGCTCAGCGGCAGCAAGGCGCCGTCGCCGACCGTCATGGTGCCGGCATTGTTGACCACCGGCGTCTGGTCGAAGACGAAATTGCCTGCCGTCAGCGCGCCCGAGTGCACGCCATCCAGCGTGATCGACTGCCCATCGCCCAGCGTGATCACCGCGTTGCCGTGGGCATCGTCGGCGATATGGGTCTGCAGGTCGGCAAAGTCCGCCAGTCCGTTGTAGCCGATAAGGTCGATCTGGTCGGCCGCGGCGTCGAAATTGTGCACCGTGTCGGCACCGATCGGCTGCGAGAAGACGAAGAGATCGTTGCCGCTGGACCCGGTCAGCACGTCGTCGCCCGACCAGGCAAAGATCGGCGAACCCGGCGCGTAGGCCTCGACATTGTCGGCGATCGACGCGCTGCCCGAGGTGCCGTCGGCGTTGATCCAGGTCATCTGGACGTCGAGCACGGCTGCCCCGGTGAAACTGACCGGTGTGGTGACGGTCAGCCCGTGCAGGTCGTTGGTCTGTGTCGTCCAGCTTCCATCGGCGTTATGCGTCGCGCCGTCGATGGTCCAGCCCGAAGGTACGTCCTTCACCGTGACGGTGATGAGCGCACCTTCATGCGAGGGATCGGCCAGGGCGAGATTGATGGGCTCGCCGGAGGTGCCGGCGGGTGCAGCCACGCTAATCGTGACATGATGCACGACGCTAGTGTTGGTGCCGTCGCTGGCGACGATGTCTATGTTTCGGGCCGGACTAGAAATGTGGGAGCCAGGCTTCGTATCGGAATACTGAAGCCCTCGAAGAATGGTTTGATATGTACTGACCGACGCGATCCCCGTTATTGTCAGAGTTACCGGATCGGTGTTGTTCGCAACGCTTGACGTAAATGTTACCGCCAGCCCCGCTGCTGTGGCGGCAGAAGTTGCCGCTGCACTAAGGGAGAGTATCTCCCTAATGCCCGAACCTCCCGAACTGTTGTCTTGCGGATTGGTCAGGGTGATCGTTAGTGAAGTCAGGTTTGCGGAATCGGCGTCGGTGATTGTTGCCGACGACGTGATTAGTAGCGGCGAGGTTGCATGCGGATAGCTTGCGATGGCATCGTTGCCGGTGGTAGCTCCATTCAGGTCTACGACCGGGGGTTGGCCTCCACCTGTGACATTGATCGTCGCGATGGCGCTGCTTGTGTCCGTGCCTCCATTGGCGGTGCCATCGCCGTCAATCAATGTGTAGGTAACCGTCTTGGTCGTGGTCGCACTGGTCGCGTTCGAATAGAGGATGTGGTCAGCAACGGCCTGCGCCACCGCCGGCGTGGCGCTGTTGGAATTGAAGTTGATGACCAGGCTCGTCCCGTTCGTGCCACCTGTGAATGTTCCGATGACAACGCCACCATAGGTGACGTTGCTGCCGCTGACGCCGGTCTGACCGGCGCCGGTGCCCTGGTTCTGGATGGTAAGCTGGTCGGCCGACGTGCCATTCGCGGTGAAGCCAATAGTGAGTGACCCACCGTTGAAATTGGCCGAGTCGATATCCGTCACTGTACCCGAAGGTGCGATTGCGGTGGCAGCGGAACCGGCTGTGTAGCTAACGCTTGTGGAGGTTCCTAACGTTCCGCTGTTCAGATCTATGACGGCCGCGTCGTTGGTGCCGTGGATGGTGAAGCTGACGTCCTTGGGGGTGCCGTCGGCCGCCGTCACCGTGAAGGTGTCGACATGGGTGATGCCGGCGCCCAGGAACTGAACGTCGGCATTGGCGACCGAGTAGGTGTAGCTGCCGTTGGCCGCAAGCACCAGGCCGCCCAGGTTGCCGGCCGCGCCGGCGACGGTGGTCTGGAAGTGAGCCTCGCCGGCGTCGACGTCGCTGATCGAGATCGTGCCCGACGCGCTGAGCGTCACGGCTGCGCTGTTGGGCGTGTCCTCGGTGACGTCGGCCACCGTCGGCGTGCCGATCACGGCCGCGTCGTTGGTGCCGTGGATGGTGACGGTGACCAGCTGCTCGACCGTTCCGCCATGGCCGTCGTCGACGGTGACGGTGAACTT
>NZ_JAIUIC010000019.1:0-67722 GCF_020165455.1 Mesorhizobium sp. BR1-1-3
TCGACCGGAGCAACCGGCTCGACCGGCGCCACAGGTGCAACCGGTAATACCGGAGCAACTGGCTCGACCGGATCGACAGGTTCGACCGGCTCTACTGGGGCAACAGGCTCTACAGGTTCGACAGGCTCAACCGGAGCCACCGGTCCGACAGGTGCGACTGGCTCGGGCGGCGGGACCGGTGACCGCGACCATGGCAATAACGGTGGCGGCAACGATCCTGATGGAAGCGACAGCAGCAACCCAGGCAAGGGGCATGGCAATGACGGGTCCGACAACGATGGTTCGCCAGGTAACGGCAACCACGCCAAGGTCTCGGCCGATACGCTCGGACTCAAGGACTCCAAGCAGTTCTTGCAATCGGGCCCGACCACCAGCAGCGACACCGATAGCCAAGCCTCGTTCCGGCAGCTTGTTGGCCTGGCTGGGGGTTCGGTGACGAGCGATCTCTTGAACGTTCTCAATACGATCAAGGGCCTTAGCCCGAACCAGAACAAGACATCCGGTGCAACGTCCGACTTGACTTCTGACAAGGGCAAGCAAGGCGCCGGATACGCTAACACCGACGACACGCTGAAGAAGGCAATGAAGGATATTCTGAAACCTAATGACTGAGTCCAGGTTGAAGAAAGAACGCGCGGCCCTTGCGGGAACGCAAGTGCCGCGCGTTCACCATTTCCAGGCGGGCAAAGGGCCCGTGCGGCTGGCCTATTTGGAATATAGTGCGTTTTGTCAGCAGTCCCGGCTGGGACGGCTTGCCCGGAGCATCCTTGAACCCTCGCTTGTGGGCCGGAGGGGAAGTGCATGGTGAGCATACCTCTGAACGCCGATGCACGGCCAACCTCGATCCGCGTGGACGCGGAGGCGACGGGCAAGGTTGGCAGCCAGAGCGAGGCGGGGAGGGCACCCGGCGGACCCGCCGAGTTCGACCGGATTGCCCCGCGCCTCAAGGCGGTGCTACGCGTCGCCCGCTACCATGGCGTCGAACTCGACCCGAACGAGTTCAAGGTGGCGAGCGCAAGCCCGGTTCCAAACGCGACCGATCTCTCGCAATGGGCCCAGAACGGCGGCATGTGGTCGCGTGCGCTCCGCATCCGCTGGTCGCATCTTCTGCGCTTCGAGCACACGGGACCGGTCGTCCTGCTGTTCAATGACGGTGGCGCAGGTCTCCTCACCGGGGCCAGTCCAGAGCGGAATGTCGTCTTCCTCAAAAGTGCGGATGCGCCCGAGGATGCCGAAGCCATCGCCATCGACGAGTTGCGGCTGTCGCAGGTGTGGGCGGGTGAGGCCGTGCTGTTGCGTCCAGCGCGATCCTATATCGCGGCCGATGCGCCTTTCACCCTCGGTTGGTTGATCGACCTGGTACGGTTCGAAAGCCGTTCTATGCGTGACATCGGTATCGCCTCGTTCACGCTCAGCCTCCTTACCGTTCTGCCGCCTCTCATGGTCATGACACTGGTCAACAAGGTGCTGCAGTTCAACAGCGTTTCAACCCTCGTGCTCCTGTCGGCCGCAATTGCCGTCCTGTTCGTTTACGAGACGCTCCTCGGTCACGCCCGACGGCTGATCATCAACGTCGTCGGCGCCCGCCTGGATACCAAACTGAACTTGCATGTTTTCAGCAGGCTCCTGCGTCTGCCACTTGATTATTTCGAGCGTCATCCGGCCGGCGAGACGATGTACCATCTCGCGCAGATCTATCGCATCCGCGAATTCCTCACCGGAAAACTCCTCAGCACGTTCCTGGATCTGATCACGCTCTGCGTGCTGATCCCGGTGATGTTCTATATCAACGCCACGCTGGGCTGGATGGTGCTTGCCTGCGCGGGCGTGATTATGTTGATCATCTTCGCCTTTCTCGCGCCGTTGCGCCGCCGCTACCAGCAAGTGGTCGATGCCGAGACCTGGAAGGCGGCGGCGCTCGGCGAAACCGTCGTCGGCATCAAGACGGTGAAGGCGCTCGGTCTCGAACCGCAACGCAGGGCGCTTTGGGACGAGCGGGTGGCGGAAGCGGGCAGGGCGCGCCTTGCCTTCGGGCAGCTTGCCAACTGGCCGCAGACGCTTGTCACGCCAATCGAGCGTGCGATGGTCCTCGGCACCATGCTGATCGGAGCTTATCTGGCGATGAGCGACACGTCTGGCTACATGGTCGGCAGCTTGTTCGCATTCATGATGATCGCCCAACGCGTCGCACAGCCTCTCGTCGGTCTTGCTCGACTGGTCGAGGACTTCGAGGAGGTAGGGGCGGCAATCAGCGAGGCAGGATCCGTCCTCAACCGGCCCCTGGAAAGCAGTTCGAATTCCACAGGTCTGAGACCGAAGCTCGTTGGCGAGATCAGTTTCCGTGATCTGACCTTCACCTACATCGGCACCAACACGCCAGCGCTTGACCGGGTCAACTTCGACATTCCAGCAGGGACGATGTTCGGCATCGTCGGGCGCAGCGGTTCGGGGAAATCGACAATTGCGCGGCTTCTGCAGGGGATCAATCGCGATTACAGCGGTTTTCTCAAGCTGGATGGCGTCGACCTCAAGGAAATCAACCTGCGTCACCTTCGCCAGGGGCTCGGCGTGGTCCTCCAGGACAATTTCCTTTTCCGCGGGTCGATTCGAGACAACATCATCGCCGGGCGCCCCGGCCTGACCCTTTCCGACGCCATGCGAGCCGCTCACCTTGCCGGCGCCGAAGAATTCATCGAACGCATGCCCAACGGCTATGACACCTATATTGAGGAAGGTTCGCCCAACCTGTCGGGTGGTCAAAAGCAGCGGCTGGCGATTGCGCGCGCGCTCATCCACGATCCGACCGTCATGATCCTTGACGAGGCGACCAGCGCGCTTGACCCGGAGAGCGAGGCGGTGGTCAGCGCCAATCTCATGCGCATCGCCAGGGGCCGCACGATGATTATTGTTTCGCACCGGCTTTCCTCGCTGACCGAATGCGACCAGATCCTGGTCATGGATCAGGGCCAGGTCCTCGATGTCGCGCCGCATGCGACCCTGCTCGAACGATGTGCGCTCTACCGCCAGCTTTGGATGCAGCAGAACCGGCATCTTGACAACCGCCAAGCTCGTCTGGCCGCTGTGCCGCCGAGACTTGTGTGAGCATCGGCTTCGGGGCGCCCATGAGCAGCATCACCCATTCCAGTCTTCCCGTCCGGCGCCGGACAGAGCCGAGCGATCCGACGATGCCCGTCATCCTGGAATTCCAATGGCCGTCGACGGCCATCGCCAATGCGCCCGTCCCACGAATGGCGCGCGGCATGGTCTGGATCATCTCAAGCATGGTCGTTGCCCTGATAACACTCTCAGGGCTCATACCGGTCGATCAGGTCGTCTCCACCAGAGGGCTCGTGGTGTCGCAATCGCCGAATATTCTGGTGCAGCCGCTCGAGACGGCGATCGTCCGCTCGATCGAGGTGCGCGAAGGACAGCGCGTGCGAGCCGGTCAAACGCTTGCTCGCCTCGACGCGACCTTCGCCTCCGCTGACCTTGCTGCGCTGACGACACAGGTCTCGACACTTGAAGCCGAAGTGGCCCGTTTGAAAGCGGAAGCCGACGGAAAGCCCTTCAGCTATGACGGTCTGGACCCGAGTTGGACCCTGCAGGCATCAATCTTCGATCGTCGAAAAGCCGTCTACGACGCCAAGCTGTCGAGTTTTGACCGGCAGAGCGATGAACTCAGTTCCGTGATCTCGCGTTCCCGGTCCGATGCTGACGGCTACCGCCAGCGACTGGCCGTCGCGGCTTCGATCGAACGGATGCGCAAGCAACTGGAAGCAAGACAGGTGGGCAGCCGCCTCAATACGCTTCTGGCCGAGGACAACTGGGCAGAGATGTCCCGGGCGCTCGGCAACGCCGAGCAGACATCGGAAGCTGCCAAGCGACAACAGGCGACGGTGGCCGCCGACCGCGATGGCTACATCCAGAGCTGGCGCGCGGAAGTCTCGCAAGGCCTGTCGGAGGCGGGCTCGCGTATGTCCGATGCCCGTGAGCTTCTCAACAAGGCAAAGCTGCGTAAACAGTTGGTTGAGCTGAAAAGCGATGCAAACGCCATCGTTCAGTCAGTGGCGAAGGTTTCCGTCGGGTCGATCCTGCAATCGGGTGATCGGCTGATGACCCTGGTGCCGGACGACGCGGTGCTTGAAATCGAAACGAACATTATCGGCCGTAGCAGTGGGTTCGTCCACGTCGGTGACCCCGTGGCCATCAAGTTCGACACCTTTCCATATTCGCAATATGGCCTCGCGCATGGCACTGTGCGCACGGTGAGCCCGGATTCCTTCTCGGCCCGGGAACAGGCGCGCGACCCGAACAGCTCGTTGGCCATGCTGCCCCCGGACGCTGACCTGTTTTACCGCACGCAGATTTCCATCGACGAGGTCGCCCTCCATGGCGTGCCCGCAAGTTTCACGATCGTCCCTGGCATGCCGGTAACCGCTGACGTCAAGGTCGGCCGCCGTACCGTGCTCAAGTATATTCTCGGCGCCATACTCCCCCTAGGCCAAGAAGCGATGAGGGAGCCATAGGCTCGGGCGCCGTGCGCGACAAACGGAGGTATGCGTTCTCGCATCGATGGCAATCCTTGACCGCCTGACTGCTTACGGTCCACCAGCGCTGGTATTGCGCCGGGCGATCCAGCTTTCTGACAGCGGCAAGCCTTTAGAAGCCTTTCCGCTGCTGGCAATTGCGGCACGCGCCGGGATTGTCGAGGCCGAATACCGCGTCGCTCGTTGCTATCTCGAAGGTTTGGGTGTGCCGCCAAGCCGGTCGGAAGGCGCGCGTTGGCTGCGGCGAGCGGCCGATCACGGCAGCCCCGATGCCCAGTCGCTCCTCGCCGCGCTTTACGTGGCTGGACTGGCGGCGCAGGAGCCCGACGGCAATGGCTTGGAATCGCAAAGCTTGTTCGAACGGGATTCCTCGCGGGAGCCGGAATTCGCGGCAGCGTTCGGGCTCGCGAAAAAGGCAGCCGAAGCTGGCTCCGCAACCGGGCAGGCAATTCTCGCCTATATCCTTAGCAGAGGCCCCGAAGCGATGCGGGACCTGGATGCGGCGCATGGCTGGTATGAGAAGTCTGCGGCAGCCGGCTGCCCTGAGGGATGCCTGGGCCTTGCTCTTTCCCTCGCCCGGCGCGGGCAGCCTGCGCAGACGGCCAAAGTTGCCGCCGAGGTTCGACGCGCTGCCGACGCCGGTCTGCCAACCGCAATCTACCTTCTTGGGGTCCTGACTGAGCATGGACGCGGCATGCCAGCTGATCGACCGGCAGCCGCGCGACTGTATCAGCTTGCCGCGGAGAAAGGCTTGCCCTCAGCCCAATTCCGGTTCGGATCGGCTCTCATCGAGGGTGGCCTTGCAGGTCAAGATATCGCCGCCGGCGAGGCGTGGATGCGGCGGGCCGCATTGGCAGGAAATATTGAGGCAGCCTATCGTCTGGGCGATCGGCATGTGAAGAGATCGCCGCCAGACTATGCGGACGCCGCAACATGGTACCGACGGGCGGCAAATGCCGGCCATCAGGCTGCTGCCCGTGCGTTGGCATCGCTTTATCTTTCCGGAAACGGTGTCGCACGGGACGTCGAAGAGGGAGCGCGCTGGCTGCGTACGTCCGCAAATGCGGGAAATCAGCAAGCGCAGGTCGACTTTGCCAATCTGGTTATCGAAGGAGCAGGCGAGCCTGGCGACCGCGCCAGCATCGCTGGATGGTTCGAGGCGACCGCCTCATCGGGCGATCTGATTGCAGCGTTCAACCTCGGCCTCTGCTTTGCCGAGGGCGTCGGCGTGCGAAAGGACGAGGAGCAAGCTGCCCGATGGGTGAGGCGGGCAGCCGAAGGCGTGGCCGATGCGCAATATGCCTACGCGCGAATGCTTCAGGATGGGCGCGGCGTGGCTGCCGATCTGAAACAAGCCCGTTGCTGGTTTGAGCGGGCGGCCAATGCTGGCATGGTCGACGCGCAGGTGGCATTTGCCGAAATGCTTCTCAACGGACGTGGCGGCGCCTGTTTGCCTCAGGCTGCCGCGCAGTGGTTCAAGCGGGCAGCCGCAGCCGGGCACGCCGGGGCTATGTTTGCGATCGGTGCCCAGTACGCGAATGGCCAAGGTCTGTCCTTCGACCCGGTCGCAGCGCAGAAATGGTTCGCGGCCGCCGCCGAGCGGGGACATGCCTATGCCCAACTCATGCTCGGGGGCTATCTCTGCAATGGTCGTGCCGGGGAACACAACCCGGTAGCAGGCCGCCTTTGGCTCGAGCGAGCATTTGCGCAGGGTGTTCAGGAAGCCGCGAATGAACTCTCATAGTTTGCCTCGAAGGCTGGCTCTGCGGGGGCCATAGGTCTGGTGGAAGAGCTACGCTCTGTTTAGGATCCGAGCAGCGAGCACCAATTATCGCTCCTGATTGTGGTCCTCAAATTGTGCCGAGCGGACTCGCCGCTGCAGCGGAACGCCAAGGACGGTATCGCTTAGGCAACCGCGAAGAGATCGCGCCAAGAAACCGAGATTGAATTGGCCGGCGCCTGGCCGGCGGACGCCAGTCGGGATAGGGAGCGGGCCAGACGGAACAGATCCGCCGCCGGAAAGTGGATGCTGCCCGGGAAAGCCCGTCCTCGATCTTGCCCGATGGCCGCTACCGGGGAACAAGATTTGCCGGGACGTCTCAACCGTCGACATATTCCTGCTCGAATCCAGCAAACTTAGTCAGGCCCTGCTGATCGAGCACACGAACGTGGCCCTGCCGAAATTCGAGAAACTTGCGCTCGCGCAGTTCCCGCAGCATCCGGTTGACATGAATGGGAGTGAGTCCCAGTGCGTCCGCCAGATCGTACTGCGTGAGAGGGCATTCATAGCTGTTGCGCGTGACAGAGCCGATTCGTTCCAGACGCGTCATCAGTTCGAGGAAGAGATGCGCCGTCCGCGCCAAGGCGCTGCGTCGTCCCACATTGGTGAGATGTTGAGCGACAACCGCTGCATTGTGCACGAGGGTTTCGAGAACAAGGGAGAACAGATGGGGCGACTGCATGGCCGCAGCGGTAAATGTCTTGGTCGAAGCCACCAGAACTGAAATTTCGGTTTGAGCCACAAACGTTTCAAGAGCCCTGCCCGAGTAGGACTGAGGTAGGACGATGTCGCCTTTCAGTGCAAAATCTAGAATCTGTCGCTGCCCGCCGGCAAGTTCATGAGAAAGGCACCCCCAGCCCGACTCGACAATGAACATGCGATCGCAATCCTCGCCCTGATTGACGATGACCGTCTCCGCCAGATAGCGCTTCGGCGTGAATCCCAGCCTTTTGATCAGCGCCGTATCGTCCTCATACGACAGGCTTTTTTCATTCACGCGCAAAAATGGATGTGGCATCATTCAGAAGCAACCCCGCCCAACTACTGCCCGAACTACCTCCCTCCCATACACCGTATATTAAAATTGATGTGAAGAGTATCCTCCAATGCACTATCGATGACGTGGCAATTTCGGTTGAAGATAACAGGTTTCCCGGTCGGCCAATGGGCGACCGGTTTAAGTCTTATTTCTCTTGAAATTTTCCCGCATGGAATCAACTATTTCGCTGGCGATGAGGCAGCTACGATTGTCCACTTGCTCGGCGGCATTTCGTAACGTCATCGACGCGTCCTTAAGTAGCCCTCTAATCTCTGCTGCTGACAACAGCTCGGATGCTTCGAATTCCAGCAGCATGGATTCACTCACGTGCAGCGCGGCAAGCGCCACCGCTCTTGGCCTTGTGGCAAGCAGCTTCAGAAGGTCACTGCTGGGTCTGGCACGGACTTTTTTTTTGCCCATCGCTGGTCTCAACCGTTCGGACAAGATGGTTCATGTCTCAAGTTACATGCCTTGACGAATTAACCGCATTTCCATGATCGGGAGAGGTCGTTCAATGTCGCGTCAGGCATCTTCCCAAAGCATACTATCCCGCTTTGCGGCAGCGACACAGAGGCAAGGGCTACCGAATTTGCCGTAGCTACCATCACCTTGGGTACCTTGCTGATAAGCGGCGCAGGAAGAAGCATGTCTATGACCGAACCGTGGGGGGCATGATGGCAGGAATGCGCATGCGGGGGTTGTGTGCGGGCAATTTGCTTCGGTGGTAAGCCGGCCTGGCTACTCCCTAAGGCTGTATGGAGATTGGTGCACCCTCAGGTGATACTGCGACGATGAACCGGACGTTCTACGCCAAGCTCTATCACATTGACGGCCTCGCGCGCGCTATCGGCTGGAGGAAACTGGTCTCAGTACTGCTTCGCCGCGCACTCGGGATCGGCTCGGCGATGAAAGTTCGCTGTGGCGATCATGAATTGCTGATCAGGCCTACCGACAGCGACTTGTTTGTCATGTCACAAATTTTTGGGCACGGCGAATATGAAATTGGAAAGGGTGGACAGAGCGCGCTCAACCGGCTCGCGGCAGGATGGAGACGGAGGGGGATCATACCCGTTATTGTGGATGCCGGCGCTAACGTTGGCTACTCGTCGATTTTCCTCAGAGACCAGTATCCTGATGCTGTGGTGATGGCCATCGAACCGGATCGCCAAACGCATGAAGTCTTACTCTCGAACTGCGCCGGTCTAGAGCGGATCATGTCTGTCTACGGCGCACTCTGGTGCCACGAGGGCGAAGTTGCACTTGTCAACAGCGAGCGCCCATCGTGGGCACGGGGCGTGGCAGACGGAGAAGGCGTGCCGTCGGTCACCTTACGGGGCCTTCTTGCCAGACTGCCCAAGGCGAAATTGCTGATGCTTAAGATGGACATTGAAGGCGCGGAGCTGGAGGCAACGCGAGACTGCGGCAAGGTCCTCAAGCATGTGCCGTGCATCATCGTGGAACCACACGACTTTATGTTTCCCGGCCGAGGCTGCCTCACTTTCGTCTACTCGCTTTTGAGCGGAAGGAAGATCGACAGCCTCGTCAACGGCGAGAACCTGATATTCATTGCCTCGGAACTCCTGGCGGCACCGGCAGCCTCACGGCGGCCGACGACCGGGGGAAAGCGAGCGTTGCCGGTGCGCGCGGCCAAGGCTGTGCCTTAGCGGCCACGCCAGGGGCCGATATCTGCGGTCGTCAAGGTTCGGTGCAGACGACCTTCGCCAACCACGGTTCGGCACGAACACCGTATCTCAGGATCGTCGCATCAGGAGCGACCCAGTACCTGCCTCAAACCCGTCTTGCTCACGTCCGAAGCAGGAAGCGGGAAAGGTTCGACTTGGCCTGCGGTCTTGTCCAGATACTGCATCAATGCCGTCACCAGATGGTAGAAGATGCTCGCCGGCACCTCCGTTGCCAGTGACCTTCCGCGCTCGTCAATCCTGTCGATCCACAAGCCAAGCGGCGCGGGATCGATGTGCCATCTGAACAGGCGCGCGACACGGGCTTCGATCTCAGCTTTCAGGTCAGGCCCGCCAATGCCATCCAAGGCTACGGCTGCCTTGACGGCTTCGCATTGCGGCCAGCTGCGGGAGAGCCGGTCGAGAGGGATTCCCTGCCGCGATACGGCAGCAAAAGCCAGACCTGTTGTCCGGTTCAATCCACTGGCGACCGCCGATGAATAGAGCTTCCTTGCGTAGGCGACCAAGTCTTTCTGGCCGCTCGCTCGTGCGAAATCGACAAGGAGCGAAGCCCATTCGAAGTGATGCCCCGGTTCGGTCCACTGTCCTTCATCTCCCTGCGACGGCAACCAATCGGCGTCGAAATGTTCCCCAACCGTCCAGCTTTCCTGGTCGAAGAAATGGCTCCGGAAGAGATCGATGATGCGTGCTGCCCGACGCAGATATTCACGGTCGCCCGTGGCGCCATACCAGGCAAGAAATGATTCCAGCATGTGCATGTGTGGGTTCGAAGACCGCGCACCGTTCCAGCCGGGGCTCTCGAGGAACCCGGTCAGACTGTCGTGCTCGAGATGGGCGTCGATGAAATGAAACGTCTGTTGTGCCAGTTCCAGGGCATCGTGATGTCCGCATCGGTGAGCTTGAGCCAGCGCCAGGAGCACGCAGGCATGGTCGTAGGCGTCCTCGGTCGGGTCGGCCACGCTGCCGTTGGCATTGAGAGTTCGCACCCACCCGCCGCGGTTCGTGCGGCCGAATCTTGCGATGAAGTCGATACCGTGGTCGATGAGCTTGTCCGCCGGACCAGTCCAGCCACGTTCCTTGGCGACTGCGAAAGCGTAAATCTGGCGAGCGGCAGTGCGCATGCGCTTGGGTTTGCCCAATGGCCTCGCATCGAAGCCCAGGGCCTCATGGAAGCCGCCGTAAACATCGTCGACGCCAGCGGTGGACCACAGCGGCAGGGTTTCCTCGAAGAGCCAGTGCTCCACGCGCCTGCGCCATGAGCCACTGATGATGATCCGGTCTTCGGAGGCAGTAAATTTCGTTTCGAGGCGTCCGCTCTTCTCCAGCTGTTCGACGATTTTTTTCACGTTCTGGCTGTGGCTGACGGGTGCGACGAATACCGCATCTGGCGTCGCCACGATCGCAACATCCTTCATCCCGACGACGGTCAGCAGTCTGCCCTGGCTTCTGAAGTAAGAGTCCTGGCAATCGATGGCGACGATATCGCCCATTGTGACATTGCCGTTGCTGTCCGTGGGGCTGGCCTCCATTAGGGATTGCCATGAGCCAAGGTCGGTCCAGCGGAACGAGGCCCTAACCATTGCGATGTCGCGCGCATGCTCCATGATCGCGTAGTCGATCGAGGTCGAGGGGACGGCCAAGTAGAAGCCTTGTGTCAAATAAAGGCCCGAGACGTCGGTCCGCGCTCCCTTGTAAGCCCGTTCCGCGGCGTCCCAGATGTCGGGCTGGAACTCGAGAAAAGCCTCCCGCATGGTGTCGGCACGAAAGAGGAAAATGCCGGCGTTCCAGTAGAATTGTCCCGAAGACATGTATTTGCGAGCCGACTTGGCGTTCGGCTTTTCGACAAAGCGCGAAACCGAGGCTACTGCGTCAGCATCTGCCGTAGTCTCAATGTAACCATATCCGGTTTCGGGATGCGTCGGCTTGATCCCGAACACGATGATCTTTCCTGAATCGGCGGCAGGCACGCCGGCCTTGACGGTTTCCCAGAATTGCGTTGTCGTCGAGATCTGATGGTCGGAGGGGACCACGAGCACAAGGGCGTCGGCTCCATATTCGGAGATCGTTTGCAGGGTGGCTATGGCGACGGCGGCCGCGGTATTGCGGCCGACCGGCTCGAAGATCGGTCTGCCGCCGTTCAGGCCGAGCGCAACTAGGTCCGAGATAACGCGCTCGGCATGCCGTTCGGAGGCTATCAGGTAGATCGGCGTCTCTCCGTCCGGCCGCGCCTTAAGGCGACGAACAGTCTTGGCAAGCATAGAGCCATCCCCCGAAAGATCGTGGAATTGCTTGGGGTTGTCTTCGCGCGAGAGCGGCCACAGCCGGGAGCCGACCCCCCCGCTCATGACAAAACTTACGATCCGGTCAGACATGGTCCAATTCCTCTCAGAATGTCTGGTTGTAGGCTCCGACCTCTGGATTGCGGCGCAGCACGCCATCGAGAGCCTCGAACATCTCGCGACGCCGCTCTGGCGACACAGGGCTTTCCACAACCACGACGATCTCCGGTTTGTTCGACGACGCCCTGACGAGGCCCCAAGTGCCGTCCTGGGCAACGACACGCACCCCATTGACCGTGACCAGATTTGCCAGGGGTTGGCCGGCGAACGCGGTGCCGTCCGCCTTCATTTTCGTGAGTTCCCCGACAACGTTCGCGACCACGCCGTATTTTACCTCGTCCGGGCAGTGGGGCGACATGGTCGGAGTACCGAAGGTCAGCGGCAGATCGCGGTAAAGATCCGCGAGTGTCTTGCCCTGGTTACCGTCGAGCATCTGACAGACGGCGGTCGCCGTGACGAGCGCATCGTCGTAGCCGCGTCCAATCGGCGGATTGAAGAAGAAATGCCCCGACTTCTCGAAACCTGCGATGGCATCGAGTTCGGCAACGCGCCTCTTGATGTAGGAGTGCCCGGTTTTCCAGTAATCCGTCCTTGCACCGTTTTGCACGAGGATGGGATCGGTCATGAAAAGGCCTGTCGACTTGACGTCAACGACGAAGACGGAGTTCGGATACAGCCTGGAGATGTCGCGTGCCAGCATGACGCCGACCTTGTCTGCGAAAATCTCGTTGCCCTCGTTGTCGACGATGCCACAGCGGTCACCGTCGCCATCGAAGCCGAGCCCCACATCGGCACCCGTTTCCCGAACCTTGTCCCGGATCGCGTGCAGCATCCGCATGTCTTCGGGATTGGGGTTGTAACGCGGAAACGTGTGGTCGAGCTCTGTGTCAAGCGGGATGACTTCGCAGCCGATTCCTTCCAGCACCTGCGGTGCAAAGGCGCCCGCAGTTCCGTTGCCGCAGGCGGCTACCACCTTCAGACTTCTGCCGAGCCTCTTTCCGGCGGTCAGATCTTCGATGTATCTTTCGCGAAATCCGGGCACGAATTCGTAGCTTCCCCCGCTCATGAGATCGAAATCGCCGTCGAGCACAAGCGCTTTCAAAGCTGTCATCTCCTCAGGCCCGAAGGTCAGTGGCCGTTGCGCTCCCATCTTCACTCCGGTCCAGCCGTTCTCGTTGTGGGAGGCCGTCACCATGGCGACCGAAGGAACGTCGAGCGCGAACTGGGCAAAATAGGCCGTGGGCGAAAGCGCCAGGCCGATATCCTTGACGCGCGCCCCGGCCGCCATCAAGCCGGAGATCAGCGCCATCTTAATCGCCATCGAATAGCTGCGGAAATCATGGCCGGTGACGATGTCGGGGCCTACACCCATTCGGTGGATCAAGGTGGCGAGCCCCATGCCGATCGCCTGCACGCCCATCAGATTGAGTTCTGGTTCTGTCTCGGAGCCTTGCCGCCCGAACCACCAGCGCGCGTCATATTCTCGAAAGCCTGTGGCTTTGATCAGGGCACTGGTTTCGAAGGCGAATGTGTTTGGACTGGCCTGTCCGACTATGTTCACGGTCACGATTTCCGCTCCGCAGTTGCGCAACAGTGGTAACACGCGCCGGACGCGGCCGCCTTCATGAATTCGAGTAGCCCTAACGGCCTAGTTGCCACCCCCTCATCCAATATGAGCATGCCCGCCGATGACCGAAAGGATGTCTCGTCCAAGCATGAAGGTCTTGTATTCTGCAAGGTGCGTCCGCTCGGGCGCAACGAGAAGATGGGCTGCAACATGGCGCTGACCGCATTCAGGTTCCCGTTCGGCCAGAATGTTGACGAAAGGCGGTTCAGTCGCCTGACCCGTCTTCTCGAGGTTATTCAGGTGGACATCGAGAAGGAGGTCGCCGCACTGCGTCCGTGCATGGAACGGGTGACGGACTGTGCCGCGTTCGCCCTTGAAGCGATGGAAAATGGCGAGAGTCCCGAATGCATGTCCGCGAAGATCGATACTCTCGAACAGAACCTGGCGATCATCCGCGGACGGCAGGCCTTGCTGGAACAGGAGACGTCATTTGTCGATGCGGCGAGAGCAGCGCTGCCGCGCGTTCTATCGCCCCACGGGTCCTAAGTTCCGCAACGCCAATTGGCGGCATTTATCGCCCGGAGCACCTTCCGCAGGAGTGGGATCGCGGGCCTCGGTTTTCAATGCAAAGCCTGGCCGAAAGACGGCGCCTGCATTGGGCGGGCTGCTCTGGGTTTATGCCTGCAGGAGAAGCTGAATGAATCGCATGTTCACCAATCAATGGCCCTCGACGACGGACCAGCAGGCTTCCGCCGGCCAAGAGTTCATTGGCCTCTCAGACATTGCCGAATTTCTGCGCCGCTACGCTGGAACTATCATTGCCTGCCTTGCCATGGCTCTCTTGTTGGGGGGGTTTTACAATTCGAGCACCGACCCCACTTTCATCGCCAGCGCGCAGATTCTGATCGAGCCGAAATTGCCGCAACACCTGCAGGAGGGCGGCGAAGTGAATCTGTCACTGGATACCGCCCAGGTGGAAAGCCAGATCGCTGTAATGCAGTCGGAAAAAATCGCAGCGATGGTGCTCGACCAGTTGAAACTCGTCGACGATGCGCAGTTCAATCGTTCCCAGTCTCCGACTTTGCGGGACAGATTGAGGAAGACCGGAGCTGTCCTGCTTGACGCCTTAGGGCTGCGGAAAAGCGCCTGGCTGCAGCATTTCGCTCTTAGCGAGCCTGCCGCACCCCCCATGCTGACCGATTTTCAGAAGTTCCGTCGGAGCATGTTGGTTTTCCGCAACGGCCTCGACGTCCGCAGAGTCGGCGTTTCCTACGCGATTGACATATCCTTCACTTCTCCTGATCCCGAGGGCGCAGCCAGGATTGCGAACGCCACGGCCGATGCCTTCGTGCGTGAGCAGATCGAAACCAAGACTGACGCAGCCAAGGAAGGAGGCGCGTGGCTGGAAATGCGGCTTCAGCAGCTGCGAACTCAAATGAATGAGGCCATGGCAAAAGCGCAGCAGTTCCGGTCACGGCACGACTACAGCGTCGGCATTGAAGCCAAAGCAGACGGGACGAGTGCTGAGCCGACGCTCGAAGAACTTGAGGTGACGGCTGAAACCTACCAGAAGATGTACGAGAGCTTCTTGCAGGCCTACACCAACTCGGTAAGCCAACAGTCGTATCCGGTTGCCGATGCAAGGGTCATCACAGCTGCGACGGCGCCGCTCAATCCGAGCGCTCCAAGGCCGAAGTTGATGCTGGCCTTCGCGGTGGTTGCCGGTCTCATTTTCGGTATTGGACTTGCGTTTGTAAGGCACGCGTTTGACTGGACCATAAGGTCGCCACGACAGATCCGCGACAATCTGGGCGTCGAATGCCTCGGAGAACTGCCACCGATCGGCAGAAGATCGGGCCTTGTCGACCAAGTGGCAAGATCTCCGCAATCCCGATACAGCCATAGCCTGAGAAAAGTGCGAACCGAGATAAGCCTTGCGGAAACCAGCCGCCCGATCAGGTTTCTTGGGTTGACTGCCGTATCCAACGACGGTTCGAAGAGTTCGGTGGCCAGCAATCTCGCTACGCTCTACTCGATGTCGGGCCTGAAGACGCTGGTGATTGACGCCGACATCCGGCGCCCGACCATGATCCCCTCTCGGCTTCTGAGCCAGTCGGGAGCCCTCGACCTACCGTGCCAGGACCCTGTCCGTCTCAACATCGTTCGTGCTGCGGGGCGGCCGTTCGACATCCTTTCCAGTTCGACCGTGGACGCCAGACACCTCCTGGCGCCTAGCAAGATGGAGGCGTTCCTCTCGGAGCTAGCCGCTAGTGACCTTGCCGCCAACGGACTTCCTGCCTACGACATTGTCATACTCGACCTGCCGACGCTTGCCTCGGGTGCCGACGAACTGATTGTCGGATCTGTCCTGGACGGCGTGGTGATCGTTGCCGAGTGGGGCAAGACACAGGTCCAGACGCTGCAGGAACTTGTCAAGACGTTGCAGGCCTGCAGGACCCCGATACTAGGCGTACTCTTGGCCAGGGTCCGCGCGCCCAAGCGCCGCAAAGCATGAAACCGTAGCGAGACATTCTCCTTCGGAAGTTGCAAAAAGTCTAGGAGGATCATTCCTTGGGATTAGGGGGATAGCCCCTGAGCGTCACGCTACCTCCTTTGCCCTTCTTGTCGACAACCTCCGACCTTGGAAGAGTGCAACAACAAGTCGAAACAGCGATTGTTCCATGACAACGAACGCCTTCGAGTCACATCAGGCAGCCCCGATCTGGGTTCAGCCATCTCTGCCCCCGTCCGACAGCCGAACGGCAGTCCTGCACGTCCTTCCCGCATCCGACAACAACGGTGCCGGGGCAGTGTTGACGGACCTTTCGCCCGCGCTCAGCTTGGGAACGACGAACCCTCCTGTGGGCGGTCTCCTGAAGCGCATCATGGATCTGGTAGTCGCATTCACGGCGCTTATGGTTGCCGCGCCGGTAATGATTGTCGTTGCTCTGCTGATCAGGATGACGGCAGGAGGCCCGGCAGTGTTCTCGCATAGCCGCATCGGCTTTGGCGGAAAGCCATTCGATTGCTACAAGTTCCGCTCGATGGTCACCAATTCGGACGAAGTTCTGAAGTCATTTCTCGACAGCAACCCTCAAGTCAGGTTGGAATGGGAGGAGACCCGCAAGATCAGGAACGACCCCCGCGTCACGGTGCTTGGGTGGATGCTGCGTAAGTCGAGCCTCGACGAACTCCCGCAATTGTTCAACATCATCCGCGGCGACATGAGTTGTGTGGGTCCAAGGCCCATCGTCAAGGACGAACTAAAATGCTACGGCGACCACTTAGGGGAATACCTTCGGGCAAAGCCCGGGCTCACCGGTCTGTGGCAGGTGAACGGAAGAAGCAGCATGGACTACGCCAACCGCGTGAAGCTGGACTGCCAGTATGTGCGGAACTGGTCGGTCTGGCTCGATATCGTGATCCTGTTCAGGACGGTTTTCGCAGTCATACGTTTCGACCGGGCTTCCTGAAGTCCCGCCGTGTCACCTTTCCTTGCGCTTCCGGTGGACGGACAGGGACAGACCGATGATATAGGCGCCAGCCAAGACGAATGACAGTATCAGGAACTTAGTGACGGTCACGTAGCCCGGCAACCCGAGCCCATTCCAGGCAAAGCTTCCGACCACAAGCAGCGCAGTCGCCGCGATCAGCGCAGGAGCCTTGAAGCGCAGTCCCATCAGAACGCCTGCCGCCGATATAGCGATTACACTCATGAGCACCGACATCTCCAGTGATACCCGCAGGAACTGATCGCCTCACTGCGGCAGGGAAGGCATCGTCAGCGTGCCCACTGATATGCGGCCTCAAAGTGCAAGGCAAGTGCCGCCGGAAATTGCTAGCATGGTCGGCCAGATCATTGAACTTGAAGCGAACCAGTTCAAAGAAAGGTGCGCGGCGGTTTTCCGTGTGGAACAGCAGAAAAACAAGCACCTGCAGCGAGCTGGCAGCTCCGCCCACTCTGAACCGCTCTGGCCATGACGCCGGCGCGTTCTTTACCCGTCCAGGCGGCCACCAACGGTCTCGGGTTCGGAGGTCATGTCGAAGGCGTTGCGAGCCGGCACCCGCGCCAATCATGAAGCCTGTCAATTGGTACCTTGAACAGAAACCGACCCTGCCTGGACGTCGTCCTCTACAGGTAGAGCAGCCAAGCCGGACGGCGGGGCGGGGATATCGATCTTCACGGTATCGCCTGGCTCGATCGGCGTCGTTTCCTCAGCCGTGAGTTCTTGCGAGCCGCTGTCCGTCGTCCTCACGATCTTGAAGATGGGCTTGGCCCTTTCGGCGCGCTCTCTAAGGGCGAGCAGAGCAGGGGCCGTGACCTCGGTATCGTGCAACAACTGCACCGCGGTGTTGGCCTTGCTGGTCACTTCATTGAGCTGCAGTTGCGTCTCGCGCAAGGCAGCAGCGACTTCGCTGGCTTGGCTATTGCCGAGGTTGAGGATCTCGATGTCGGTCTTGCTTATCTCCTGCCTGACTCGCAAGAGCGAGGTCTCGGCAACCAACCTGTCGCTCTGCATCTGTGCGACCGTTCCCTGTAGAGAGAGTTCCCGCGGTGCAACCGCCAGCCCCTTCTGGACAAGGGCCGAAACACCCGCGAGTTCCTTCTGGATAAGTTCGATCTGTTGGTCGTGGAAGGCCATCTGCTGGCCGAGCGAGGTCAGTTCCTTTTCGAGGAAATCCTTGAGTTCGCGCAGGGCACGGAGTTGCGTCGCCATGGCGTCCTTGCGGACGGCGAAGATCTTGCGCTCCTGCTCCATCGCCACCGCGACCGTCTCGTTCGAAGCTCTGTCCTTCAGTTGCGCAGGGAAGGCGATGTCGTCGCTGCCAGCTAGTTCTGATTCCAGCCGTGCTTTGCGAGCGAGCAGACTGACGTTGCTCAGCGCCAACAAACCCACATCGCCCTGACCCACGATGACTTCACGCTCGAGCCTCGACATGTCTTCCTCGCGTGTTCGCAGGCCGCCGGCGATTCCCAGCGCCTGCAGCACCGTCAGCCCGGGCCTGTAGGGGAACTCGCCTGGCTGCGTGACGTAGCCGACAATGTAGAACGGCCTGTACTGGACAATCTCGACAGCGACATCCGGCTGGCGGCCGAGGCCCATGTGCTGCATCAGGCGGTCGCCGATCGCGCGGGCGAGGTCGCCGGGGGCGGTGCCCTGCGCGCGTATCTGGCCGACAAATGGAAGGAAGAGCGTGCCGTCGGCACCGACGACGAAACTGTCGTTGAGAGCCGTCCATTCGAAGATCACGTCGCGTGATGCGCGCCATTCGTAGACCTTGAGCCTGACCTTGTCCTGAGGTCCGAGGAGGTACTCGGCAGCCACCGTCGGCAAGGGGCAGGCAGCCGCCAACAATGAAGCCGCCGCCACTGTCACAAGCCATTTCCGCATTGTCTTCCCACCTTCAGATTTTCAGGATGTATTCGGGTTCGATTCGTCCCATGGCGATGTGCCGGATCGCCAGCATGTTACCCCTGAGCCTGCCCCTGCGATCGATATACGGCTCAGGCCGCAGGCTCTTTGCGAGATTCGCGGCGATATTCCTGAGCATCAGCGGAAGAGCGAAAGAGGCCGGAACGGAGCCCTTCCTGATCAGATAGATCGCATTCGCAACCTGGGAGTAGCCGAACCGCTCGCCGCTGACCCGCCCTGTCTTGATACCGAGATGGACGCCCGTGATCGCGGTCACGCAGACCACGCGGCCTTTGGATCTCATTTGGCTGGTGAAGTCGATGTCTTCCTGCCAGCCGTACAAGACCAGGCGCTCGTCGAAGCGCAAATCGCCCACAAGCGAGGAACGCAAGGACATGTTGCATCCGTATGCTCCGACATGGTCGACCACCGGCGGTCCATCATGTTTTTTGCCCTCGTTTTCCCGCAAGGCGGCTTCGGCATTTTCCCAGGTGAGGCCAGCATTTGTGGCACCGTCCCTGACGACCGTGCCCATCACCACCGCCCATCCGTCATTTTCCACGAAAGCTTTCTCGACCTGCTGCAGATATTCGGCGGACGGAACGAAATCATCGTCGAAGAATGTGATGATGTCGAAGCGCCCCAGGGAAGGTACGAGAGCCCTGTTCCGCTGGGCAGCCAGTCCTTTCGGTCCGAAAACGAGTGACACCTGGAAAGGACAGCTTTCCGGCAGGTCGACATGCGAGGCGTCGGGCGCCGACACTATGACCTCATCAGGAAGCCTCGTCTGGCCGCCCAAATATCCAAGCAAACGCCCGACCTGTCCGCTGCGGCCAAGCGTCGGGATGATCACTATGAGTCTCATGCTCGATCCAGCTTCGGTTCCGCCGAAACCTAGACCGACGAGTGGACCGACACAGCCTGCATAAAAGGAGACGGGAGGAGCCTGGCGTACCGCCGGACACAGGCTTTCGGAGTATCCCGGTGACGGACCACATCCGCAAGTATTAGATGGCCATGCGCCCGTAGCGGTGTGTAGCCGATCGGACAGCTTGCCGGAGCAACGACATGGAATGGAGACTGCCAGCCTTATGAGGCTAGGGGGAACCATGCTCCACGAACGCTCTTCCGATTTGGCCGTCGCTGCCAAGATCGACGTATCCATCGAAGAATTGCCGGCCGCGCCGGGGCCCGGCTTCGACAGCAATGCCAGGATAGCGATCGTTCATGACTGGTGCCCGAATTTCCGGGGAGGGGAAAGGGTTCTTGCGCAAATCTGCAAGCAGTTCCCCAACGCCGAAGTCTTCACGCTTTTCGATTTCCTGCCACAAGAGGTGAAGGAGCAATATTTCCACGACGTGGAATTCCATACGTCTGCGGCCAACCGGATCCCGATGGTCCATAAATTCTATCGATCCCTCTTCTTTTTCTGTCCCTTTCTGATCGAGCAATTCGACGTGACGGGCTACGACGCGGTGATCTCGTCGTCGGCCGCCTTCTCGCGCGGCGTCATCACCAGGCCGGACCAGCCGCATCTGTGTTATGTGCACAGTCCCGTCCGCTACGCCTGGGATGAACAATTTTCCTATCTTCAGCAGGGACGGCTTGGTTTCGGCCCCAAGGGAATGCTCTATCGCTACATGCTCCATCGCCTGAGGACATGGGATACGAGAACCGCGCACGGTCCGGACCTGATGCTGGCGAACTCGAATTATGTCCGCTCCCGTATCCAGCACATTTACGGGCGCCAGGCGCGCGTCGTTTTCCCCCCGGTCACACTGGGCGAATTGCCTTGTGTGGAGGATAAGGACGATTACTACGTTTCAGCGTCCTTCCTCGCCCCCTACAAGCGCACCGACCTTGTCATCCGGGCCTTCAACGAAATGCCGTCGCGGCGACTGGTCATCGTTGGCGAAGGGCAGCAATCAGCCTGCTTGCGGGCGCTTGCCGGTCCCAACGTCACCTTCTCGGGCTACCTGCCCCGGAAAGACTATGTGGACACCCTGGCGCGGGCGAAGGCGATGGTGTTTGCGGGCTGCGAGGATTTCGGCATAGCGCTGGCCGAGGCACAGGCCTGCGGGACGCCGCTGGTCGCCTTCGGTCGCGGCGGCGCCGTCGACATCGTACAGCGGCTAGGATCATCCTCCGAGCCGACAGGAGTGCTGTTCAAGGCTCAAACGGTCGATCACCTCAAGCAGGCAGTGGAACGGTTCGAAGAGAATAGCCATGCCATTGCGCCGCGCGCTTGCGCCAGAAATGCAGGACGTTTTTCAGAAGAGAACTTCGACCGCGCGATCCTGGAATCGCTAGACGCCGTCCAGGCACTTCACGAGATCATGTGAATTCGGGAGCCCTGACGATCTTCGTTTCCGTATCGACGCCGTCTGCGGCCGCCATCGCCTGGAGATAACGCAGGCCCGTCGCCCTCCAGCTGTATTCCGCGGCTCTCGCCTTTCCCTTGCCCATCATCTGAGCGCGCAGGGCCTGAGAAGTGCGAAGCTGCACGAAACTGTCGAACCATGCGTCCTGGTCGTCTGGGGATGCAAACAGCGCTGCATTGCCGCAGACTTCAGGCAGGCTGGCGCGGTCTGAAACCACGACAGGACAGCCGACGGCCATCGCCTCGAGGGCTGGGAGACCGAAGCCCTCCGTGAGCGAGGGGAAAGCCAGGCATAGCGAGTCCCCGAGGAGGGCCGCCAACTCGCCATCCGAAATGCGGCCGAGCCAGTGGATGTTTCGCGCTTCGGTCCTGGCGGATCCTGACCTAAAGACGCGCGAATCCGACATGCCGACAATCGCGATTCTGAGTCCGGCTTCGCCAAGACGATCAGCCATGTTCAGGAGGAGATCCAGATTCTTGTGAGGTGCGGCACTGCCGATCAGGACAACGGTTTCCCGCGAGGCCGCCAGCCGCGTCTGTGCTGAGTGTTCAGGCTCCCACCGCAAGGCATGCTCATGGCCGTTCGGCGCCACGAAAGCCCGCTCTGCCGGGATGACGTCGCGGCGAACCAGTTCATCCAAGGAGTAGTTGGAAACGGTCGAAATACCGCACGCCGTCTTGCCGAGGGCGGGCAACAGATTCCTGTAAAGAAGTCTGAAGGCAAATGAATAGCTCTGCGGGGCATTCCAGACGTTTGCATCATGGACGCAGACGATATGCTTGCGGGAAAGCAGCGGCCCTGTGTTGCAGAGGCTGAGCAGTCCGCTGCCATCGAGGGATGAGGGGAGCTGCACCTGTTCCCAGGCATGCCCGTTCATGCCGCCGATCTCCCGACGCTCGATGCAAGCCAGGGGGAAGTCTCCGGACCCTGGAGGGTGGAGCAGTGCAAGCTCGAGGCCGCGGGTCAGCGGGTTCTGCTCGGCCAACAAGGTGTCGAGCGCGCGCACGACCTCGCGCGCGTAACGCTGAACGCCTGTCGTCGGCTGCGAAAGAAACCGCCCATTGATCGTCCAACGTCGCGCCATGTCGTCCCCCTTGGAACTTTCAGTGTGGAACCGTCAAGACGCCAGGTCACCATGGCCATCGGGTCATTCGGCTAAGTGGCAATCATCCGGATTGGCGACGTCGGACAGCGTACCTACCTCGAACGTTTAAGGGCCTTGGTGTTCCTGGGAATGCTAGTCTGCCTAGGGTGCCGGAAGGTCGGGGAAGCTGGACATGGCCAAGCTCGGGTTCGATACGAGGCAGTCGCCGCAACCAAGATCGGCCTGGCCGGCGAACAGACACCGTGCCGACACGCCCTTGGCCAGATCCGCTGTCGCCGGCGCCGACTTCCTGATCGGCCATCCCGCTGCGGTGTGCGCGGACCGGGAAGCGCCGAGACGGCGCTGGACGATAAATGGAGACTTCACGACGCTTCGGCCAACCGGTGTGGCCCGTTACGCCCGCGAGGTCACCTTGGCTCTCGACGCCCTCATTTCAGAAGGGCATCCGCTCGGTCGGGACCTGGAGATTGATCTCGTGGTGCCGCGTCCGCTTTCGGAACCTTTGCGCCTCGATGCCATCCCCGTCCGGGTCGTTCCTGAATTCAGCAGGCCGCGACTGCCGCAATTTTGGGTGCAGGCGCAGTTGCCCTGGCATGTGCCTGGAGGATTGCTGAGCTTCTGCAATCTCGCTCCCGTCGCGCTGAGGCGCCAGATCGCGTGTATCCATGACATGCACACAAGGCTCATGCCGTCGAGCTACGCGCGAGGATTCCGCTGGGCGCACCGCTTGATCCTGCCGGCACTTGGCAGGCAGGCCGCCCGCATCACCACCGTCTCGCAACTCTCGCGCAGCCATCTGATCAAGTTCGGAATCGCGCCAGAAGAAAACATCGTCGTCACCTACAACGGCAGCGACCATGCGAACAGGTGGGATGCGGCGAGATCAACTCTGGCCGTCGACCGGAGCAGGCCGTATGTCCTGTGCTTGGGGAGGCGGGACCAGGAATATAAGAACATGGGGCTTCTCGCCAAGCTGGCCCCACACCTCGACGCGATGGGTCTTGATCTGTGGATGCCAGGCGATGTCGACGAGGCCACGCTCCTGAGGTACATCCCGCAAATGCCCGGAAACATCGTCCTTCCTGGCCGCATAGGGGACGACGACTTCAAGAAGGCGCTCGAAGGCGCCCTGTGCTTCCTGTTCCCGTCACGGATCGAGGGCTTCGGGCTGCCGGCGGTCGAGGCGATGGCTTCGGGCTGCCCGGTCGTGGCCTCGACCTCGCCATGTCTTCCCGAAATCTGCGGGGATTCGGCCCTCTATGCCGATCCCGACGACGTCCAGTCATGGGCCGAAGCCATCCGCCTGTTGATGCTCGCCCCAGACTTGCGGCAACGTTTGGTTACCAAGGGGAACGCCAGGGCGAGCAGTTATTCCTGGCGGTGGATAGCGTGGAAATACCTCGAACTCATGATTCAGGTCGACGCCGATTTCGGGGAGTTCGGCAGTTGAGTCGCGGCAAGATTGCGGATTGATCTCAAGGTGAGCGCGATGAACGAACGGACCCTGCCCTCGGGTCTACACGCCGCGGGCGGACGGGCACACGGCAATACGTTTGTCTTCGACAACTCGCTGTCTATCCTGAACCGGACCGGCGCCTACCACATTGCCAAGGACCTGATCCGGGAATTCGTTCCTGGCTGGGCGGGAGTCCGGTACTGGCGGCTGGGTTCTTTCGCTCCTGAAGGTCTTGTACGCAAGATAGTCGCCCGGCTGATGATGCTGGAAATCAACTGGCTCGGAGATAGCGAAGCGTTCCTGATCCGTGACAGGGTCGGCGCATCCGGCTTCCGGCTATTTCTGGATCCGCTGTACGTCCTTAGGTCAAGCCTGACGGAGAACGATATCGTCCTATGCCACGATGTCGGCCCGCTGACGCACAGCGACCTTTATGACGAACGGACTTGTTCAAATTACCGCCTGGCCTACGAAAAGATCCGGTGCGTGAGGCCCGGCGTCGTTTTCGTCAGCAATTTTTCGGCGAGCCACTTCGAGCTGCTTTTCGGGTCCGATTTCCGGTTCCTGAAGACAATCCCCCTTTACCTGCGCACCGAACTGTTCGATGGCCCCGCGGAGGCAGTCCCAAACGCAAGCGGTCCGTTCTTTCTTACCGTCGGCGCGTTCGAAACCCGCAAGAACCAGATCGCCGCCTTGAGGGCGTATCGGGACGGCGAATTCCATCGCCAAGGCTTCGGATATATCCTGTGTGGATCGCGCGGTGCCGGCCATGCAGAGATCGCGGAACTTGCGGCGACCGTGCCTGGCGTGAGGCTCATGGGGTACGTTCCCGACGCGCAGCTGCGTTGGCTCTATGCAAATGCCGAGGCATTTGTCCTGCCAAGCCTTCTCGAAGGTTTCGGGATGCCGGCACTGGAGGCCGCCTATATGGGCCTGCTGCCGATAGTGTCCAGGGGCAGTGCCCTTGTCGAGGCTGTCGGAGGCGTGTGCCTGCAGGTATCACCCCACCATCCCGCCGCGATTGCAGACGCCATGGGCAATGCGCTTTTGCGAAGTCCTGCAGAGAAAGCGCCAACAGGCCGCTTGCTGCGCGACACGGCGGCCGCCGCGACCAAAGAGCGGTTCTTGCAACAATGGAAGGATTTGCTGATTACGGGGGGCTAGAACTGACGCGATCTGAGTGTTTGGACAGCGCCGACAATCATGCCGCAACTGCATCGCGGAAAGTTCGTCCGGCATTCACAATTTCGTCCGACAGTGGGTGGCGGGTCACGAAAACTCCAGCCAGCCAGCCGGCCGCTGCAAGGCCGCCAGCGAAGATCGCCTGTCCCACGGAGAGGTCGAAGCGGAGCCCGCCAGCAATGATCGTGGCCAACGGGCCGAGCATGGTCAAAGCGGCAACGATGCTGCTCTTTCGGACAGCGACAACTATTTCGTTCCACCCCACCGAGAGTCTGCGACGTACGAAACCCAAGGACACAAAGGCCTGGAAGGGCACAATGACCATCAGGCTCAAAGCAGCTCCCATTGGTCCGCCAAGCAAGACCGCGGCTGTCATGATGACTGCGGAAACAGGAATGACGATCAATGACCGTACGAACATGTCCTTGATCGAACCCATCGCCGTCATCACGGGATTGTTCAGTTCGAAGCTAAAGGTGAAAAGCGACGCCACGGCAATGACTTGCACCAGCGGTGCGACTTGCCTCCATTGGTGGCCGAGCAGGATGTCCACGGTAGGATATGATAGAACGGCGAGGGCCAGAAGTGCTGGCCAGTGAAGTCCGGTGACGATTTCGAGGGCATGCAGATAGGATCGTTTCAAGTCGCCGCCCTGCCTGGCCGAGACAGCAAAAGCGGGAAGGACGACTGACATGGCTCCGCCAAGGATCAGTTTGTCAGGTGTCTGGCACACAGTCAGACCGCGGCTGAAGAGCGCCGCCGCATGTGGCGACACGACACGGCCCAGCAGTAGCACGGGCAAGGCTTCGTAAGCCCTGTAGAGGAAAACCATCGCGCCATTGTAGCCACCAAAAGCTGCTATTGCGCGCCATTGTTTAAACGTCGGCTTGAACATCCAGAAATCTGGACGGAGCGAAAGCGCCAACAGGGCAGTGACCGCACTGCTCGCCAACCAGGCCCAGGCAAAGCTCATATAGCTGAACCCCGCCAGCGCGAGTGCGATGGTCGCCAATCCGCCCGTCACCGCCCCGGCAATGTTGATCACGGCAACTTTTCCAAAAGCCATTTCGCGGCGCATCAGCGTGATGACTTGGATGGAAACCAACTCGACGAAGAGACACGCGGACACCAGTCGAAGGTAGGGGACAAGTTTTTCTTCATGGAAAGAGGACGCCAATGCCGGAGCGGCTGTGATCAAAAAGGCGGCAATTGCCGCCGTGAGCGCGAGCATCAAGCTGAAAGTTGCGCGAATGTCCTCCCTGCTCAGAACAGGACGCTGGATCATGAAGCTTGAGCTGGCGAATTCCCGCGCCGACAGTGCGATGCCGAGGATTGCCAAACAGATTACCGAAATCCCGATTTCCTCGGGGGTTAGGATGCGGGAAACAGCCGCGATGGTGGCAAAGTTGAAGGCGATCACGATGTAGCGATCACCCGTGCTCAGCAGAAGTGCGCGTTTGACGCTCATGATGGTCCTGAATGCCGGCTAAGAGTGCACAAATGCCGACGATGACGTCTGGGCGGATCCGCCGTTCTCAAGGCAGCAGAACATAGGCCCGCTGTACGAAGTAGAAGCCAAAAGGAGGTAGGTCCTTCCAACATTTGGTTGAGACGGATGACGCCAAAACTCTTTCTCCGATTGCCCGATAGCAGTCGTTGTAATGGAGCCGCCGTTCTGCGCGGCGGGCGAAAGGCTAAGTAATCCCATTCGAAAGAGGTAGTCGGGTGAGGCCGGTCCCCCAATATTGTCAAATTGTTGCGGTCCCTGAGGAGGGTAAAGTTGCAGCCTGATGAAAATCGGGGCACTGACATGTTGAAATGCGCATTGATCGGGGCGGCTTGCTTGCTCGCCACGGTCTCGGCATCCGCCGGCGATCTTGTGTGGGGTGCTAACGGCCACCCGATCACAGCCTATCCAGGCATCGCGATCGAGCGCCAGTTCGACTACCTGGAAGACCTGGGGATGAAGTCCTACCGCGTGAACATCGCCGACGTCTCGTCGGCGGAGCGCCTTGCGGAACTCGTGGCCGAGGGCAAGAAGCACGGAATCGAGGTGTTGCCTGTCATTACACCCGGCAACATCGACTTGGATAAAGACGGAATCGAAGAGCTCTACGGCAAGGCACGCTCGCTTGCGGTCGCATTCGGGTCTCGGTTCAAGGACGATATCCCTGCCTGGGAATTGGGCAACGAGATGGAGAATTACGCCATCATCAAGCCCTGCGAGAGGCGTGACGATGGCTCCACCTATCCCTGCGAATGGGGTCCGGCCGGCGGGACTGGAGTACTAGACTACTTCGGGCCGCGCTGGGCCAAGGTCAGCGCCGTGCTGAAGGGACTGTCCGATGGCATGAGCGAAGTCGCCCCAGGCAGCCGCAAGGCCATCGGTACTGCAGGGTGGGGCCACACTGGGGCATTCGAACGAATGAAGCAGGACGGCATCCATTGGGACATCTCGGTCTGGCATATGTACGGACAGGATCCAGAGCCTGCCTTCAAGGTGCTCGCCAACTACGGCAAGCCGATCTGGGTCACCGAATTCAACAACCCTTACGGCAGCCAACGGAGCGAACGACAGCAAGCCGAAGGGCTGGTGCAGGCGATGATTCGGCTGCGCGAGCTGCAGGCCAAGTACAAGGTGGAAGCCGCCCACATCTACGAGCTTTTGGATGAAACTTATTGGGCGCCCGATTTCGAAGCATCGATGGGCCTGATTCGTCTTGTCGGCGCCGCTGAACGTGGCTGGAGTCCGGCAGGACCCAAAGCCGCTTACATCGCGGTCAGGGACTTAATCCGCGGCCCGCGGTCGCAGCCAAGGCCGCAGCGCGATTGCGATCTGGCGGACGCCGACAAAATCGTGATCGTTACGATGCGCCAGGCGAGTTTTGCACATTGCCTGATATTGGGCCGCAAGGCGAGCGATGAAGACGTCGAACGGTGGTCTGCGGCCCTGGACGAGAGCTTGGCCGATGTGCCCAAAATGATGATCGACCTCATGCATTCGCGAGAATTCAGGAGAAAGTACTCCATCATCGGCCTGAGCGACCGTGCCTATGTCGTCTTCCTTTACCGCCTGCTCATGAATAGGGACGGCGACGGGTACGGGCTGGACATTTACTCCAAACAGCTAAGGGAAGGATCGATGTCGCGGGATACCATTGCCCGCGGCATGATGACCTCCAGCGAGTTCACCGACAAGTATTCCGCCCATCTTGGCGCGAACGCGAAGACGGGTCCTGGCGCCGGCGCGGCGAACTAACCGACAACTCAGATGGAGGTCTGAACCACATCATGGATATACGCTTCTGTGGCTTCGCTTTGTGCCTGCTGGCCGCGATGACCTTCGGCGGCCAGGCATGCGAAATAGCGGCAGCGGCCCATGCCGAAAGACCGTTCCCTCTCCGCGTACAAGCTGGCAAGCGATATCTGCAAGACGCGTCTGGTTGTGCCTTTCTGATGAACGGCGACACAGCCTGGTCGTTGCTCGGCGATTTGAACAACGAGGAAGCAGATGTGTATCTTCGTGACCGACGCGCTCGCGGATTCAACACGGTGCTGATCAACCTCATCGAGCATCGTTTTGCCCGCAACGCTCCGGCCAACGCCTACGGGGACCGCCCTTTCCTTCACGATGGCGACTTCAGCGCGCCCAACGAAGCCTATTTCAGGCACGCTGACTGGGTCTTGCGCAGGGCACGCGATCTCGGTTTCGTGGTGCTGCTTGCCCCTGCCTATCTCGGCTACGGAGGCGGGGACCAAGGCTGGTACAAGGAAATGGCCGCCAGCGGGGAAACAACGCTTCGGGCTTACGGTCGATTCGTCGGACAGCGCTACGGCAGCCTCGGAAACATCGTTTGGGTGGAAGGCGGCGACTACAATTTGCCGAACAAGGGCTTGGTCAGGGCTGTCGCCGAAGGAATCTCGGAAACCGACCCGGATGCCCTGCAAACTGCGCACAACGGGCCCGAAACGGCGGCTGTGGACTACTGGCGCAAGGAACCCTGGCTGTCCATAAACAATGTCTACACCTACCAGCCCGTCCACGCGGCGGCCCTGGTCCAGTACGCCATGAGCGAGATGCCCTATTTCCTAATGGAGAGTGCCTACGAAAATGAATTCGGCGCAGACGCCCATCGCGTAAGGGTGCAGGCCTACCAGGCGATACTTTCTGGTGCTACTGGGCACATGTTCGGCAACAACCCGATATGGCACTTTGGCGGACCCGGCCTCTGGCCAGCCGAAACAAACTGGGAGAAGGCGCTCGACAGCCCAGGGGCGAGGAGCATGCAAACCCTTAACGAATTCTTTTCGTCGATCACCTGGTGGCAGCTCGAACCTGATACGGGGAACGATTTCCTTATCGCCGGACGAGGCAACTATAAGGCCCGGACAATGTCCGCGCGGACACCTGATGGGGTGCTCGCAATCCTCTACCTCCCCAACGGGAGGGGCATTACCCTTGACCTCGCACAGCTAGCGGGGCCGCTGGTTTGGGCTCTGTGGGTCGATCCTTCCACGGGAAGGAGCAAGGCAGTTCCTGGGTCACCGTTTTCGGCGGATGTCAGCTATTTCGCCCCGCCAACGGGCGATCATGCGGATTGGATATTGGAACTTCAATCGCACCCGGTACAAAGCCAATGACGGTCGAGATTGGCGCCGCAGTCAAGTTGGACAGCCTCGCAAGCGCCAACTCAATCAAGGCGGCATCTCACGATCCAAGCGAGCATCCAACTGTCCTGCGTAGGGCGCCTCAAACGATGGTCTTGCTCGGGCTATTCGGCAGCGGCAATCTCGGCAATGATGGGTCGCTCGAGGCCATGATCGGGTTTCTGAGAAGAGAGAGGCCCGAGGCGGAACTTTTGTGCGTCTGCGGTGAGCCTGGCGTCGTCAAACACACATTCGGGATCGAGACTTTGCCAATTCGCAGGAATGGCCCGGCGCGCGGCCTGTCCGGAACGATCAACAGGTTATTCCTGAAGATACCCGGAAAACTCACCGATTTCGCGCGCACGTACTGGCACGTCCGCAAGGCCGACGTGATGATTTTCCCGGGCACCGGAATCCTGGACGATTTCGGCGAAAGGCCGGCGGGAATGCCTTACGACATCCTGAAATGGTGCTTTGCGGCCCGGCTGGCTGGGACGCGCATTGCCTTTGTCAGCATCGGGGCAGGACCGATCAGGAACCGACTGAGCCGCCTTTTGATGATGTCGGCGGCCCGATTGAGCCATTACCGGTCCTACCGAGACCTCCTATCCAAAGAATTTATGGAAAGTGTCGGCTTCGACACCCGTGCAGACGCGATCTATCCGGACCTCGCCTTCGGCCTGCCGGCGCCGACACTGTCTCATCGCGGTCGGCCCGAGGCGCTGAGGGTGGGTATAGGCGTCATGGCCTATCGCGGCTGGTACGGTTTTGCCGAAGGCGGCCAGTCAATCTTTTTCCAGTACATCGACAAACTGGCAAATTTTGTCGTCCATCTCTTGGACTGTGGGCACGACGTCCGGCTTCTTACAGGTGACGACGAAGACCGCATCGCCATCGCTGCGCTCCAGGCGGCAGTGAAGCACATCAGGCCCGAAGCAAAACTGGCATATGAGCGGGTCAATTCGCTGAGCGACGTCATGGGGCAGATGGCGCTGACCGACATCGTGGTCGCAACGCGCTTTCATAATATCGTTTGTGCATTGAAGATGTGCAGGCCGACCATTTCACTGAGTTATGCCAGGAAGAACGACGTGCTGATGGAAGAAATGGGCCTGGGCGGGTTCTGCCAGCATATCGAAACGTTCAATGTCGAAATGCTGGTCGCACAGTTTTCGCAGCTGAGGGCAGCTAGGGAAAAACACGAACAGGCAATCAGTGAGCGGCTAGCCACGTTGCGGAAACAGATCCGTCGGCAGGAGGCGCGCCTGCTCTTTAGCACGATCGCTTGATACGCAACACGCGGTGCTTGGGCGATACGGCTTTTACACAACAGGACCAAGACGCTCCGTCGCGCTTGGATGCGCACTCTCGACGATCAATCGGGATTTCTGGACAACCTAGATTGGTGTCATGCGCTTGTCCCTCGTGGCGCGCCACTGGCAATCGCTAACCGGCATTCATCCGAAAGTTGCGGAGCAGGGGTAGAGGCTACACCCATCGTCTGAAGGTCAACATCGACGCCAAGATGCTAGCCTGCTGTCGGCCCGGCTCGTGCGAGCCGCAATCGTTTCGATGGAGATGACGCTGAAGAAGTCCAGGAGGACACACGCGACCTGGCAAATCCTCATTCATTGGAGATTCTGATTGATGGCTAGCGTTGACATTGTCATCCCCTGTTTCAACTACGCGCATTTCCTGCCGCAATGCGTTCAAAGCGTTCTCATCCAGGGAGTCGAGGATGTTAGGATCGTCATCATCGACAACGCTTCCACTGATAACAGTGTCGAGGTGGCACATCGGCTGGCGGCGCGCGACGGTAGGGTCGAGGTCATTTGCCATCAGGCAAATCTAGGCTCGCACGCCTCATTCAACGAGGGCGTGGATTTGGCGCGCGCCGATTATTTCATGATCCTTTGTGCCGATGATTTGCTCGTCCCCGGTGCCCTTCGCCTTGGGGTAGCGCTCCTCGACCGTTTTCCAGAGGTGTCGTTTGTTTTGGGCAAGCACATGGCACCCTGGGTAGGCAACGACATTCCTGCCCTAGGTGCACACGCCGACGGCTGGACCCTGACGGATGGGGACCGGTTGATCGAGATGTGCTGCCGGAAGATGAAATTCAACCTGACTGCCCACGCAATGCTTGTGCGGACATCCGTGCAGAAAGTAGTGGGCCACTATCGGCCGACCGTCCCGCTGCTCGACGATCTGGAAATGGCGCTGCGCTTGGCCCGCCGCGGACGCGTTGCGGAGCTATCCGTGCCACTGGCGATAATTCGTGAACATACGGCCAATATCTCTCAAGTTATGTGGCAGGACGCACGCCGCAGATTGCAGGAGTATGAAACTGTGTTGGACAGCTTCTTTGCTCACGAAGGTAGCACCATGCCCAACGCACCAACGCTTTGTCGCGCAGTCCGTCGCAATTTGGCTGCGGCCGCCTACTGGTCAGCGATATCGCATCTGATACGGGGCAGGCGCACAGCGGGCGTGGATCTTTTCAAGTTCGGCAGAAGTCTTGATCCGGCCACCATGCTTTTACCGCCGATCCGTCACCTGTTCAGGACCGACGGCTCCCTCAAACGTGCGAGACAGGTCATTCTAGAGGTTCTTGGGGGTACACGCCCTTAGCCGCTTTGCAAAGAATTCAACATTGAAGGGGCCGGGAATGTCGGATTTAAGCGATACTTCGCCAATCGCCGAACAGAGACCAAACGCGAGATCTACTGGAAAGGCAGCAGTAATTCTTCTAACAGATAAGAATTACTTTCTGCCGACATTTGCAGCGGCGTTATCGGCTGACGCAAATACGTTGATGGGCACCCCCATCTATCTGTTCGTCGTCGATGCGGAGGAGGCGTGGTTGCAGCAATTTGGGGTGGCTGTTTCCGGAACAAAAATCTCAATCAGAGCGGCTCGTTTCCCGCAGCTGGCCGAACTCTCCCTACTTCATCGCGACGTCGTCCCCCCCATCGCGCTGGCACGGCTATGGATTGGTTCACTGTTGGGAGAGGATGTCGAACGTTTTCTGTACATCGATGGCGACACCATGGTGGATGACGAGCTCGAGAGCTTATTGGCCATCTCGCCGCCCGAGTCCGGCCTGATGGCGGTGTCGGACTTCATGAGGATATACGTAGACGAACTAAGTTTTTCTAAGCGCAGAGACATTGTCTATCTCAGAAGTTTGGGATGCAGTGCGTCTTTTTATTTCAATTCCGGTGTCATATATACGTCGAAAAGCGCATGGAATTCTATCGCAGCGTCGGCGATTTGTTTTTTACGCGAGCATCCCGACTGCTGCATCGCATCCGACCAAAGCGCGCTCAATCACGCGGCGCGGGGAAACGTCAACTTACTGCCTTTGCGCTACAATTATCAGAGCGAATATATGATGGCGCTCGACCCACGTGAGCGAGGAATCAAGCCGACGATCTGGCACTTCGTTGGTGCCCCCAAACCCTGGGACGCACCAGGCTGGCCCTGGGATAATTATTTCAACAGGTTCTATCGCCAAGCAGAAGTATTGCTCGAAAACTGCCATGTTACACTTCCGGTCCCCCCAAAGGAGCAGGTCGTCGCGGGTCTCGCACACCGGCAACGCAACAGATTTCGCATGAAGTGGGTGTATCCTTGGAGGAGATTTACACGCAGGCAAAAGATCCTATCCTTGCTGTTACAGTGACACGTGTACAGTGACACGTGCGGGCATGCAAAAGTCGAACGGGCGACGCTTCTGTCCGGAGCTCTTGCCGACATCCCACGCGGATATCATGGCCGCTTGCCGCTGCCTGGCGGCGGCTCGGATGAAGCGTTGCGACACCCTTGCGACGGACGTTCCTCTCGCTGCCGTCTTGCGCGCGGGCTGGCCAAGAGAACCGTTCCCAACGCGCGATTAGGGCGGCGATTTCTCCCGAAATCATTGTGGGCCCCAACAGTCGAGCAGGCTAATGCCCGTACACCTAAAGGATAGTGCGCTCAACCTTGTCGCCGCCCTGTTACTCCCATTGCTCCGCTTGCCGGTCAGGCATTGTTTCCCGAAAAGGAAGGGCTGGTGCAATCGCGCCTGGATCGCCTGCGCAAGAGGGCCTGAAAACAGATGCAGATCTCTCCGGTTGGTCTCATCGTCTGCGCCGGAATTCTGCTGACGGCAATTTATTGCCGGGCGCCCTTAATCATAGGACTGCTCGCATCGTTAGCTTTCGGCTCTACAGCTCTGATGACGCTCAGCTCTCTTGGGGGGTCCTCGCCGCTTATCTACACTTTCTTCGGATTCCTTCTGCTGACGGGGGTCGCCGCCAAGAGGCGGATTTTGCAGGACCTCGGTGATGCATTCGGCAAGATCCGGCCCATGTGGGTACTCGTTAGCCTCATGTTTTATGCAGTGGCGGGCGCGTGGCTTTTCCCGCGTCTGTTTGCGGGACAGACTAGCGCTTTCGTCCAATCCAAGACACGCCACGGGGTCGTCATCGAGGCATCACTCGAGCCGGTCTCGTCCAACATCTCGCAAACCGGGTATTTCATTCTTGGCGGCCTCACCGCCATCGCCCTTTGCATCCTGCTTCTGAACAAGGACAGGATGGACGAGATCCGAAGGGGTTTTTTCATCTGGTGCATCTTCCATGTCGCCATGGGATTGATCGACCTGGTGGGCAAGCTCGCGGGAGCTGGGGATCTTCTCCTGATGATCCGGACTGCCAACTACGCGATGCTCACAGAGCAGGTCCAGTCAGGCTTCTTCCGCATTGCCGGAGCCTACTCCGAAGCATCGGCCTTCGGTGGCGTCTCCCTGGCATGCCTTTCATTCTGCTACGTCTACTGGCGCAAGACAGGCTCTCGGCTGGCCCGCTGGCTGTCCGCGGTACTGCTGGGCTTGTTGCTTCTTTGTACTTCGTCGACAGCATATGTCGGCTTGGCCGTGCTCAGCGTTCCCGTAGCATTTTCCCTAGGTCGTTCATTTCTGACCGGTCGCGTTACTGCTGACGAAATCCTGATTGTCGGGCTCGTATTGGCTGGGGTCTGCGCTGTAATGGCAATCATCCTCTATGACGAACGCATCGTCGATCCGATTATTGAGCTCGTCGACTCCACCCTTATCAATAAGGGGAGTTCGGACTCCGGCCATGAACGCGCGTATTGGAATATCAAGAGTCTTCAGTCCTTTGCCGACACCAGTGGCCTGGGCATCGGATTCGGCAGCTCGCGCGCTTCCAGCTGGCCGATTGCGGTGGTCTCGCAACTCGGCTTTGTAGGCAGCCTGATGATGGTAGTGCTTCTGGCTGTCCTTATCCGCGGGCTCGGCGAGCTCAAGACGTATGTCGACCGCGAAACGGATGCCGTGGTATCGTCCGTACGAGCCTGCGCCTTAGCCGGAATCGTTGCAGCTTCCATTTCGAGTGGGAGCGCGGACCCGGGCATCGTTTTCTTCATCGCTCTTGCCGTCATCGCCGCGACTAGAGTCCGCGCCCGCAGGAACAGCCATGCTGTCGCTAGGCAATCACCTGGACAGCACGAACCACCAAGATTGATCGACGATCCGGCTGTCTCCCAACCCGCGAACGTAGGCGGGCTGGCGGCGTCCCGCTCGCACGACCCAACTGACCGGGAATTCATTAGCCTGTTCGACATTATAAGTTTCCTGAAACTGTATGCTCGCTCAATCATGTGTTGCTTGGCGGCGGGTATCCTCGCGGCGGGAATCTACGTTGTCACCACTGACCGCATCTACAGGGCGAGCACTCAAATTCTTATCGAGTCGAACCTCTCCAAGCTCCTCCAGCACCACTCGGGTGAAGTGAACCTGTCGCTGGACAGGGCGCAGATCGAAAGTCGAATCGCGCTGATGAGATCGGAAAAGACCGCCATGATGGTTATAGACGAACTCAACCTGCGGGACGACGCGACCTTCAATCGGCCGCAAAACCCTACCTTGGCGGAACGGTTCGACAGGTTCAGAGCGTTCTTGTCGAAAATATTCAGCTTCCAAGGGACGGAGAATGCCCGCCCCTCCGAGTCGGTTGGCGAAGCAGTGCCGCCCCCCGACGCCGCTGACAGCACGACACCCGAGAGCGCAGACTTCAAGCGCAACCGCCGTACCATGCTGATTTTTCAGAACGGCCTCGACATCCGTCGGCTCGGTGGCTCGTACGCAATCGAAATCTCTTTCCGTTCCCATGATCCCGAATTGTCGGCAAAGATAGCAAACGCCACCGCAAATGCCCTCGTGCTCGAACAGCTGGGGACCAAGGGGGCGGAGGCTCACCAGGATGGCGCATGGCTCGACAAACGTCTGGGCGAACTGCGAAGCCAAATGAACAATGCCACGCAGATTGCACAGGCATTTCGCGCTCGGCACGACTACAGCGTCGCTAGACCAGCCAGCAAAGGAAAGACGAAATGGAACGCAAGCGAGGTCACGCAGAGGCCTTCGCTCGAGGAACTCGACCTGACAGCGGACATCTACCGCAAGATGTACCGCAATTTCCTGCAGGCGCACACCAGTTCTCTGAGCCAGGAGTCTTATCCGATTGCAGACCTCCGGATCATCACACCTGCCGCGCCGCCGCTGTCAGCCGGTCACCCGCGACCCGAGTTGGTGTTGGCTTTCGGCGCGCTGGTCGGCATCATGGTCGCTGTCGGCTTGGCTTTCATCCGCAACCTTTTGGACAGGACCATTCGTTCCTCGCAACAAGTCCGCGAGGAGCTCGGTCTGGAATGCCTGGGTGAGTTGCCGCTATTGGGCCGCAAAGGAAACAGCGGCCGGATGGATGAGGTGACAAGCTCTCCGTATTCGCCCTTCAGCCATAGCCTCAGGCGCGTCAAGACCGCGATCAGTCTAGTCGGGAGCGGCCATTCCATGAAATGGCTCGGCATTACGTCAACAGTGGAAGGGGAGGATAAATGCTCGACGGCAACCAACCTCGCTTCGCTCTATTCGATGTGTGGCCAGCGCGTACTGATCCTCGATGCGGACGCCCCCCATCCGGAGCTGACAAAGCTGCTGCTGGCGCGATCGCCTGCCGCTGGCGAGCACGCCGCGCACACCGCTGCGCCAAAAATAGTATCTGTGCCGAATCGGGAATTCGACATGCTTCTATGCTCGTCTTCTGACGCCTATGAACTCCTCGCTCAAGAGCCCGTGCGCAGCACCTTCAAAGGATTGGAGGCCTACAATATTGTCATCATAGTCCTTCCGTCGTTTACTTCTGGACCTGCAAAGTTGGCGGTCAGCCCAGGTCTGGATGGCATCATCGTGGTCGCCAGATGGGGCAGAACGTATATCCACGCGCTCAAGGAACTCGTTCGGTCGATGCAAGCGAGAAAGGCGCCGATAGCTGGCGTATTAATCACCGGAGCCCCGGTTCAGTCACGAAAGTATCTCGCTGCCTATGGATTGCCCTCGGTCAGGAGGCTTTTCCTCCGAAAGGCTACAACTCTTTTGACGCGCGGATCGGCAATGCGGATAGGAGCCTTATTCTTGGGGCGTATGAGTTAACCGCTGAGCGGTGGGTTACTCCTTTTGTCCTTCTTGCGGTCAAGGCCCGCTTGCGGGAAAAGTTCGTTGCCGAGCATTAGGCGTCGGGCCATCCGCATCGGGACGACGACATAGGGATGTTCCCCTGGCTCCTGTCGCCGGTTGGCGGGAAACGGGCCGACTATATGCCCCCTCCGCTCATGTGAAATGCGGGCCAAGCAGATGCCGAAATAGAACAAATGTCACATTCAATTGACCATAAAAGACGTATATTACGCTCCATTCATTTTGTCATAGTTTCACTTGTCGCCGTTTTAATATTCGCAGCAGTATTTTATGTTAATATGCCTCAGCCGTTAGACGGGGCAAAGAGTACCAAATTTTGGCACTCTTTTATGTGGCGAATACAACTTTATTCGCGCAAGGCGGTTGGCGGAGTTCCGGACTTGACATGGCTGGAACTGCTCCAGATGACGAACCCATCGAGCGGGTTCGTTTTGACTCCAACAGTGACGGAAGGGCGATCCCTGGATGCTGCAGTCATTAATCCTCATATCACTGCGGAGGACCGCGCCCGCGGCGCCGAAATATTTCGCAGGCGCTGCGTTGCCTGCCACGACGGATCCGGCGCGCGCGCTCCCCTGCTTGACGGATCACTCACACATGGCGACAGCGACCTGGCCATTTACAAGGTCTTACGCGATGGCATCGCGGGCACCCCCATGGGTTCCAATGCAGACTTGTCGTTCGGGGATCGTTGGAGGGTTGTAGGTTATATCAGGTCGCTACAGACAGAGGTTTCCGCCAGGAACGTAGACCGCGCGGCTCACCTCGATGTCCACGTGAGCGACGGCGACCTGCTGGCGGCGAATGCCGACCAATGGTTGACCTATTCGGGTTCCTTGGACGGTCGGCGTTATTCGCCGCTTGCCGAAATCACAAAGGAAAACGTGTCCCGACTGAAGGTCCGCTGGATTCATCAGTTCGACACTTCTGATCGAATTATGGAGGCAACGCCACTCGTCGTCGGCGAAACGTTGTTCACCACCGAGCCCCCAGCCAATATTTTTGCCTTCGACACTCGGTCGGGTAACGTCATCTGGAAATACGAAAGACCTGTCCCCGACAACCTGCCGATGTGCTGCGGACGGGTGAACAGAGGACTTGCTGTTTTAGGCAATACTCTCTTTTTGGGCACCTTGGATGGCATTTTGGTCGCCGTCGACGCCAACACCGGAAAGGTCGTTTGGGAAACCGAGGTGGCCAAAGGTTCCGAGGGCTTTACGCTCACCGGAGCGCCACTGGTCGTTAACAAGGCTGTGGTGGTTGGGGTTGCTGGCGGCGAATTTGGCGTTCGGGGATTTCTGGCCGCCTACGATGCGGCGAGCGGCCAACTGTTGTGGAAATTCTATACGATACCGGGCCCTGGCGAGGAGGGGCATGACACATGGGAGGGCCAAGGATGGCAATCCGGCGGCGGCCCAACATGGATCACGGGCAGCTACGATCCCTCGCTCGATCTTCTTTACTGGGGAGTGGGCAATCCAGCCCCTGACTATGCCGGCGAGACACGCCTCGGCGACAATCTCTTCACCAACAGCGTGATCGCGCTGCACGCGAATTCAGGCAAGCTGGCATGGCATTTTCAGTTTACGCCACATGACGAACATGACTGGGATTCCAACCAGACGCCGATCCTTGCCGAACTCAAGGTCCATGGCGTCGACCGGAAGGTGATTTGCTGGGCAAACAGGAATGGCTTCTACTATGTACTCGATAGGGTCACAGGGGAATTCCTCACGGGAGTGGCCTTCGTAGAGCAAAATTGGGCTGAGGGCCTCGACTCGGCAGGGCGGCCGATCATGTCGCGCGGCGTATCGGCCTCGGGACGCCTGACAAAGCCAGGGAGCGGGGGCACGAATTGGCAAAATCCGGCCTTTGACGCGAGCCATCGGCTGGTCTTCGTGCCCACGACCGAGGGGGCATCCATTTTTTCAAAGACCAGTGACAAGGAAGTCGAGCGGGGGCAGGGAGGGCTATATGTTGGGAGCGGAGCCGCGTGGGTTATCCCGCCCGTCCCGGCGGTGCGAGCGCTCGACGCAGCGACTGGTAAGAGGATATGGGAATTTCTCTCGCCCTCGGCAAAGGATATGGGCTACAGCGGCTTGCTTGCGACTGCCGGCGGCTTGGTGTTCGGCGCCTCCGGAGGAGTCCTGTTCGCGCTCGACTCCGCCACCGGACGTGAGCTATGGCGCGCGCGGCTTGGCGGGGAAACGAAAGCGGCTCCGATCTCGTTTATGGTGGACGGTCGGCAGGTCATTGCGATCGCCGCCGGTCGGGGACTGTTTGTCCTTGGATTGTGAGACCAGCCGGAGGCCATGCCTTGGCGTGCCGCAGCCTTGGTCGCTAATTGAAAAACCAAAATTCAGGCGACCTCTGAGCGCGACGCAAACCCCCAAAGGGACTAGGTGCGCACCACTCGAAAGAAGTAGGGGGCGGCAGGGCTTCGTCCAACGGGGCATCCTGATCGCCTATTGGCGTTCTCCCGCACTGTTTTCTGCACAAGTAGCCTCTATCATCATATCTGCTGGAGACGTGTGTGATGAAAGTCATGGTAACCGGCCATCAAGGCTATATCGGCTCGGTGATGGTGCCGATGCTGCTCCGCGCCGGGCATTCGGTGACGGGTTACGACAGCGATCTCTACCGCCGCTGCACCTTTGCTTCGGGTGGGGCGCAGGCGTCCGTTCCCTCGATCCAAAAGGACGTCAGGGATGTACATGCGCGCGACCTGGAAGGCTTTGACGCCGTCATCCACTTGGCGGCTCTTTCCAACGACCCGTTGTCTGATCTCGATCCGCAAATCACCTATGAGATCAACCACAAGGGCAGTGTTCGCTTCGCAAACGCCGCCAAGAAGGCGGGCGTGTCACGGTTCCTTCTTGCGTCATCGTGCAGCAATTACGGCCAGGCGGGAGAGGGAGTGGTTGACGAATCGGGCGAGTTGAACCCGGTCACGCCCTACGGCCGGTCAAAGGTGCTCTCGGAGCGGGATATTTCCGAATTGGCCGACAGCAGCTTCTCTCCAACCTATCTCCGGCCGGCAACAGCCTACGGCGTATCGCCCCGGCTCCGCTTCGATATTGTGCTCAACAATCTGGTAGCCTGGGCCGTCACTAAGGGCGTGATCCTGCTTAAATCCGACGGAACACCGTGGCGGCCGATCGTCCACATCGAGGACATCTCCAGGGCGTTCATCGCCGGACTGGAAGCGCCGCGCGAGATCATCCACAACGAGGCCTTCAACGTGGGACGGACGGACCACAACTACAAGATCCGCGACATAGCCGAGATTGTCGCCGAAGTCGTACCGGGCTGCCGGCTTGAATTCGCGTCGGATGCCGGACCCGACAAACGGTCTTATCGCGTCAACTTCGACAAGATCGCGCGCGCTCTTCCTGCCTTCAAGCCGCAATGGGATGCGCGCAAGGGCGCCGAGCAGCTTTACCGAGCCTACAGCGAGTCGAATGTCACACTCGAGGATTTCGAGGGACCGCGCTTCCAGCGCATCGGCCATATTAGGTATCTTTTGGCCAACGGGCTCCTGGACGAGCGGATGCGGGTCACCAAACCGTCGCGGCAGTTGGAGGCAGCGGCAGGCTAACCGGATGGAACACATAACTCTCGAAGGACTCGGCCGTCCCTCCTCTTCCATCGGCGTAGGCCAGGAAATCCATGCCCTGGCCGAACGTCTCTTTCCGATTTGCAGGAGCATCACCGGAGACGGGGTGCGGCAAACGCTGGACATCCTGTCCGAGCAGGTTGACCTGGACCGCCATGAGATTCCCACCGGCACGCAGCTATTCGACTGGACCGTTCCAAAAGAATGGAACATCCATTCGGCCAGCATCATAGGCCCGGACGGAAAGACGGTCGTGGATTTTGCCGACTCCAACCTGCACATTGTCAATTACAGCTTGCCCTTCAAGGGAATCCTGCCGCTCAACGAGTTGAAGTCTCATATCCATACGTTGCCGGAGCAGCCCCAATTGATCCCGTATCGCACCAGCTACTATGCTGCGACATGGGGTTTTTGCGTAGCCCACGAGCGCGTGGCCACGATGCCCGATGGTCTCTACCTGGTGGAGATCGATGCTGAACTGAAGGATGGCAGCCTAGCTTACGGCGAACACCTGCACCGCGGGCAGACCGAGCGGGAATTCCTTCTTTCGGCACATATCTGCCATCCATCACTGGCCAACGATAACTGTTCAGGCCTGGCCCTGCTCGCTACCTTCGCCAAGAGCCTGAAGGAAAGAAAAACACGATACAGCTATCGCTTCCTGTTCGCTCCGGGGACGATCGGTTCGATCGCCTGGCTGTCTCGCAACGAGGATCAGGCACGTCTCATTGACCATGGCCTGGTACTGTCGTGCCTGGGGGACGCGGGAAGTCCGTCATACAAGCGCAGCCGCCGTGGCGACGCCTTCATCGATCGCGCGATGGCTCATGTGCTGGGGCGGGAAGCCGGGGCAAAATTGATCGATTTCTCACCTTACGGCTATGACGAGCGGCAATATTGTTCGCCTGGCTTCGATCTTCCCGTCGGCATGTTCCAGCGCAGCGTTCACGGCACCTTCCCCGAATACCATACGTCGGCTGACAATCTCGACTTTATCAGGCCGGAGCACTTGGAAGATTCTTTCCGCATCCTCACGGAAGTTATTGACATCGTTGAAGGAGACTGGACCCCGTTGAACCTGTGCCCAAAGGGCGAACCGCAACTGGGCAAGCGTGGCCTCTACGCCGCTCTGGGTGGGCAGCCGTCTTCGGGAGCAACCTCGATGGCCTTGCTGTGGGTGCTCAACCTTGCCGACGGCCGCTATTCGCTTCTTTCGATGGCGGAGCGCTCGGGCTTGCCGTTCAGAGAGCTGGCCGCAGCGGCGAGGCTGCTCGCGGATCATGGCTTGTTGGCCGACGCGGCGCCATGAACGCCGTCCTGCACTTTTGTCAAATACAAATCACGTCTGTATGGCTCGATCTTATTAAGGGATCAGGAGAAAAAGTCGGGATTTGAAGCGTTCGTTCCAGAGCGACGCATCTATACTATCAGCATAGCCCGAAGCACATATGCGGGCCGCTGCTGCTAGCAAGTGGACGGGCCCGGACACCTGCATTCAATTCCGGTGTACGTCGACCCTCCACCATTTGGGCTCAAAGGAACAATGATGCTGAGTCTAGCCGTAGCAAACCGCAAGCTGGTCCCGGAGAAGAGATTAGGACGACACCTTCCGGTGAACTTTTAAGGACGGAGCCTTGGGCTAGGACACCTGCTTCTTCAGCAGCGGCCACGTCCTGTCCCTTTCCGACATCGCCGTCGGCATCAAAGGCCAGCCTATCGAAAAGACGGGGTCGTTGTAGCGGACGCCCGTCGACGCATGGGGCGTATAGAACTGCGATATGAGATACGACACTTCGGTAGCATCCGTAAGGGTCTGGAGCCCGTGGGCGAACCCGGCAGGTATGTAGACCTGCCTCATGTTCTGCGGCGTTAGCTCGAAGCCCAGCCAGTGGTAGCGTGTCGGCGAGTTCGGGCGGAGATCCACCACGACGTCGAAAATCGCCCCGTAGGTGCAGGAGACGAGTTTCACCTCGGCGTAAGGGTCGCTCTGGAAATGCAATCCCCGCAGTGTTCCCTTTTTGACCGAATGTGCGCGACTGTGCTGGACAAAGCGGGCCGCCAGCCCGCAATCGGCCATTTCCTTTTCACAGAACAGGCGCGTGAAGGAACCGCGATCATCAACCACGGACGTCGGCTCGATCAACCAGACGCCCTTCAGCACTGTTTCGGTGAATCGCATGCAAACTAAATCCCAGCAGCCGGGCAAGGACCGGCCGTACGATTGTCGGCACCGCCTGCCAGGGCAGGAAGAGCGACCTAAGCCTTAGCTGGCTTCTCCGATCGCAGTATGCCGGGCCAATCGCATTACCCCGTTGGGAGGTCGCTGCGCGGTCAATGCCATACCCTATCCCTTTAAGGATTAACGCACCAAACGTATTGGCAAATCGAACCCGGAGGGGACCCATCCTAACCTTGTTCGAAATGAGTCCTGCGGAGCGCGGGCGGGCAGGTCAGCCACCCAGCGTCTCCGTTTTTCAAAGGAGCGGGGACGGGATGAATATTCAGGCTGTTGAAATCGCTCGCGATCAAAACATGGCACGCCAGAATGTCAGTTGCAGGCTGTGCGGATCGCGCCTGCGGCACGGTCTGGTCGATCTGGGCATGTCGCCTCCTTGCGAGAGCTTCCTGCAGGCCGGCCAGCTTGACCAGGTGGAACTCTATTACCCGCTCAACGTCCTGGTCTGTGAGCGCTGCTATCTAGTGCAGCTGAAGGAGTATGTGAGCCCCGAGACCATATTCAGCGAATACGCTTACTTCTCTTCCTTCTCGACAAGCTGGGTCGCCCACTCGAAAGCATATTGCGGGGCAATCGCTAAGCGACTTGGGCTTGGCGCCCACAGTTTCGCGGTCGAACTCGCAAGCAATGACGGTTACCTGCTTCAGCACTTCCTGGCACTCGGCGTCCCAGTGCTTGGCATCGAGCCTGCGGCCAACGTTGCGCGCGCTGCGGTGGAAAAGGGCGTGCCCACGCGGGTGGACTTCTTCGGGGCGCGGCTGGCAGTTCAGATGGTGGCCGAAGGACTGCACGCCGACCTGATCATCGGCAACAATGTCTTGGCGCAGGTGCCCGACCTCAACGACTTCGTCGCGGGAATTAAGATCCTGCTCAAACCCGAGGGCGTGGTCACCCTCGAGTTTCCGCACGTCGAGCGGCTGATGATGGAGAACCAGTTCGACACAATCTACCACGAACATTTTTCCTATTTCTCGCTGCTGACGATCGAATTCATGGCGGCCCGGCACGGGCTGCGGCTGATCGACGTCGAGGAACTGCCCACTCATGGTGGCTCGCTGCGGGTCTATCTCGCCCACCAGTGCAGCGACCGGGCTGCGCTTGACAGTGTCGCCGAACTGCTCGATCGCGAAAAGAGGCATGGGCTGACGGAAATGACGACCTACGCCTCGTTCGGCTACAAGGCGCAGCGCGCAAAGCGCGATCTCCTCGCGTTCCTGATTGCGGCCAAGGAAGAGGGCAAGACTATTTGCGGTTACGGCGCGCCTGGCAAAGGCAACACGCTGCTCAACTACTGCGCCATTGGCACCGACTTCCTCGATTTCACGGTGGACCGCAATCCATACAAACATGGCCGCTACACGCCGGGTATGCACATCCCGGTCAAACCGATCGAGGCAATCGAGCAGGCCAAGCCAGACTACATCCTGATCCTTCCGTGGAACCTGAAGGACGAGATCATTCAGCAGATGCACCATGTCGCCGCTTGGAACGCGAAATTCGTGGTGCCAATTCCTTTCGTGACCGTGATCGACCCATCGGAGTTAAGAAAATGAAAGTCGTCCTTTTCTGCGGCGGCCGCGGGACCCGCATTCGCGACTATTCCGACAGCATACCGAAGCCGATGATACCGCTCGGCCAGCAGCCGATCCTGCGCCATGTGATGCAGTGGTACAGCGACTACGGGCACGATGAATTCGTCTTGTGTCTGGGCTACAAGGCCAATGTCATCAAAGAGTTCTTCCTCAATACCCGGCCGCAGACCTTTTGCGATTGCGTCGTCACGCATGGAGGACAGGACGTGAAGCTGCTGGGTGACACGATCAAGGACTGGAGCATTACCCTTCTCGATACGGGCATCTGGCGCAACATCGGAGAACGTCTCTGGGCAGCGAGAGACTACGTTAGGAACGAAAAGATGTTTCTGGCCAACTACTCCGATGGCCTGACCGATGTCGACCTTGACGATATGATCGCGAAATTCGAGGCCAGCAATAAGATCGGCTGCTTCCTCGCCGTGCGCGCGCCGCTGACATACCATTTGGCCGACATCGCTGAGGACGGTCGCGTGCGAGAATTCCGCACGACGGAGACGTCCGAGATCTGGATCAATGGGGGGTACTTCGTGTTCCGCCCCGAAATATTCGACTACATGCGTGACGGTGAGGAACTCGTTCTCGAACCTTTCAAGCGATTGATCGATGACAACATGCTGATGGCATACAAGCACGAAGGGTTCTGGCGTTCGATGGATACACTTCGCGACTGGCAGTCGCTTGAAGACATGGTCGAAAAAGGCGACATGCCCTGGAATATGAGGCTCACCGCCGGGAAGAATAGGCGCAATGTGGTGTTGGCCGCATCATGAGGGGGCTTGGCCTCGCACGTGGCGGAGAGGAACTCTCGATACTCTGCCTTGGAGCTCATTCCGACGACATTGAGATCGGCGCGGGCGGCATGATACTCAGTCTGATCGCGTCGGGGGTAAAGCTGCACGTCTTCTGGTGTGTCCTGAGCGCCGGCGACCAGCGCTCGGCCGAAGCCCGGGCTTCTGCCGAAGCCTTCCTCGAAGGATCATGCTCGTCCACTGTCGAGGTTGCGGATTTTGAGGACAGCTGTTTCCCCGCCCATAGCCGATCGATAAAGCAGCGGCTATTGGACGTAAGGTCAAGGACACGTCCGGACGTGGTGTTGACCCACGCCAAGTTCGATGCTCATCAGGATCATCGGGAGGTCAACCAACTGACCTGGAACGTCTTCCGCGATCATCTTGTGCTCGAATACGAGATTCCGAAATGGGATGGCGATCTTTGCCAACCCAACGCCTACATGCCGCTTACGGCTGACCTGCTGGAACGCAAGATCGGACTCCTTCACGAGCACTTCGGGTCGCAGCGCTCCAAGGACTGGTTCGATCGCGAGACATTCGTCGGCCTTGCACGGTTGCGCGGGATGGAATGCCGGGCACCCGAGCATTTTGCCGAGGCCTTCACGGTAAGGAAGGTCAAAATATTGTAGCGTTTCGCGCACATTTTCGCGAAAAAATGAACAGTGGATTATCGGATGAAACAGGTTGAACTGACTGTGCGATCTGTTAATTGATTCCCTGCCGCTGGGCTAAAACCCACAGAAAATCCTACGGCGTCCTTCCACCATTTCTTTTGAAGTGAAGGGATTTTTGTCAAAATGGGCAATGCGAACGTTGCGCCTGGATTTTTTTGCAGCGAAGCTCGAATAGGAACCGTCGAAGGGGGAGAGGCCGGGGTTCTGGTGTGGAAATCTGACCAGCTGGTCGCCGTCCTTACTCGGATTGACGAGGAAGCCTACAGCACGAAAGGCAAATGGTTCCTCGAGACAGGCTTTGGGCTGCTGAACGGGTTGCACAAGAACTTCGATACCATCGAGGAAGCCGTTCTGTGGGTGGGAAACCACACGTTCCCCGAGCTTGTTGCCACTGCAGATTGATCAGGCGGTTTCCGCAGGCCGTGCGAGCAATCGATGGCTTCGGCCAGTGTGCTGCACCTGTGCTCGCCGATGATAGCTTGCGGCTTGTTGTTCCCGCAACTGAGTAATCCTGTCTCATGACGCAAGGGAACATCGCAGGATTGCCGCGATGGTCGTAGGGGGTCGAGAGGATAAGAAGGCCTCAGAGACGTTAAGATGTCGCCGCGAGCCGGCTTTCGGTTTGCCCCGTGGCCGTTGCATTCGGGACTTGAAAGGTCTCTGAAGTCCCCTTTGCTTCAGCTCGGCTATCACTCATATTGAAACGGCGGAAGACAACCTGTGAGGGACGACCTACCAGGAAGCGGTTTGTTCCCGATTCCAGGGCCTGCGCATACACGGCCAGTGCACCGTCGACGGCCTCTATTGTCTTCATGACGGCGGCATCGTCATGCGTGTAGCTGACGACGAGAGACGGTGTAAGCACTCCACGCCTGATCGTCTCCTGCAGGAACAGCGAGCGATAGGCCTGCGAAGGCTTTCCGTCAGCGTCGAGCGTGGCAAATGCCAGGCAGCAGGGACGGCCGACGACCTTGAAGTGCCTGTCCACCCCATGACGACTGGCAGCCTCTGTAATCCCCTTCTTCAATTTCGTCCCCTGACAGTGCAGGTGTTCGATCACCGGTTCGTTTTGGTAAATCCGCATGTTTGCGATCGCCGCCGCCAGTGCGTGGGTCTCCGCGCCGTGTGTGGTCGACAGGAGAAACACCCTTGGGCGGTCCGTATGCTCGAGGCCGCCAAGGCGCATGTATTCGCGTTTGCCTGCGAGGGCCGAGACCGAAAACCCATTGCCAAGTGCTTTGCCGAAAGTCGACAAGTCCGGCTCTATACCATAGAGCTTCTGCGCACCGGCAGCGTGCCATCTGAACCCGGTGATCATCTCGTCGAATATAAGCAGGGCGCCCTTTTCCCTGCAGAGACGCTGGACTTCAGCGAGGAACCCGTCCACCGGATCGTCACCGCGGGAAGGCTCGAGGATAAGGGCTGCCAACCTGCCGGGGTGCCTGTCGAACAATTCTTTCACGCTAGCGATGTCGTTGTACCGGAAAGAAACGGTGAGCTTTCGGACCGCTTCCGGAATGCCGGCACTCATCGGTGTGGTTCCGATGAACCAATCGTCCGTCGAAAAGAACGGATGATCGGCGCAGCAGGCGACGAGATCGCGACCGGTATAAGCGCGAGCAAGGCGAACTGCCCCGGAGGTCGCGTCGGAGCCGTCCTTGCAGAACTTCACCATCTGCGCCCCGATAAGCTCCAGGAACGTCTCGGCGCAGTCGATTTCGATCCTGGCGGGCCGTGTAAAATTCGAGCCCCCTTGGAGGGTCCTCTCCACCGCTCGGACCACGGGCGGGTAGGCGTGCCCCAGCCCGACCGAACGATTGCCCATGCCGTATTCGATGTACTCGTTCCCGTCGACGTCCCAGACATGGCACCCCAAGCCACGTTCGATGAAGCCAGGCGCCAGGATTGGATACTGGTCCTCGCCTTTCGCGTAAGTGTGGCTACCGCCGGGGATCAGTTCGCGACCGCGTTCCTGCAGGCGGACGGATTTGCGAAAACGAAGGCTTTGCTCGGGCATGCCAACCACTCCATTCCGGCAGCAAGTCTACATGGTCGGCTCAGGATTACGCGTTCGCCATAAGGTCATCAGCTAGCACTTATGGTGGATAGCCAGGAACCGACGTTGCTGCCGCGCAATGGAACCGCTTTTGAGGGGCTACAGGACAGATCATCGCGACAATCCGGGCGGGTCGGAAGCACTCCGCGAATATCTATCTGCAGTACGCTGTCAGAGGGGTCCGGGGCAACGAAATGATCGACGGCCATTTGTCTCGCGTGGCGCCGGCAGTGCGGCAACGCGAAATCCATCGACCTTCGCTGAAATGTTCCGTTGACGAAAAAAAGACGACCCCCCTGGACTGAACCAGGACGGCCGTCTTGTTGATACGATTACTCTTGGCACAGAGGTCCTTCTGCGAAGAGATCGTTCACCTTGTAGGCGACCTCCGTGCGGTTGGTCGCCTTCAATTTCTTCATGATGTTTCGAATGTGAACCTTCACAGTGCTTTCGCGAAGGTTCAGTTCGTGGGCGATGATTTTGTTCGCCTTGCCGCGTCGCAGTGCCTGGGCGACCTCTGCCTGCCTGAGCGTGAACATGCCCGTCAAGGGCCGGGGGTCGCAGTTGCCTGATTTTATCAGGTGCCGCATCGAAAGGACACTACTGGCCGGAACGAAGATGCCTCCGGCTGCAGCCAAGTTGATTGCTTCGACACACACATCGATCCCGACCGAAGTCGGAATGTAGCCGCGTGCGCCGCATTCGAGAGCCGTCAGGACCTGTGCAAGATCTTCGGTGTCGGCCAGGATGACCACCGGGACGGTCTTGAACTCGGACGAAATGTGCTTGATTTCTTCTGCAATGCCATGATCCGTGACCTTCCGGCCGCCGAGGTTGAAGAGTATCGTTGAAAGGGGAGAAGCCGAACCCTTCCTTGTGCGCCATTCTTCGATCGAACCCATCGCGACGACCGCCATGCCCAGTTCATGGTCCTCAAGCGCCGATGCGAGACACTCGCGGTCTAAGGCTCTCCCGTCCAGCATGAGCAGGTATTGCTTACCTGCTTCTTGGTGGAGATTTTGTGTGCCGCTGGACGTAACTCTTGATTGATTTGTCGAACCGTAACTGTGCAGTCCTTCTGTAGAACCCATACCTATACTCACCCTTCCCCAACGAAGGTACCCTGTGGCGCGCGATAAGCGCCCCATTTTTTAGAATTGGAAGTTTTGGTACCCGACCCATTTTCCACGCTCAAGGCTGATTGCTAACCTCGAGCAACGTGGCTGCTGACATTGAAAGCAGCCTCGAGAGTGTAAGAGCTATTTATTAGTGTTCTCTAACATAAGTTAATTTTTTCGGTAAATTTTTACGTTGAGAAGACGGGCCTCCAAACCCGTTTGACCCGCGCGAGCGGCCCGAACTGAGGCGCATGCCCGTGCTGCGCCAGGCTATAGGTATCCTCGCTTACCGGGCACTGTGTCGTTTGCACGTGCTCTTGCGGTTAATTCGGCGGGTCTGTCTCATACGATAGGCGGTAGTTGGGTTTGCTCGCACCTCCTGACAACGCTGCATCATACCTCCAAAAGCTTCGTTGACGACGTATACGCCACGCTGAACACTGGATTTTGCCGGCGTCTGCTCGAGCGTACGCCGCCTGTCTGCGAACAAAATGCGGAGACAGGATAGGGGAGCCACCGCCGCCCAAAACCCCATGGCTCCCCTATCGCTCCGCATGGCGACCCACTTCCGAAATTTGATTTGGAACGGCAAGCGTGATCCACCTGCAGGGCATGGCCGACGTCGGCAGATGAAGCGGTTTATCGTGCCTTCGCCAGACAACGGCCCGGTCTCAGGCGGTCCCCAGGGGGTTGGCTTCACATAGCCGCTGAAAATCCAGAACCGTCCCGTCAGTCTGGATCTCGGCTTCGAATGCCTCGATCAGCCTTTTGGCGGCTTTGCTGGCAATGTGCGAATCGGGGTAAGTTGCCTCCACGACGCGCGCGCGCTCGTAGACTTCCCTGAATTGCCTGACCTGCTTGGGACCGAATACGCGATGTACAACCTGAGTGGTCATACCGCTTCTCCTCCTGGTGGCGGAACTTGAATTAAACTGCCCGTTGCCAAGCGCTCGCATGATTTCATCATCGACACAGGATTTGCAACTGAAAGCCCAACAAGCCTGCGCCGGTATTGTAAGATACCAATTTCCTTGGTCGAGGCGTTCTTTAGTAGCGTTCGCTCGATTGCGAGTTAGCCGTTTGCAGGAGGCAAGGCCGCATGGTGAAGATTGCCAGAACCGCTGACCAGCCTTCGTGAGGCCTCGCTCAAAACAAAAAAGCCAGGAGGCTTTTGCCTATCATCCCGATGCCGCCCAGGGATTACGCGAAGCTGGCGTCGTCATTGGCCAATCGGTGCTGATCGCGGTTAACATCGACTGGGAAGGAGGACGCCAGATTTCAGCGGTTACGGCATCGCTCGCCCCCCCGCCGCAAGCAATCCTCATAATGATGGGGTGGTTGGCGGGCTACAGAGGGGACCCCGTATCCTTCAGAAAAGAGGGGGCGACCAACGATTTCGGGTCGGGGGCGCCGGTCACCCGTAGCACGAGGCCCATGGTTGCTACTCGATGCTCAGGCCTGCCACACGATTCAATTTATGATCGTTCAAGGGGAACCAAAGAGTGCTTAGGCAGAGCGATATCCAATCGGCTGGGGGCTCAACGAAGGCCGGACGAAGCGACTGGCACTATAGGTCGCGGATTTACGATTTTGGTAATCGATGGAGGCCATCAGAGGGAAGGGGAGGCGGTGTTGGTCATCGAATGACACTACATCGCACCGAGCAAGTCGATGTGTTGAAAGCTTCGGCCCGCCTGCGTCGCGCCCAACAACGGAGGCTCGGTCGAAACGGAAAATAACCCATCCGCGCATCCGTTGATATGCAATGCAATCATACCGTCAAAAGGGCTAACTCCGAAATGCAGGAGGGAGAGAACCCACCGCCTTAATCATAATGGAGGAGCCGACACAATCGACATGGCTGTGGTATTTTGTCTGCCGGGTCACGCAAAGGAGCGGTGAGTGGAACAGGTCACGTCTTGCTGGGCCAGTCAGCTGGCGGAAGCACGCCTCAATGGTTTCGTGCCAATCCAACAACAGCGCTCAACGATGGCTGGACTTGAATCCGAGCGCGCCGAGAGGCATGCCAAGGCTTGTGGATTGAGACGGCTTCGGTCCTACGCCCAGTGGCTCGTGCCAGATGATCTGGCCGTGTTCAATGAAGAGATCGATTGTTCCGCAGTCTTCGGGCGGGACGGCAAGTTGCTTGGGAAGAGGCATCCATGGTCTCGGACGGACTAAGGGCTAACGCCGCACGAGCGGCCGAATTTCTGGAGGTGCTGGGCAATGCGCGGCGGCTGCACATTTTGAGCTTGCTGCTCGACTATGAATTGCCGGATCGCAAAATTCGCGAACGGCTTAATATTAGCCGGACAGCCTCGTGGCACCACATAGCCAAGCTCCGGGAAGTTGGGCTCGTAAAAATCCGCCGGGACGGCCGGAATGTATATTTTTCCTCTGAAAATCGAGCGGTACGCGATCTGCTTTGCAAATGGAATGTTATGGTTGCTGTCCAGCAGTCTGGGCAAGCGGCTCCGCTCGGTGGCGGTGCCTTGGCGGTGACATGCCAGGATCTTGTGCACTCGGCCCCCGGTCTGGAAAACCGAGTTTGTCAAAGCGTCAGCGATTCCCGGAGGGACGAGTGATCATCCCCAGGAATCTCGGTTAGACACCGTTGGATCGAGAAGATCACCCGCGCGATTGTTGCCACCCGCCGGTTTTCTCTGCGGCCTCAGCCCCCGGATCGCGAAACGGCTGACGCATACCCTGTGGATTGGCGAATGCCGCCGACTATGGTCGCGCTGACGACGCGCCCGATTGGACGTACTCCGACTTGCGCTATAAACACTCGGTATCCTGCTACTGCCTCAAGGCCGGCATTGAAAAAAATCCTGCCGTCAGTCAGTTGCCAGCGGGTAGGTCAGGTGCGGTGCCACCCCTTAAAATATAGACAGGTTTCTTCGCGTGGAGCCCCATCCATGATCTTTGGGCCGTTGCACGTTGTAAAGTTCCTCAATAGAAACAAAGCCGATCAAATGGGAAACTCGAAATATGCAGAATGACGCTGAAGCACCGCAGGTCCAGTTGTTGCAGCTCACCGCCGACATAGTGGCGGCATATGTCCAGAAGAACGCCATTCCGGCGGCCGGTCTTCCCGAATTGATCGCCAGCGTCAATTCTGCCTTGTCGGGATTGGGTCGGCCGGTGGAAGCGACGCCGCCCGCGTTTGTTCCGGCAGTCAATCCAAAAAAGTCCGTGTTTCCCGATTACATCATCAGCCTGGAGGACGGACGCAAGTTCAAGTCTATGAAGCGCCACCTTGGGTTGCTGGGAATGACACCCGACGAGTACAGAGCCAGGTGGGGGCTCGCCAAGGACTATCCCATGGTTGCACCGAGCTACGCGGCCCAGCGGTCAGCCCTCGCGAAATCCAGCGGACTCGGCCGCAAGCCAACTGCAAAAACGCCGTTGAGGAAAACACCAGCGAATCGGAAAGCTAAGGCCTAACAACAGGTGTCTATCAAAGGCGGCGGGGCAGACTGGATCACAATGCCAGCATCACAATATCGCTCGGCTCCAAAGGCCTGGATACAACATACCGTCCTCTGTTGAACGCGACCGTGAGCCTTTGATTGCCGGCAGCTACAATTAACTATGACCGTCTTGTAATCGATTCTGCCAGAAAAATTGCGTGGGCCTTCGAGTGGATCAGGCATCAGCAGCTCTGACGAAGGGCTGGCAACCGATGATGGTGAGACCACCCGACACTCATTGGGAAACCCCAGGGCGCAGCGTCCAATCTCATATGGTGCGAGGATGGCGGTAGGCTGCGGCGGCTGATCGGCCTCGCAGCTGTTCAGAGACAGGAAACTGCTCCATCCTTTTACCAGTTGCGCCGTTACGGCCGCAGCAATTCAGGGCGTGGTGCCTCCGCGCTCGGCATGTAGACAAGTTTCTTCACCAAGAGACGCATTCATGATCGGCGGGCGTGTTGCCGTCTCTCTTGGTACTTTCGATTTGTGCAAACAATCCATAATTACGATAAGACGTTTCACTATCTCCGTTTCGAGGTCCAATGTCTGAAGTGGACTGGCTGAGCCATCTCCTGCAAATCATCACCGTGACCGGCCAGCTCGAGGTCCGCTGCGCCTATGGTGCGCCCTGGCGCGTTGCCTGGAGCAAAGCTGCCGCGACCGAAATTCCCTACCACGTCATAGTCAAGGGCCGGGCCATTCTCGAGGATCCAGAGACGAGAACAGCGCGGGAGCTGCTTAGCGGAGATATTGTGCTGCTGCCTCACGGCGCGGCGCATGTACTGCACGACGGTAGCGGGCAAACACCAATTCCTACCCAGCAACGCCGGGGGTCAGCCGGATGGATGCTGAGCGAGAATGATGGCGAGGGCGAGCAACTGGATCTGCTGTGTGGGCGATTTTTTATCGCGCCACCCCATGATCGACTGATCCGCAACTACCTGCCCGCCAACCTGGTGACACGCGCTGTGGACAGCCATGGAGAAGACGGCATGGGGTCCGCATCCAACCAACTTGCCGGTCTTGTCGGGCTGATGCGGATGGAGTCCGCCGGTGACAGGGCGGGAGGGCGCGCCATTCTCAACGCGCTTTCCTCGGCTCTGTTCACACTGGTACTGCGCGAGGCGAGCCAATCCGGGAAAGCCCCCGAAGGCTTGTTGGCCCTGGCTGGCCATCCGCGGCTGGCACCAGCAATTGCGGCAATGTTCGCCGATGCGGCACGGCCTTGGAAACTGCCCGATCTGGCTGATTTGTGCGGGATGTCGCGCGCTACGTTCATGCGCCAGTTTCAGGACAAGCTGGGTCGCTCCGCCCTCGACTTGTTGACCGATCTGCGCATGAGTCTGGCCGCCAACGAGTTGAAGAAGCCAGCCATCAGCACCGAGGCCGTGGCCGAGACCGTCGGGTATCAATCCGTTTCGGCATTCCGGCATGTCTTCGCCGAAAGGATGGGGATGACGCCGGGGGAGTGGCGGCGACTGGTGCACAAGGGCGAGTAACGCGCACGGTCTGGGATCGCGAAGGCGCAGTTAGTTTGATCCTTTCGCGCATCATACTGAGCTGAATCAGTCTCGAAATAATCACTCGTCCTCGTAAATTGGGCTCCGCAATCACATGATAAGGGAGCCATCCAATGAACTGCATCGCCACCACCGGACCCGCAACCCGCGTAGCCGCCGAGATCTGCGGGGAGACCGGGAAGAGCGAAAACGCTTTCGCCACGAACGCCGTCATCGAAACGATCCTGAGCCGCAGTGCCGCCAAGTACTACGACCCTGCTGCCACGCTGAGCGACCACCAGATCCGCGACCTGGTGCGTATCGGCACGTCCGCGCCAACCTCCTTCCACCTGCAGAACTGGCGTTTCGTCGCCGTACGCTCGCCGGAAGCCAAGGCCCGGCTGCGTCCGATCGCCTGGAATCAGCCCGCGATCACCGACGCGGCCGTGACCTTCATCATCATCGGCCAGCTGGCCGATGCCAGCACCGTTCCAGCCCGCCTGGCGCCCGTGGTGAAAGCCGGCATCATGCCGGCGCACCTGGTGCCGGAGTGGGAAATCCCGCTCGCGGTCTGTATGACGATCAGCCGCAGCGCCAGCGCGACGAAGGCGTGCGTTCCGCGACCTTTGGCGCCGCGGCGATCATCTACACGGCCCGCTCGCTGGGCCTGGGTTCGACGCCGATGATTGGTTTCGACGCTGAAGCCGTGCACCGCGAGTTCGGCCTGGCCGCAGACGAAGTGCCGGTCATGCTGTTGACCGTCGGACCGGAGCGAGCTGGCAACTGGCCGCAGAAGCCGCGCATGCCGGTGGCCGATGTGCTGGACTTCGCATAACGAAAATCCTGGAATCGCGGGCGCGCGAGAGCTCCGAGGAACCCAGGCAGGGACCTCAAGGTCGTCGTGGAGGACGCGAAGCCGACGCGTGAAAGCTCGAAAGAGCTGCCACGCCCGCTAATTACCCCAACACAAATGTCTGAGGAGACAATTCCCATGAAAGCGATCGTAGTGACGGACCAGGCTGCAGGAGAGGCCGGGATGAAGCTGGTACAGCGGCCCGAGCCGCGGGCGGCAATAAACGATGTTGTTGTGGAGGTTCATGCGGCGGGATTCGTCAACACCGAACTGGAGTGGCCTTCGACCTGGGCTGATCGAACCTTTCGTGACCGGACGCCATCGATCCTCGGCCATGAGCTGGCCGGTGTGGTCACTGCGCTTGGCTACGGCACTACCGGGCTGTCAATCGGCCAGCGCGTATTCGGCCTCGCAGACTGGCATCGCGATGGCACGCTCGCCGAGCATGTCGCCATGGAAGCTCGCAATCTCGCGCCGCTGCCCGGCGACGTTGACTTCACGGTGGGTGCGAGCCTGCCGATCTCCGGCCTGACCGCGTGGCAGGGGCTGTTCCAGCATGGCCGCCTACAGGCGGGGCAAAGCGTGCTCGCGCATGGTGCGGCCGGTGCCGTCGGTTCGATGGTGACGCAGCTTGCAAGGGAGGCCGGGGCTTACGTCATCGGCACCGGACGCACTGCAGACCGCCAGAAGGCGCTCGACTTCGGCGCGAATGAGTTCGTCGATCTCGACAACGACAAACTGGAGGAGGTTGGCGGCGTCGACCTGGTGTTCGACGTCATCGGCGGCGATATCCAGAAGCGGTCCGCGGCCCTGATCCGGGCCGGAGGAACGCTTGTGACAGTCGTTGGACCGACGGATATTCGACCTGCAGATGGCCTGGCGATTGACTTCGTCGTCGAGGCTGATCGCGGCCAGCTATCCGAGATAATTCAGCGAGTGCGGGACGGAACACTGCGGACGAACATCGGCAAAGTCGCGGCCCTCGACGATGCCGTTGCAACTTTCAACTCGAAAGAGCGACGTTCGGGAAAGACGATCATCCGCGTTCGGCCGTGAGGACTCGGGGGAGAGAGGGCAGTTCCTCTTTCTCCTTGAAAGCCTAAGGTCCGCGGCAGATGCCGCAGCGTCAGATGTGATTGCATCTTGGGAGTTCGAGTTCGCTGGCCTCTGCCTGCAGCAATCCCGGTAGCTGGCGAGATTTTGATCCAATACTGCGTTGTTTGTTGAATCTGAAGCCTGGAGGCAAAGACCCAGGCTTGGCGGCGAGAGACGATTAAACATTGATCGATAGCTTTAGACCTTGCTTTGCCGTCGCGTGGTATATGCGCGTAGGCTAATGTCCGTCGGGAGTAGAAACATGCTGAGAATTGTTGGGCGGTTCGCGCGTTCCCATGACGGTTCGATGGCCCCGTTGTTTGTTTTCATGCTGGCGCCCATCATCACCGCCATCGGGTTCTCGGTCGACTATACCAGGGCGGTCCAGACCCGGTCCAACGAGCAGCAGGCGCTGGATGCCGCGGTCCTATTGATCACCGGTATGGACACAACCTCAACGTTGGCGCAGCGCCAGACTATGCTGCAGAATACCTTCATCGCCAACCATGGCCTGGGTACCCCGACACTGAACAGCTTTGTGGTTTCCGCCAATGGCACCGCCACCGCGCAGGCCATGGCAAGTTACTCCATGCCCACCGTGTTCATGCAGATCGCCAGGATCAACACGGTGCCGGTCGCCGTTGGGTCGGCGGCGAGCAAGACGCCGGCCCTGGTGCAGACTACCTTCAAGGTTTCCAAGGTGTCGGGCTGGTGGAACAAGACGATGACGCTCTACGGCACGACATTTGGAGCGACGGTGGCCAAGCCGCTGATGTCGATCGAGTATACCTATAACGGCTTCGGTGATCCGAAAGGCTACGGCACAACGAATGTGTACACAATCACCAACAACGGCGGGGCCGACATCAAGACGCTTGTCCAGTCGCAAGTTTGCACCACCGCCAGCGTGAGCACCTTCACGGGTCTGACTGCAGACGCGATACTCCAGACCAGCGGCACCAAGAAATATTCAACCACTTGCCTCAACACCATGTACCCAGCCAACAGCGCCGGCGCGTCGATCGACGTCAGCCAGATGGCTGGCCTCTCCCTGCAGATGTACGTGCCATCGGGCAACCCGAAGTACCTAAAGTCGGATGATCCGACCACCTCCAACCGACTCTACAGCGGCGTGGACGCGAACAACCTGACCGAGACCCCGACTGGGCAGAAGGTCGACATCTTCACCATCGTGCCTTGTGGTGTAACCAGCTATCAAGCCTGGGAGGACGGCGGCACAACCGTGCCGACGCCGTCTTCAAATGCCGACTTCTTCTACAGCGTCACCGGCAAGTGCGACTTCAACAAGCGCCCCTCGATAACGGCCCTGACACAGTAGGAGGTGCATCTCTTGCCTTTGGAAAGCGGCACGTGCTGCGCGTGTGACAAGACTTGATACCGGGATCACGCTCTTCGGGCAAAGTCTGCCGCGTCCGATCATCCTGGCCCGATAGCATATCAGCGGCTGGTGCATCCGGAAGGCGAGGTGGCGGCGGCGCGCGGCGCCGGAGTGGCGGAAGCGGTGTTCACGACGGCAGCGATCGAGGATGGCGTGGCGGTGAGCCAGTCTCCAGTCTGGTTCCTGCTCTATCGGCAAAGCAATCGCGGTTTTAATGGCACGGCACTTGGCCAAGCGATCTGTGTAGCGGTCGACATGCCGAAGCCAGGCGATCGCCGTAGGCAGTTCCGGGCAGGATTCAAAATTCCCGACGGCCTCGCAACGCCATACTTCAAGGACCGGAACACCGGCGTGCTCAAAGTTGGCACTGCGCAGCGTCGGCCATGCCGACCTGGGCGGATATTGCCTGGCTGCGTTCGCTGACAACCCTGCCGCTTATCCTGAAGAGCATCCTCGATCCTGAGGATGCTGAGCAGGCGATCGGAACGGGTGTCGATGCCATCGCGGTCTCGAACCACGGTGCAGTGGCCGGACGGATTCCCATCATCCATGCTGGCAGCGTGAGCCGTCGCGCCGACGTTGAAGACGCTTGCCCTGGTGCAACCGCAGTCATGATTGGCCGCCCCTATGTCTACGACCTGGCAACCGATGGTGCCGAGGGCGTAACCCATTGTATCAACCTGCTTCGCCGAGACTTGGAGATGGCAATGGCGCTGACAGGCCGGGCGGCATCGGCGAGATCGACCGGTCGGTAATCTGGTGAAGCCCGAAACTATTTTTCAGCAAGTTCAGCATTGCACTTTTCGCTTCACCTCCGTCGCGCCCTTTGTCCGGCCGAGCGCCGACTACCTGGATGTCCGATTAGATTTACAGCTGACGGTCTGCTGTCGGCCACAATCGTGCCTTCGCATTTTGACTACTGGCGTCGAACTTGCCGTGAGGATGACTCGGACGGAGGACAGGAGCGCGATGCAACTGACTGCCTTTACCGGCTTCGTAGCCGTTTACCGGCCGTTATAGCACAATCGATGCCGGACTGAAGTGCACGGACAATGGCACCGTCGTGTACAATGTCGCACAATGGTATAGAAAGGCGGTGGTTCGCGAGCCGAACGAAACTGCGAACCATGGTGTTGCCGGTCGCTACTTCTGGTGCTGAGTTGCGCCAACTTCCCGCCCAAGGCGGGTTTTTGTTTCTGCCCTTGGTTACGATCAAGGCTCCGATCAGGCAGGCTTCGAGACGATGATGGCCAGCGATGCCAATCTGCCTTCGCTCAGGCTACGGATGTAGTTCTTGCGTCGCTGCACGAGTTCGGTGCCGAGCACGATTTCATTGGCCTGACGTTGCGCAGGCGAAGGAATGATGCCGGAACTTGCCCTTTGCATCGCCAGTTCGACATGTTCGCCGGTCTCGTCGATGACTTCGTCAATATGGAAGCCCGCGTCGGCGAACAGGGTCTTCAGGGTATCCCGGTCAACAAGGTGGCTGGTTTCCGGCGCAACCGCCCAGGGCAAGGGATAATTCGGCTCGCCGGCAGCCAGCACGGCTTCGGTCCAGATCAGTTTGCCGCCCGGCTTCAGAACGCGAAAAGCCTGCCCGATGACGGCGGCCTTGTCGGCGATGTTCATCCCGACATAGAAGCAGATTGCCGCGTTGAATGTGTTGTCGGCGAAGGGCAGTTTCGCCGCGTCGGCTTCGTGGAAGCGAACCTTGTCGCCAAGGCCGCTGAGCATGGTCAGTCGGCCGGATGCCTCGACAAAGACTGGTGTGAGGTCGACACCGTCGACCTGGCAGCCATAGGTGGCGGCCAGGAAGCGCGCCGGGCCGCCAATGCCGCTGCCGACATCAAGGATCCGGTCGGTGGGCGAGGGGGCAAGACGACCTCCATGGTCTCGCGTGGCGATGAGCTCGCGGCCGTGAAGCTGGTCGAACGGATAGAGCTGCGCGGCATTGATTTTATCGGGCTTCGCATCGGAAATCGCGGCCAATATACGCTCGACGATGCCGTCGCTGCCGTAATGCGTGGTGACGTTGCTCATTGCTGTCCTCCTCGAACAGCCAGCTTCCCATCAATAGGTTGTCTCCGCAACGCGCGCTGATTCAGGAGTGTGATTCATGACCCGCTACGCCACCGTCATCACCGATGCTGACGGCCGGGAAATCGTCAGCGCCATCGGCGAATTCGCAGGCACTGCGCCGCACCCACACCTGGGGCGTGGCGAGCAGGTCGCATCCGGCGTAGAAATCGGCATGGTGCAGGATGGGGCCGGGCCGATAGCAAGTTGCGCGGCTACAATCTCGTCGAGCTCAAAATCGGTAACCTGGTTTTAGGGCTGGAACCCCAGAAGGTCGGCACTCTGTCAGGCGGCGCCGGACTCCTGGCCGCGCTCAGAGCGGGCAAAGTCGCGGGCTGCGGCAGTGCCTGCGGGAAAGCCGCTGCGATCGCTGTAGTCGCGCGGCTTGGTCCCCCTGCGAGAGTGGCGCGCGGTGACGCCTTTCGCACCGATGATGTCGAGCAAAGCGATGCCGGCGACCACGGCAAGCGCAATGCCCACGTTGTCGCGCTTTGGATTGTCATGCCGATAAGCTGACAGCAACGTCGCGATGTCCAGGCCGTCGCCAGCCACCCGGCTCCAAAGCCCAGCCTGCTTGTCCACGGAAAGCGAGAGTATGCCGCTGCTTATCTCCCGCGCCCCATAGGCTCGGATGAGATCTTGCTTGCCGCTCATGCCGAGCGCACCGGCAATCCGCTCGGCACCAACCAGCTCGACGACACCCAGCGCGATGCTGAACCAGCCGAGCTTGCGAGCAAGGCCGTCGAAGGCACCGACCACACTCGGCCCGGCCTGCAGCACTTTGGGATCGCCAGGCGATCGGGTGATGTTGGTGAGTTTAGCGACCACGTTCATGACGATTCCCTACGGTTTCAAAACAACCTTGATGCAGCTGTCCTGCTTGTCGCGGAACACCTTGTACATCTCGGGTCCCTGCTCGAGCCCGACGGTATGGGTGATGACGAAGGAAGGGTCGATCTGGCCGTCCACGATGCGGCGCAGCAGATCCTCGGTCCAACGGGTGACATGGGTCTGCCCCATGCGGAAGGTGAGGCCCTTGTTCATCGCCTGTCCCATCGGAATCTTGTCGACCAGCCCGCTGTAGACGCCGGGGATCGAGATCACGCCGGCCGGCCGGCAGACATAGATCATCTCGCGCAACACATGCGGTCGATCATTTTCCATCAGCATCAACTGCTTTGCGCGATCGTAGACGGTGTCGGGCTGGGCCAGCGAGACATGGCTTTCCATGCCGACGCAATCGATGCACTTCTCCGGGCCATTTGCGCCGGTGAGTTCCTGCAGCCGTTCGACGACACTTTCCTCGGCGAAATTAATGGTGATGGCACCGCCGGCCGCCCCCATGGAAAGCCGTTCCGGCAGGCAATCGATCGCCACCACCTGTTTGGCGCCGAGCAGCAGGGCGCTGCGTATTGCCATCTGCCCGACTGGGCCGCAGCCCCACACCGCAACCGTATCCCTAGGCTCTATGTCGCACTGTGCCGCGGCCTGCCATCCGGTGGGAAAAATATCGCCGAGGAAGAGAACCTGCTCGTCGGTAAGGTTGTCAGGCACCTTTACGTGCGTGGCGTCGGCGAACGGCACCCGCAGGTATTCCGCCTGTCCCCCGGGATAGCCGCCCGTCAAATGGGTGTAGCCAAACAGACCAGCGGTGGTGTGCCCGAACACCTTGTCGCCGAGGTTCTTCTTGCGGTTCGTACGTTCGCAAACCGAAAAGTTCTGTCTCTTGCACTGGTCGCACTCACCGCAGATTATGGTGAACGGTACGACAATGCGGTCTCCCTTCTTCAGAGCGCCGTTGACGCCCCTGCCGACCTCCACGACCTCTCCCATCATCTCGTGGCCCATAATGTCGCCTGGCAGCATGGCTGGCACGTAGTTGTGGTAAAGGTGAAGGTCGGAGCCGCAGATGGCACAACTCGTCACCTTGATAATCGCGTCCCGTTCATCCTCAATTTCTGGATCGGAGACCTGATCGCAGCGTATGTCTTCCTTACCGTGCCAGACCAACGCACGCATAGCCCGCTCCTCTGTTGGCAAGGTCGATCGGGACCCGCGCTTGGCAAGCGGGCATGCTATTCATCGACCGTTCCCGCCGCCTGTCGAACCGCAATGGCCGACCTATGTTCCGGGAGCTTGAGAGAATATTTTGGGCCATTCCAAACGGCGCCTTCGCCTGACCGCGACTCGCTTGCCGCTCCGTCTGAAGTCGGCTCCTCAGTCTTGATGCAGCTACGGCATGTCTTCGTTGTTTGTGCCATGCACGTTGGAGCCGTGCAGGAGGGACTGGATTTCGTCTAGATCGATGTTGCCGTCACCATTCTCGTCGATGCTATTGAACATCCTGCCGACCGCGCTTTGAACCTCGGCCTCGGACAGTGACCTGTCGCCATCCGTGTCCAACAGGCCGAACATAAGTCGCATGCCGGCACCGCGCATCTTTTGGTGACCACGGTGTCGAGCCATTCTGTGTCCTCTGCCCCAGTCGCCACGATTTCGCCAATGGTCGCCATGCCGGCTAGCTTCATCGGGGCGGTCAGCATGCCCGTTGCGGTCGCCCTGGTCGTTGCGGCTATCTTCGTCACGGAAAGCTTCTTCAGAACCGCGATCCTGGTGCATCCTCTCCCGGACAGCTTGCTCAACCATCTGGCGGATTATTTCGCGTGTCTGTTCACCCCCCTGTCCGTTTGCGTTCGACCCGGCGCCGGGTTGTTCGGTCGCCGTCGTGGGTGCAGGCGTCGTGGGTGCCGGTGTTCCGCTTGACTGGGCGAGCGCCGGGGACGTGAGGGCTATGAAAGTGGCGGCGGCGGCCGTCGTGCTGTGTGGAAATCTCATGGCATGCCTCCATCGAACCATCGGCCGTGTTTGTTTGGGTCAAACTGGGGCTCGGTCTGATTGTTCCCTCAAGGGGATGAGGTCACGGCGAAGTTACAGGCCATGTGCCCGTGGGCGCAGGGCGACCACAACCAGAATGGTGGAGATGGTGATGGCATTCATGTCGTCGTAGCCGCCTTCTGGAATGGCGGAACGTGCCAAGGTGTTGCAGCGCTGTGGTGGAGCTTGCTTCGCTGCCGCGGCCTGCAGGGCGAGAGATCGCGCATCTCGATCTGCATCCACACGACTGGAAGCCAGAACAGGCCGGTAATGAGGTAAAGCAGGATCGAAAAGCGCAATCCACCCCTCGGTCGGCGAATAGGCGGAATGCCAGGCGAGGGCATGAGCCACCACCGCGGTTGCAGTGAACACGAATTCAGCGATCACGCGATGCGTGCGACCGTTACGATGGTCGCGGAATTTGCGGTCTGATGGGCGAGCAGCATGAACAAGGCGATGCCGGCCGGACGGCGAGTTGTTCGCAGACCGCCTCGGACGGTTCAGTGCAAGGATCAAATCCCCCTGCGCCGCTCATGGACGCAGCGCCAGCTCAGGAACCTGATCGGCGGGATCCGCGATGTTCATGGACCCGATTCCCGGCGGAAGTGCGGCATGTGGGCTGGATCGTTTGACAAGCGATCGGAATGTCAGGAAACCAGAGCGAGGCGGCGCGGCACAACCGGCGGCCAGCGCCTTGGCGAAGGTCACGCATGTCGACCTGCTGACCGCACGTCGGACAGATGTAGGAATATCCTTCTTGGGCTCGCCGCTGTAGAGCTTGCCGGGAATTGATCCACCAAGATCGGATTGCTCGTCATATCCATCGACTTGTCTCAAATGTTACCGAACTGTTCTGCGCATATTCCCGTCCGCTCGGTCAAAGTCTAACGATCAGGGAAGCACATTGGAAAGCACATGCGGTAACGGTTGATTCAACCATTGCTGGTATGTTGGTGTGGGTGGCGGCTCCGACAGTTGGGCGGGCGCTTCAGTGCCGGAGCCGCCTGCGCAGTCCGGTTGGGGTTTGACCGCGCCGTCCTATAATGGGACAGCGCGGTCAACGATTCGTTAAAATGCTCCGGAGCTAATTAAACGTGTGCTAAATTGAATCGCAGTGTTGCGAGTCAGCTCATGCGTTTGAAGGTCATCAGGCTATCGCGCAGGAAGGGCGAGGCGGTGTTAGCCGTCAGTCATTCTATCTCACGCGCTGACGACCTCTGGCGCATTCCAAGTCATCAATTGTGACATCAGCCGTTGAATCGACGCCGGTCCAACCGCCTGCTTCGTATTCGTTTCGCCGGAACCACCGATAGCTTCGCCCGTTGCTAAGCTGCCCCGTGACACACGAAATCATCGATCACTGCTTGATGTATGGCTAGCGACGGTGACTCACCAAAGACATGAACTCAGAAAAGAAACCAACGAAAGCTGGACCGTGTTTAACGTGTTGACTGGGCAGCCAGCAGACCCGTGGGCGCTCCGGCTAAGCTATGCCCGGACTCTTGTTCGCCTTATGAACGCTGTCGAGTTGAAGCGAAAGGTCACTCGAAGTGACCTCTAAATACGCACTGCTGAAACACATCGGGAGCCGTTGGCAAAGCCACCGTTCCGTGGTCACCTACCTGAGACTCTCGCCCGATAGCAGAGGGTGACGTGGCAAGGCTTGAGCGCCCAACCTATGCCTGCAGCATCAAGAATATGATCCTGCCAAGAGCGCCTAAGAGCAGGGCGAATGCGGCGAAAGATTGAATAAAGAAGCCGGGGTACCGCTTCAGCGGTGCCGACAGGTAACCGATGAAGTAGGCAATCCTTCCCATTATCCAAAGCAGTCCCAGTGCAGCCGCCCATGGCGCGCTCCAGTAGACCGCGAAAAGGCACATCGACGGAAGAAAGTCCGGCAGCCATTCGATCGAGTTTGAATTAGCGCGGATTGTCCGCTCAAGCAGCGGATCCCCAGTCATGGTCGGGGCGAGAACGCCCGTCCTCTTGTGGGTTCTGGCGACTGTCAGCGCCATGCCAAAAATCATTAGGCTGCAAAGCAGCGTCACAATAGCCACCGAGAAATACCGTTCCATGCCTGCCTCCTCTCGTCGCGGAACAGGCAGGCAAGCAAAGGTTGTCGCCATGTGAAGCAGGTCGGCCTGAAGCCCGTAGATAGCGCAAAAACGCGTCTCTGGAAATGAGCTACGAAGGGTGGTCGATCTACGGTCGCATCCAACGCGCCTTCGGCGACTATGATGACATCGCCGCGGTGACGGCAGAGCCGACGTTGTCAGAGCCCGGTGACGTGCCGATCTTCAGCGCGGGCGTGCCTCGCGCAATAGACCAGCTCACGCTCAGCATCCCGGCGCCGATAGATTTTTCCAGCCTCAATCTCTCCTATACGCATCTTGAAAGTGCCGAAGGCCAGAAGAGCCAGATCGTTGGCCTTTCCTACAGCCAACAGATATTCAAGCGAAGCAGCCTCTATGCCACTGCCTTTACCGACCTTGAGGATAGCGGCAGCTTTGGAGTCTTGGCCGGCCTATCGGTTCCGTTCGGTGACGATATCACCGCTTCCACGGGAATAGAGCAGGGACCGGACGGCCTGAATGTCGTCGCCGACATCGCCAAGTCGGAGCGGTTGGAAGACGGCAGCATTGGCTGGCGAGCACGAACCTCGGAAGGCGACACGCCCAACCGGTCGGCCGCAGCAAGCTATCGCGCGCGCTTCGCCCGCTTCGAGGCTGGCGTCCAACAATACGGGAAGGACGTGCGGGCAACTGCGCAAATGGATGGCGCGATTGCCGTGGCAGGCGGCGGGGTCTTTGCCACAAATCGCATAGACGATGCTTTCGCCGTGGTCGAAGTCGGCGCTCCTGATGTCGACGTCCAGTTCCAGAACAGGCCGGTGGGAATGACCAATCGGCAAGGGCGCATCCTGGTCCCCGGGCTTAACTCCTACGAACCGAACACGGTCTCCATCGATCCAAAGAATCTGCCAGTGAATGCGGACGTTCCGGCAACCAAGGAAGTCGTGATGCCAGCCGATCGCAGGGGGGTCGTGGTGAAGTTCGGCGTTTCGGAAGCGCCCGAAGCAGCGGTCGTGACTCTGGTCGACAGCACAGGGACCCCTTTGGAAGCCGGCCTGAAGGGGCGCATGGAGGCTGGCTCCGAAGAGTTTGTCATCGGCTACGATGGTGAGGCGTACATTCGAGGCTTAAGCGCACAGAACACGGTCGTGATCGATCGTCTGGATGGCACCTCCTGCAAGGCCGATTTTTTCTACACGCCCGCACCCGGTCAGCAAGTCGCAATCAAGGACGTGGCATGCAGGTAAACATGGGAGAACGAATGCTCCGTCTTGTCATCTTATGGCCTTTGCCATGTTTCCGTTGTCCGCTTTGGCGCAAAGCTGCAGCTTCAGCGTCTCGAACATGAATTTCGGGTTGGTTGACACCCTCTCGGGCAGTCAGACCAACACGACCGCGACCATCAATATGAATTGCAGCGGCATTGTCGGTCAGCGCATCCTGATCTGTGCGCATCTTGCGGCCGGCACAGGCGGCGCGTCGTCGGCGACGGCCCGCCAGATGTTTAGCGGAGCCAACGCACTCAACTATCAGCTCTATCCCGACTCGGCACGCAGCGTGGTTTGGGGTTCTTTTGCCTGGGCCTACGCTTCCCGCCCTCCGGCACTGGCATTGACCCCCAAATGTATTGGGCTCAGCCACTGGAACGGCGACTATTTATGGCGCCGTGGCCGGAGGGCAGGGAACCGTTCCACCTGGAACCTACCTTTCGACATTCTCCGGTGCGCAGATCGAATTTCGCTATCGCTATACCTCCGGCAGCAGTTGCAGTACCGCCTCCGGTACGGTGGCGGCTGATCCGACTTTCACCATCAATGCGACGGTCGCCGCCAACTGCCTTGTATCGACGCAGAACATCGAATTTGGATCAAAGGGGGTACTTGACGGCAATGTTGATGCCACCGGCCAGGTCTCAGTCACCTGCACACCAGCAGCGGCCTACACGGTCTCGCTGAATGGCGGCACGACAGGATCGCCGCCGACAACTCGCAAGATGTCGAAAGGCGTGGAAACAGTGACCTATGGCCTCTGCAAGAATGCTGATCGAACTCAGCCTTGGGGCGACGCTTCCGTGCCCGGCAGCACAGTGCCGGGAACTGGAACTGGGGTCCCGCAAGTCTTCACGGTTTATGGTCGCGTCCCGCCGCAGGCTACTCCTTCCGCAGGCGTATACACCGACACGGTTGTCGTCACTGTGACCTATTGAGCGATGAAGGCCTTTCCGACAAGACCTTGGTCCGAATTGACATTTACCTGACCCGCTCGAATGATCCGGCCAATGCAGGGGCAGGGATCATGCTGGTAACAAGCATCGCGAACGGCACCTTCGAGCCGGAGGAACTGTCTCTTCTCCAGGGGCTGTTCGATATGCTTTGTGAGCTGCGCGGCATTAACCGCGAAAGCCCCGAAGCTACGACGGCTGCCGAAAGCCTGATTGCACGTTACAAAGCCGGCCTTCGCGGCGATGAACTTTTTCTATCGGTCGCGCCGGAGTAGCTGCTGCTCCAACTCTCTTCAGGCAATCCATCGGGAACCATTAAGGTCACAAAGGGGTTGGGCTCGGTCTAACCGTGCGGGCCAACCATGCAAGAGCTTTCTCCCGAGCAACAGCAGGCTACATCGCGTCTCATTCGGTCGTGGATTACTTCAGAGACGCTGCGCCATCAAATCCGCCAACTGCTGGGAGGTCCAGCAGATTGGGATGTGACCGAGCAGCATCGGTCCATGCTTGACGAGCTGGATCGGAAGCTGAACGAATGACCCATGGCACAGCAGCGGTACGACTTTAAGGCAAGAGCCAGGTGGAAGCTGGACGGTGTTCGACGTGTTCACCGGCCTGGCGGCTGATGCGTGGGGCGCGCCGGCTGAAGGTCTGGACATGGGACATGCCGACGATCTGGTTGGCCTGCGAACGGCATTGACCTGAACCGTAGGGTCGCCCGGGGTGACTTCTAACCGTTGCTTCAATCTTCCCGCCGACCGCATCGACAGATGGTGATTTGGCAGGCTCGCCTATCGTGCTCTCTACCCGCTGCAGGATCGTATCGAGGGGCTCCGCGACCAGGATCTCGGCGAGCGGTCGATAGACGAATCGCAGGGACTCGGCGCGAGCAGACAGCTGAAGGCCCTTGCGATCCTCGGATTTGACTTCGCCGCGTCGGGAGTAACCCGTCCTTTCAGCGTGCGCAGCCCAATGGTAACTCCTGGGCGTCTTGCTCCCAGCGCTACAGCTCGAACCGCAGTTGACGTTGATCCGGCGGCAACACATCGCCTAGCGACGAAGCGTGACGCCATTCGGATGAGTTTCATGCCGCCCGTTCGCCAGGCGCTTCAATTGCCAAAGGGGGTGCGGTTCTATGTCAAAAGGGTAGGTCGGCACGATCAGATTACCAAGCAAGGGTGACGGTGACCGTGCCGACCGGCACTGGTCATAAGGAGGGACCCAAACAACCAGATCTACAAACTACGCGCAAAACGGTAATCCCGCAACTAAGCCCCATGGCCTAGGCTGCCCGTCAGGGCCATTGCGCGATAGCACCATAGGCACCAGAGTTGGGTATATATTAGCTTGTGCTTGCGGCGGCCCTTGCATGATATGGAC